>NZ_JAJNRP010000001.1:0-333749 GCF_021083625.1 Schaalia sp. lx-100 | reverse complement strand
GGGGAAACGCCCGGACCCATTCCGAACCCGGAAGCTAAGCCCTACAGCGCCAATGGTACTGCACTCGACAGAATGTGGGAGAGTAGGACACCACCGCAACCAACCAACAAGAAGGGGGGGCAACCACACTACTGTGGCTGCCCCCCCAACACGCGCACGACAGAGCCCACACACACGCGAGGCAACACAGCCTAGCGTGCGGGAAGCAGTAAACACGCCGAACAGCAAAGAAGCATGGCAGGCGAAGAAGCGAGCACGCGAACAAAACACTGAACAAACACGGTGCCACTGAACAAACGGGCACACGCGGCAAAGACGCAGGGCGCACGCGAACAACACACTGAACAAACACGGTGCCAGTGACCAAACAACCGAGCAACCCGCGCAGGCAGTGAAGAAACACAAGCGAGCGCACAACAGCCTAACAACAGCAAAAAACAACACACTGTACGGCTGGGCACCGGACAAACACGGTGCCACTGAACAAACAACCGAGCAACCCACACAGGCAGCGCACACGCGAACAAACGTGGAACAAACAACGCGCGCGAGGCAACACAGCCTAGCGTGCGGGAAGCAGTAAACACACCGAACAGCAAAGAAGCAGGGCAGGCAGGCTGCTCGTGGGACACTGACACAAACAGCTTCGATGACCAACCCACACGGACAGCACACAAGCGAACAAAACACGCGGCAAAGACGCAGGGCGCACACGAGCACAAACACGCAGACACACGGCAAACACGCAGGGCAGTGCATACGCCAAACAAAACCCGGGAACATAAACCCAAAACAGACACAACCCACACAGGAAAAAACAAAGGTAGTAAACCACACACTCAGAATCAGACTCAAGACCTCGGTTTTTGTAAAAATGCCTGTCATGCTAAAGACATGACACAGAAAGATGACCAATCTGCACCTATGTCTGAACAAACAGACAGCCCCGTATCACAGGCTCCTGCGTCTTCAGGGCATATGGGTACAAGCCTGACAATGCACCGCATGGTCGCTCATGACCGTTTATCGCTGCAATCGGGTGTTGTGCTCAGGCTGGGACAAATGCTCCTTGCAGCCGGTGCAAGTGCCTACCGCGTCAAATACACAATGGCTGCCCTAGCTAAAGCTGTTGGTATTGAAGAACACCGTGCACAAGTCACATACACGGAAATTGTGACAACAGCCTACGCTAACGGTACATTTCGTACAGAGCTTGCAGAACAACGAGTAATGGGAGTAAACGCCGACCGTATTGACCGTCTGGTCAACTACGTATCATCATTGAAAGATCGTAAAGTACAGGTCGAAGAAGTCGCCCGTAGTCTTGACGAAATCGAAAAACACGGCCCACTGTATGGATGGCTTCCAAATGCCCTTGCCAGTGGCCTTGCCTGCGCAAGTTTCGCCTTCCTGAATCATGGGGGATGGGTCGAATGTAGCGTCGTTGCTCTTGCAGCATTTTTTGGCCAATTCTTACGACGTCAAATGCTGCATCGACGTTTTAATCACTTCGGTGTCTGGATGGCCTGCGGCGCTTTTTCAGGCCTCATCTACATTGCGACAGTTGCCTTAGCACAAACCCTTTTTGCTTTGGAACCCACACATCAAGCAGGTTTCATATCCGCAGTCCTTTTCTTAGTTCCAGGATTCCCGCTGGTAACAGGCATTATTGACCTTGTACGACATGATTTCCACGGAGGGATTGCCCGCCTCGTATATGTGGCAATGCTTGTTGTGAGTGCAGGTATGGCCGTATGGACGGTTTCTATTATTTTCAGTTGGTCAGTGACCCCTGCGTATAACTATCATCTTGCGTTGCCAGTTCTGTATCTGCTGCGTGCGATCACCAGTTTTGTTGCCGCCTACGGTTTCGCTATGCTTTTCAATTCTCCGCATAAAGTGTGTGCTGCTGCTGCTGGAATTGGTGCCGTCATTAACACAGGGCGTTTATTCCTGGTCGATGGTGCACATATGCCAGTGCAAGCAGCCGTTGGCTTAGGAGCTTTAGCTGCAGGTTTACTTGCCACAGTAGTTGCAAAGAAAACTCGTTTTTCACGTGTCACCCTGTCAGTTCCAGCAGTGGTAATCATGATTCCAGGTGTGCCTCTGTACCGTTCACTTGCTTACCTGAATAATGGAGACATTTCTGATGCACTCGCGGCGCTTTTCACCGTGGCATTCACCATCACAGCAATCGGTATTGGCTTGGCTATATCACGTATGTTTACAGATCGTAACTGGCTGATGGAGCGTCCCGTGAATGTCCCTATGCTTATCACAGAAACTCAAGAAAAATAGTGCAAGCATGAACAGAATCTTTTGGAAGAGGGTTCACACGAAATAAATAATGTTTCCCTAGAAACAAGCGAGGGAAAACGTCGCCTCCTCCAAATAGAAGAATATTCAGCTTCACCGACCTGATTTAGGGTGTCACATATACACGATGTGGCACCCTATTTCATATTCATATGACTTGAAAAGGTAACGTGCCAATAAAAATGGCTGGTCAGTCTCACATGTAACCATTCACGACACGTTACCAATAGGCATACGTGTGAGGACATAAGAAAGTAACAAATCCTCACGATGGTATACGAGCGCTACGGAAGTCACCAGATACAAAGCTCAGATTCATACTCACAACATACGGCGTCACAGATACGAAGATCCGTGCAAGAAAAATAGGTGCTTTCCACAATGAGTCAAAACAAAAAGCGGGAGGCAACGAAAGAAGCTACCTCCCTATGAAAAACTCCGGAATTTCTCAAAGCGCACCAAAGAAACGGCATATGCGCCGTAGTCCAGAAGCTATAAACCACCAAGGAACTGAGCGATCAAAATTTTAGCGATCATAGCCACCGGATACACAAGCGCGTAACCCAAAGCCACACGCGGGTCGCCATTAGTGCGTGAATTTACGAAAGCCAGAACAGCGGGCTGAGTCTGAACGCCACCAATCAAACCCGACAGCTGAGTTCCACCCATCCTGAAGAACCATCGCATACTCACATACAAACCAATAGCCATGATAGAAGTCATCAGGGCACCCACGATGAAGATATTCAGCCACGCACCTGAAGTGAAAGCCTCACTAATTTGACAACCCGCTTTTGCGCCCGCCTGAGCTAAAAAGATCAACAAACCTAACTCAGACAGCACTTGACATGCCGTAAAAGGCAAAGCCGTGACTACTGGGCCAATACGACCAATACGCCCAAAAACTAACCCCACAATTAAAGTGCCTGCCGCAGAACCGATGGAAAAATACTCACCGGAAGGTGTAAGAATCGGTAACTCGCCAATTGCAATACCTAAAGCCATCCCTAAACCCAAAGCAATTGGATTCAAATCAGATAAACCACGTGCAGAATCACCAAAAAACTTCGTGATCTCACGCATTTTCGCTGTGGGAGCTACAACACGTACACGATCACCTAGCTGTAACACAGTTTCAGGCTGAGCAACCATATCAACATCACCGCGACGTACACGTGAAATGACAGCAGAGAACTGTTTCTCCATATCAAGACTTGACACTGCGCGTCCAGCAACGTGTGGATTAGAAATTGTGACACGCCGGAAGTCCAAATATGAACGATCTTGAGTCAAAGAATGTGAGGAAGAATGACCAAGCTCTGTAGCAACACGAGCAACAAGCTCGCGAGGACCCACAACAGTAACCAAGTCACCCTCATCCAAAGTATCCGACAAAGAAGGATGAGAAATCGGGCCGGTTTCACCACGACGCAGACGTGAGAAAGTAACTTTTGATTCAAGTTTTTCGTACAGATCACCAATTGAAGGATGATCTTCACGCTCCACACGGATAGTTCGGTTTGCAATCGGGCTAGGAGTATCCTTGTCGTTCCTGCCGTAAGATAAAGCAGCCATAGCGGCAGCCATCATCCCAATGACACCGAAAAGGTAAGCAATGGAATACCCTACCGTTGCCCTTTCAAGTAAACCTGAAGCTTCACCTGCAGCAGCCAAAGCAGGAGTATTCGTCATAGAACCTGCAAAAGTCCCTGCAATTAAAGGAATATCCATACCTAAAGCTTGGCCAACAAATAAACCAGTTCCTGCCGCAAGCACATACAGAGCAAGCATTGTCAGTAAAGGCCCAACAGCTGTGCGCAGATTATGGAAGAAAGAAGCTCCCGAGTTAATCCCGATAGCAAAAGTAAAAAGTGTCAAACCAAGTGTTCCAAGCTGAGGTGTCACGCGTAATTCAATGTCATAAACCTCTGCCCACGCCGCTAAAGCAATTGCAAGAAAAAGAACCGCGGCCGCCCCTAATCCGACCCCACGGACCTTGACATGACCGAAAGCCATACCCGCTCCCACAAGGAGGAAAAGAAACAAAATAGGCTGCTCAGCCAGCAATTCAAAGACTGTAACCATGACGGTTCAACTCCATAGTTGATAAACGACATAGACAATGAAATTACATACAGTATGGCAAAAGGGCATCCGAAGAAAACGGTCTATCGTCCTAGTAGGTTACAAAAAGGCTTGAAGTATGAGACATGGACCAAGTATTAGTGTGAGCCCGCTAGGATTATTGTGTGCTCAACATTCACATTGTTAGTCGACTGCGCGTCCTCGTACGTGGGCGTGCGGCGCCTACCGTGTGAAATGGGTGGCTCGCACGCCTCGTCCCCACGCAATAGCTGCGTCAGGGGACTTTTTCATTAAGAACCACCCGAATATATTGAGAGGACCTTGCAGTGAAAGACCCTGTCGAAACCCGCACAATGACTGGCGCAGAAGCGATTGTGGCAACACTAGAGGCGCTAGGAGTTACAGAAGTTTTTGGTATGCCTGGTGGGGCTATCCTCCCTGTTTATGACCCATTGATGCATTCAACAGTGCGCCACATCCTCGTACGCCACGAACAAGGAGCTGGACACGCTGCAGAAGGATACGCCCTAGCTACAGGGAAAGTAGGATGCGCAATCGTTACCTCCGGTCCTGCAGCGACAAATGTTATGACTGCCCTAGCAGATGCAAATGTTGACTCCGTTCCAATCGTTGTGATCTCAGGACAAGTAGGCGCTTCCCTTATTGGCACAGACGCATTCCAAGAAGCTGACATTGTCGGCGCATCAGTTCCTGTCACCAAACATTCTTTCCTCGTAACAGAAGCAGCCGACATCCCCGCTCGCATAGCCGAAGCATTCCATTTAGCCGCCACAGGCCGACCAGGTCCCGTTCTTGTTGACATTACAAAATCAGCACAAAACGCTCACCTTGACTTCATGTGGCCACCAGCGCTGGATTTGCCCGGATATAAACCCGCATGTAAACCCAGCATGAAACAAGTACGCGCAGCTGCCCGTGAAATCATTTCCGCGCAAGCTCCCGTCCTTTATGTCGGTGGAGGGGCTGTCCGCAGCGGAGCCTATGAACAATTACGTCAACTCGTTGAAATTACAGATGCTGCGGTAGTTACCACGCTGCCTGCACGTGGTGTTTTCCCAGACTCAGATCCACACAACCTAGGTATGCCTGGTATGCACGGGACAGTGGCTGCGGTAGGAGCCTTGCAACGCGCAGACCTGATTGTTGCCCTCGGAGTACGATTCGATGACCGAGTGACAGGGAACCTCGATTCTTTTGCTCCCCGCGCTCGCGTTGTCCACGTTGATATTGATGCCGCTGAAATCTCAAAGAACCGTGAAGCAGATGTGCCAATCGTGGCAGACCTTAAACCTGCCTTAGACGCGTTGAACGAAGAGATTCTGCACGCACAAAAAGAAGAAGGACAACCCGACCTTTCTGGATGGTGGCGTTACCTCAACCGTTTACGCGCCCGCTATCCAATGGGATGGGCAGAACCCACAGATGGAATGATGGCACCCCAAGAAGTACTGCAAAAACTATCACGTATTGCAGGGCCTGATTCTATTTACGTCACAGGTGTAGGCCAGCATCAAATGTGGGCCGCACAATTTATCGAATACGAAAAACCACGGCACTTCTTGTCCTCATCTGGATTAGGGACAATGGGCTACTGTATTCCTGCGGCTATGGGCGCTAAAGTAGGCTGCCCCGACACAACCGTTTGGGCGATTGACGGGGATGGTTCTTTCCAAATGACGAACCAAGAACTTGCGACCTGCACAGTAAATAATATTCCCATTAAGGTATGCCTCATCAATAACAGTGTGCTAGGGATGGTCCGCCAATGGCAGTCACTGTTCTACGGAAAACGTTACTCAAATACCACACTCAATCCTGTTGAAGGCGATCAGATACCTAACTTTGAAATGCTTGCGAAAGCTTATGGAATGGAAGCACGAACCATCCGATCTATTGACGAAGTAGATGAAGCAATCGAATGGGCCATGTCCATAAACGATCGCCCGGTTCTTTTAGATTTCCGAGTATCAAAAGATGCAATGGTATGGCCGATGGTCGCTGCAGGTGTATCCAATGATGAGATTCGTTATGCTCAGGGCATGGCTCCTGATTGGGAAGTGGAGGACTGAAAATGAGTCACTTACGTACCATATCGGTGCTTGTAGAAAACAAACCCGGTGTACTGATGCGCGTTGCGTCATTATTTGCTCGCCGCGCATTCAATATCAAGTCCTTAACTGTGGGTGAAACAGAGCATCCTGAAATCTCACGTATGACAATTATTGTTTCGGTTGAGGACTCGCCTTTCGAGCAGGTCACAAAACAACTCAATAAGTTGGTTAACGTACTAAAAGTCGTTGAACTTGACCCCGAGGGCAGTGTTGAACGTCGCCTCTTGCTGCTGAAAGTACACGCAGATGAATCCTGCCGTACCAGTGTCCTGCAAGTCGTTGACTTATTCCGTGCGCATGTGGTGGATGTACAGCCGGATTCGGTTGTTATTGAATCCATTGGTTCTTTGTCAAAATTAGAGGCTCTGGTGCGCGCCCTAGAGCCTTACGGTATTAAAGAAATCGTTCAATCGGGTGCCGTGGCAATTGGACGCGGATCCCGTTCGATTACAGATCAATTGAAGGAGAAATGACAATGGCTGAGATCATTTACGATGAGGGCGCAGACCTCTGCCTCATCCAGTCCAAGAAAGTTGCCATCATCGGGTACGGGTCACAAGGCCATGCGCACGCGCTGAACCTGAAAGATTCTGGTGTAGAAGTTGTTGTGGGTTTACGCCCAGGATCTTCCTCATGGGAAAAAGCTGAAAGTGCTGGCCTTCACGTAAGCGATATTCCTGAAGCTGTGGCCGACGCTGATGTTGTCATGATACTTACCCCAGATCAAGTGCAACGTCACGTATATGCGGAACAAATTGCCCCGAATCTGAAGGAAGGCGCTGCTTTATTCTTTGCTCACGGCTTCAATATCCGCTACGGATACATCACTGCGAGTGAAGATCATGATGTCTGTATGGTTGCCCCCAAAGGCCCAGGCCATACGGTGCGTCGCATGTACGTAGAAGGAAAAGGCGTTCCTGCCCTCGTCTGTGTTGAACATGATGCTTCCGGTCAGGCATTTGAACTGGCTCTATCATACGCAAAAGCAATCGGTGCGACCCGTGCAGGTGTTATTCGCACAACCTTCACTGAAGAAACAGAAACCGACCTCTTTGGTGAACAAGCAGTCCTCTGTGGCGGCGTTTCACGTCTGATCCAGTATGGTTTTGAGACTCTCGTAGAAGCCGGATATCAGCCTGAAATGGCTTATTTTGAAGTCTTACATGAAATGAAACTGATCGTTGACTTGATTAATGAAGGCGGCATTACCAAGCAACGCTGGTCAATTTCTGACACCGCTGAATACGGTGACTACGTTTCCGGTCCTCGTGTGATCGGCCCTCAAGTGAAAGAAGCAATGAAAGAGGTTCTGGCTGATATTCAGAATGGAACTTTTGCTCGTCGTTTCATTGCTGACCAAGATAACGGTGCCCTTGAATTTAAGGCACTGCGAGCCGAAGGTGAATCACATCCAATTGAAGCTACCGGTAAAGAACTGCGCGCAAAATTTGGATGGTCACAAGTAGATGGTGACTACGTGGATGGTAGTGCAGCCCGCTGAAAATCGGGTGCAATAATTCTTGGCATAACACATGGCCGTTCCCAATAGGGGAGCGGCCAATGTGCTTTTACGCTACAACAGATCAAGTCGTCCGCAAACAGAAAAGAGTGATAGTGCGCGACCGTCTGGACAAGAAACCGACATTCGGACATTTCAACGCGAAAGACAACAGATGAGGGAAAGTCAAGATATGACAACGCTGAAACTTGCAGTAATCCCTGGTGACGGTATCGGTCAAGAAGTAGTCCCTGAAGCATTGAAAGTACTTCGTGCAGTTTTTACGCATACCCCTGTCAGTATCAACACCACTCACTACGATCTTGGTGCTCAACGTTGGCACCGTACAGGTGAAACACTGACAGAACACGACCTTGAAACACTAGCCACACATGATGCGCTTCTGCTTGGCGCAGTGGGGGACCCATCAGTTCCTTCCGGCGTGTTAGAACGCGGTTTACTGCTGCGTCTACGTTTTGCTTTTGACCACTACGTGAATCTGCGTCCAGCGAAATATTATGCAGGCGTGCCCAGTCCTTTAGTGAATCCTCACAACGTAGATTTTGTTGTGGTGCGTGAAGGAACAGAAGGACTGTACTGTGGAAATGGTGGTTCAGTTCGTACGGGTACTCCTCAGGAAATTGCTAATGAGGTTTCTGTTAACACCGCCTACGGAATTGAACGTGTCGTCCGTTATGCTTTCGAGCAAGCACAGTCACGCCCCGCGCACCACCTGACACTTGTGCATAAACATAATGTTCTTGTACACGCAGGTGGCTTATGGTCACGTATCGTCCGTGAAATAGGAGCACTCTACCCGCAAGTGAGCGTTGACTATTGTCATATTGATGCTGCCACGATTTACATGGTGACTGACCCACAACGTTTTGATGTCATCGTGACAGATAACCTATTTGGCGATATTTTAACCGACGAGGCTGGCGCTATTACCGGTGGAATTGGACTTGCCGCATCAGGAAACATTAATCCTGACGGCACGTATCCGTCGATGTTTGAACCTGTCCACGGTTCAGCCCCCGACATTGCAGGTCAAGGGAAAGCTGACCCGACAGCAACAATATCCTCACTCGCCCTCATGCTCCACCACTTAGGGTATGACCTGCAAGCTCGTGCCATTGAAACTGCCATTGAAACTGACATGGCTGCTCGTGCCGATAGCGTTACCGCAGGAAAACCTCTGGTGCGATCAACACAGGAAATAGGTGACGCCATCGTTTCTTTGCTTAAGTGACTTTATGTTTCAACTAACCCATCATCTGCCTCAATAAAAGCGTACGGATAAACAAAGTGCGCCAGCTGTCACACAGTCCGTGTGTGTATGGCTTCAAACGAGGGTCATATGATGGAAATACTCGAAAGTGCGTGAATGTGATGCATATTCTCTGTACAGGTCCTGACCATCGAAGGAAAAATGATGAAGCAGAATGAACATGTGCCCACTGAACTTGAAAAATGTGCAGCTGAACCTATCCGACCAGCGGATGAACTTGTATCTCGTTTCCCCGTGACTGCTCACCCACGGCCAGCCAACGATGAACAATACCAGGAATCCATGAAATCTCTGGCTTTCGGGAAAGTGTTCACCGATCATATGGCACATATGCGGTGGACACACGGCCAAGGCTGGCATGATCGCAGCATTATTCCCTTCGGAAATATTGAATTATCACCTGCAGCAGCAGTTTTGCACTACGGGCAGGAAGTATTTGAAGGCATCAAAGCCTATAAGCATACTGACGGATCAATCTGGACTTTCCGTCCCACTTTCAATGCGGCACGTATCAATCACTCAAGTAACCGTATGGCTATGCCCGCCATCGACCGTGAAGATTTTGTGGCTTCTCTTGCAGCATATGTTCGTGCCGATCATCGCTGGGTTCCATCCCAAGAAGGATCTTCCCTGTACTTGCGGCCTTTCGTTATTGCTACAGAACCTTTCCTTGGAGTTCATTCAGCACATCAGTTTGATTACTACGTGATCGGCTCGCCTGCGGGAAGCTACTTTGCTTCAGGTGTTGCAGGTATTTCAATTTGGGTCGTGAAAGGCTACCATCGAGCAGGACCAGGCGGTACAGGCTCAGCAAAAGCTGGGGGTAATTATGCTGCTTCGTTGCTCCCCCAAATGGAGGCAGCTTCACGTGGCTTTGATCAGATTTGTTTCCTGGACACCTACGAAGAACGCTACCTTGAAGAACTCGGTGGTATGAATACCTTCGTTGTGATGGCTGATGGGAGCGTGCGAACACCTGAACTATCCGGTGTCATCTTGGAAGGGGGAACTCGTTCAGCGATTTGCCGATTACTACGTGACCGTGGGATAAACGTGACAGAAGAAAAAATCGCTATTGATGAGATCGTCACAGGCATTGAGAAGGGAACAGTGGCAGAACTATTCGCATGTGGAACAGCCGCCGTTGTCACTCCAATTACTCGTTTAGCTGGTGAAGGCTTTGACCTATCCTTACCGGTTGGAAAAGTTATGCTTGATACTTTGAAAGCATTAACTGATATTCAAACAGGTCAAGCAACGGACCCATACGGGTGGATGTATCGGCTGGCCTGATTTTTGAGGAAGTACACCTGCCTATAAGGAAAAGAGTACGATATTTTCTCCAGTAGCCTCAGATACATCCTGAAGAAAAGATGTGTCTGAGGCTATTGAGTACACGGGCCAAGTAGCCACTGAGCTAAATGCTTGCACGTATCAAATAATGCGTCACGATGAAGCGCGTACTCATCATGGATGTCTTGTGTGTACGTCTGCGGGTCGGATTGTGCCCAGCTATGAATAATACTTTCGGTGACTTCCGGATGAAATTGAACCCCAATAACAGTCCCACAAGACATGATATGTACACAACGTTGAGACCGTGCCCATACAAGAGCATGGGGCGGAAGCTCACTGACAGCATCACTGTGATCGGCAAAAACATGCGATGTTTCCTGTAGAGAATCCCATAAAGCAGATTCATCAGCATGCAGGGTCGGGGGTTTATTTTCCCATCTGATCTGTGTAATGCCGCATTCACGATTTTCAGGGAAGGCCAAAGCGACACTCCCATTCAAAGCTGTTGCAATAATTTGGTGTCCTAAACAAATTCCGAGAAGGCGCACCTGACGTTGCGCACAGTCACGGATAAGGTGACGTGTTGCAGGAAACCAAGGGCATGCCTCATCTGCATAGGCATTCATGCGGCCACCAAGAATAACAACAGCAGAAGGAAAAGGCCGCGCCCCACATTCGATATCTTCGATAATGCGATCAACAGCTTGAGGCTTTTCCCATGCGCGCACATGCTCGTATTTTCCGCAGAGCAGCTGCTCTAAATTTCCGAGAGCGACAAGAGGATCATGCTCGATCACAAGGACAGTGCTCATAAACAACACTTTCGTGAAATTAATGAATTGAACAGATAAAAAGAAGAAGGTCACGTTCGTGAACGTGATACGTGGGAAATAGTTTGCGCATGAATAACAGCTTCTAAAAGACGACGAACAGATACGACAAGGTGAGAACGTGATGCTTTTTCTGCCTCAGTAAGAACAGAAGAAACAGCAAAGGGCCCAACTGCTTGCTTCCAGGAATCTAATGCACACGAAGGCTCAGAATCCAAATGCGTACACAAAGGCAAACACCATGTTGTTGCTTGAGCTGCATCCGGGAAAACACCGAGCACATCCTCCACACTCACATGTCCTAAACCAAAAGAACGCACCCCAGGGGTATCAACAATCCACCCACCTTCAGGCAGTTCAAAAGCCTCAGAAGAAGTCGAAGTGTGACGGCCACGCCCAGTAACCTCATTAACATGTCCGACAGTGCGACCAGCCTGCGGAACCAAAGCATTAATTAACGTGGATTTACCAACCCCTGAATGGCCGACAAGAACAGAAAAATGACCTGCCAACAAGCGGCGCACATCATCAATTCCTGCAGGAACCATATCAGCAGAACCGCACGAAGTTACCACAATATCAACATCAAAATCAGCATACAAACGGCGAAGCTCATCAGGATCACCAAGATCTGCTTTTGTGAGGCACAAAATAGCGCCCATACCCGCCTCATAAGCAGCAACAAGACAACGATCAATCATCCCTGTGCGCGGTGGCGGATCAGCTAAAGCTGTCACAATAACCATGAGGTCAGCGTGAGCAACTATTGCTTTTTCTCCCCGCTGGTCGGGAGCATCTTCTAAAGATCTGCGAAGGACATTACGGCGATCTTCAACGGCGACAATACGGCCTAAAGTATCTGGGCGGCCAGATAAATCACCTGTTAAACGAACAAAATCACCCATAATAACGCTGCCACGCCCAAGCTCGCGTGCGCGCACAGCTAAAATACGATTGCCTGTACCCTGACAAATAACGCTATAACGACCACGGTCAATTGCTATTACCTGTCCCAAAGGTTTTTGCGACCAGTCAGGCCGATTTTTCGTACGAGGACGCGAAGAAGATTGAGGGCGTACACGCACGCGCGGGTCATCAGTTCCAATATCACGCCTCATAGTTGTTCTTTCGATGAAGAAAATGTGCCAGTGAGGGTAATTTTATCTACGGCAGAAAAATCCTGAGATTGCGGTGAAGCTGTCATCACAGCGCGAGTCCATAGCTGCGGGAAATCCGGTAATGTTTTTGAAGTCGTCGCAATATTTTCAACACTGACCCCCCTAACAACAGCCCCCACAATCGCGGCGAATGTAGCCATTCGATGATCCTCATATGTTGCCATCTGAGTGGGGTGCAGGGAAGTCGGATAAATGACAAGACCATCATCAGTCTCTTGCGCTTTCCCGCCGAGAGCACATATTTGCTCGACAAGGGCGGCCAAACGATTCGTTTCATGCCCCCGCAAATGGGCGATACCGCGCAGAACGGAACGAGTACGCGCAAAAAGCATAATTGCAACCAGAGTTGGAATCAACTCGCCCACATCGGAAAAATCACCCTCAAACCCGTCATACTCTCCAGCGCCCGGACCCTGCAAAGCCAAGCCCTCATCTGTGAAAGATACGCGCGCACCTAAACGCGGCAAAATACTGCGCCACGCATCACCAGCTTGCGTGGTGAAGGAAGGCCAATGGGGGATAACGACACGCCCGCCAGTTATATGAGCCAAGGCAAGAAAAGGACCAGCATTCGATAAGTCAGGTTCAATATGCGTATCTTGTCCTCGTGGACGACACGGTTGCACACGGCAAACGGCAGCACCTAAATCATTGGTTCGGCAATCTATAGCAATGCCGCGTTGATGCAGTGCCTCTACAGTCATATGGATATGGGGGAGCGAAACAACCGGCCCAACTGAATGTATTTGCACAGGAGCTTCTAATAAAGGAGCCAACATAAGGAGTGCAGAGAAAAATTGAGATGATGATGAAGCATCAACTTCAACGATGCCTGAGGAAGGCGCACGTAAAGGACCGCAGATAGTGAAAGGTAAGAAACCTCGCTTACCTTCATATTCAATATGTGCGCCTAAAGATTCCAAAGAATCAAGTAACGGTCCTAAAGGCCGTCGGCGTGCTGCTTCATCCCCGTCAAAATGTACGGGACGGCCAGTTAAAGCTGCAATAGGTGGCAAAAAACGCATAACAGTTCCAGCTAAACCACACATGATATTCAGTGTGTGAGGTGAGCGCTGCTGGGCGTGTGGGAAAGGAGGTAAAGGCGTAACACGTAAAGAATCTGAAGCATATGGGGTGATTTGTGCGCCTAAAACACGCAGGCCCTCGGCAAATAAGGAAGTGTCACGACTGTCAAGGACCCCATGAATAATACTGGGACGATCTGCCAGAGCTGCAAGTAACAGAGCACGTACCGTGAGCGACTTAGAACCAGGAATTTCTATACATGCGTCTATTGGGCCGTGCGCATAAGGAGCGTTCCATACGGGGAAAAAAGGAACGGAATGATCCGTCACTGCTGCCCACTTTCTGACCTGCTCGAAGAAAGAGCAAGACGGTTTCCTATGCCACGTAATGTCCCCATGTGAGTCATATGCCATAAGGCGGAGGGACGTCCTTTTCGATCAACGCTGGCAAGAAGCATAGCGGCCGCTAAAGCCCCACGTAAACGCAGCTCACAAGCGTATTGTGCGCGTTCCTGTGATGTTTGTGCTGTCCAGACGGGAGCATTAATAAAAGCAACAGGTACGGCGACGGTTGCCAGAACAGCGGCGGCACTACGAGGTGCTTTACCGCATGATAAAGCGAGGGCGCTTGTGAGCGTTATTGCGCCCATTGCGCGTGTAAGGACTTCACATGTGGAATCGCTGACCTGCCCGATATAAGGCACGTTATCCGTGTTGATTCCCGCGGCTTTTATGCGAGCAACGTGGTCGCAAGGAGAGTGCAGCGCTGACCAGCCTTCAACAATGAAAGGAGCTGCTAAAAGAGGGCGAGCAATCATACGAATCAGATTCATAAGTCTATTGTCTAATTTTCTGGCTCAAATGGCTATCTTTTCCAGTCTTTATAATGCATATGCGAAGCAGATTTTATTCTTTCTCATGTGTTATGCGTCCCGCATTCAGGTATCCACTTGGTTATGCGCCTCAGAGTATGGCAAACTGTCAGGGTTGCGTTCACGTACTTGCAAGGAGAAAAAGATGTCAAAGAGAGGCCGCAAGCGCCGCGATCGTCGTAAGAATGGCGCGAACCACGGCAAGCGTCCAAACGCCTGACCTGTGAGACTTTGAATGCCCGATAGTGTGGACTATCGGGCATTTCCCTTGCGTGATTGAATGAACCGAAGCAGGCACGCATCGCCCACCATAAAGAGTTGCTGTGGGATGAGATACCTGCTGATTTCTTGCAGGGAGTATCACACAATATCAAGAGCTGTTGCTATCCATCTCCCTTCAAGTTTTTCTAAACGCAAAGCAACGACCCGCGTTGATGACCGATGCGTAACAATACATGTCGCTTCGACGACATCTTCACGAGGCTCACATGTGCGTACAGAGGAAACCTTGCATAATCGGTGTCGAGTGCGTGTTTTATGATGCGGAGCTAATTGATGCAGATAGTCATACAGTGGCGGACAAACGCAACGTTGCAGTTGTTCAACGGGGCGTATCCCAGAAAGAACCTCAACGATCCCTCGTGAAAGATGTTCTGCCCAATGTTTAGCGGTAGGGATTTCCTCTGTATGAGAGGAAGAAGAATCTGCTATTCGAACAGGTGGGGGACGTCGAAAAGCACGTGATGAGTATGTTCCCTGACCTTCCCACCGTATACAACGTCGATGAGCTGTTTTCTTCTGCGAATGAAATTGAGATGATGAATTTTCAGGCGGAATATGAGTGAAGTGAGACATTTGCGGGCCTCCTTTATGTCGATTGATAAAATGAAAGAGATGGGTAGCCTGTTACCCATCTACGTTTTGTGGTCATGAGATTCAGAAAATACGAAAACTCAATAAAAATGTGGCTTCGATACTGAAGAAAGAAAAGGACCTTCCTGCGGGAACAAGGGCATGACGTATGTGTGCAAGACGCGTAGTGCAGAAAAGCCCTAGGACGTTGAGCTGATAACAACCCAAGGAAAAGCTGTACTTATCGAGATAAAAATAATGAGAGTGGCACGTATTCTCCTCCTACTACAACAACTTTGGTGTATTCATGTGATCGTGACAGAAGGCGCTGCACGTGTCAATAACCTGTGGATAAAGAGGAAAAAGAAGAGAAATTCACTGCCGTTTTAAGATTGAACCTAGTTCCTTAGAGTCACGATTCGGCTATAGAAAATACATGTGTAAACAATATGAGAATTTATTGTTAGGATGAATTTTTTGTATTCTGAGTGCGATAGGTAAGTAAAATCTTAACGAGAATATGCCACCTGAGCGCTTTGTGTGCCCCACGGTGAGTCCACTTCTACAACCGCGAGATCAGGCAACTGAAAACCACGACGAGTTTCAACCGCGCCATTGACATACACATCGCCACCTTGAATAAGGTCACGTGCCATTGCGCCATTTTCAACCATATTGGCTAATTTCAGAAACTGGCCTAAACGAATCACATCCTGCACATGAATAACCTGAATATCTGACATCACCGGCTCCTTCCCATAAATAAATTGTACGCACAACACCACAGCGCCTATGTCCGAGCCACGAGAATATGCGACCACAACTCGGTGAACAACCTAAGCTATTTTTATGGAACGTACTGATTTGCGTGGAAAAGTGCTGACAACCTCCGAGCTGCGCCGCATACTACCGCGCGCAAGCCTTGATACCACACGCGCAACCCTCCAAGTACAACCCCTCATTGACCAGGTACGTAGTCGCGGAGCTGAAGCTTTATATGCGCTCGCTGAAAAATACGACCAGATTCGTCCCCCATATCTGCGCATTCCTCAAAAAAAGATCACTTTAGCCCTTGAAAATCTTGACCCAAATATACGTGCGGCATTAGAAACATCTATCGAAGCTGCGCGCCTTGGCCATACGCAGCAACTTCCACAGGAACGGACAACCCAGATCATTACCGGCGGAAGCATCACACAACGATGGCTTCCTGTTCAACGAGTAGGTCTATACGTACCAGGAGGCCTTGCGGTCTACCCGTCATCAGTAGTAATGAATGCCGTCTGTGCGCAAGTAGCCGGAGTACCAAGCCTAGCCATCGCTTCACCCCCACAAAAAGAATACGAAGGCCTACCACACCCCACTATCCTTGCAGCTTGCGCCCTGCTGGGGATAAATGAAGTCTGGGCGATAGGAGGCGCACAAGCAATCGCTGCATTCGCCTACGGAATAACCGACGGTCATGACACGCTTGAGCCAGTTGACGTCGTCACAGGCCCAGGAAATATCTACGTCGCAGCAGCTAAACGCGCACTCCAAGGAACAATCGGTATCGACGCAGAAGCTGGAACTACCGAAATCGCTATTTTGGCAGATGACACCGCAGACCCACGTTATGTAGCCGCTGACCTTATCAGCCAAGCAGAACACGATCCAGCCGCTGCCTCCGTTCTCATCACCTCAAGTGTGAAGCTCGCTGAAAAAATCCAACACCTCGTCGTCGAATATGCCAAGGAAACACGACATACAGAACGTATACTCACCGCACTAGCCGGCCCTCAATCAGGAATTATCATCGTCGATGACATAGAACAAGGACTGCACGTAGTCGATGCATACGCCCCCGAACACTTAGAAATCCACACAGAACACGCGAATGAGGTTGCTTTACGTGTACACAATGCGGGGGCCATATTTGTTGGCTCCTACACTCCCGTACCGCTCGGAGACTACCTTGCAGGCTCCAACCACGTGCTCCCCACAGGAGGAACTGCACGATTTGCCTCCGGACTTAACGTCATGCAATACCTACGCAGCCAACAAGTTGTTGAATACACGCAAGAAGCTCTGAGCCAAGTAAGCGACCACTTAATCACCCTCGCTCACGCAGAAAACCTGCCCGCACACGGATTCGCCGCCGACATTCGTCGTCGAAACTTACCGTGAAGTGCGGCAAATGGCGAAACCCCTCGTTAATACGCAGAAAAACGTGAACTATCCACCAAGGGACACAGCATATGAACGACAAAAGATAGGCAAATAATATGAGCATAACCTTGCCGCTACGAGCAGACCTAGCAGGTCTTTCCCCATACGGCGCACCTCAACTTGATATTCCCGTATGCCTGAACGTGAACGAAAACCCTTACTCGCCTTCTGAACACATCATCGCGGATATCGCGCAGGCGCTCTCACAAACAGCAGCAGGGCTGAACCGTTACCCTGACCGTGACTTTTGGCCGCTTCGTGCCGCACTCGCAGACTACTTGAGGGCAGAATCGCATGTTCAAGTGAGTACAGAGAAAATATGGGCTGCAAATGGTTCCAATGAAATCATGCTGCACATCCTCCAAGCATTTGGTGGCCCCGATCGCTCGGTCCTGTCATTCACGCCTACATATTCGATGTACCACGAATATGCGAGAGACACACATACTCGTTGGGTTAGCACTCCGCGTCGCTCAGATTTCACATTGGATATAGACGCAGCAATTCGCACGATGCGCCAGGAAAATCCAGCAGTCGTTATCATCGCAAGCCCAAATAATCCAACAGGAACAGCGCTCCCACTGGCAGACATCGCTCAGCTGCTTGAAGCGGCGCGTGATACAGGGCCACTGATCGAGGGAAAACGCAGTGCGACTCTAGTTGTTATTGATGAGGCATATGCGGAATTTCGTCGCGTAGGCATGCCCTCAGCACTTGAACTTCACGGCGCACACCCGCACCTTATTGTCACGCGAACCATGTCAAAAGCCTTCGCAATGGCAGGTCTGCGTTTAGGGTACATGGTTGCTCATCCTGAGGTCCTTGAACAGATTCTGTTGATCCGTTTGCCTTATCACTTGTCCGCAGTCACGCAGGCGGTAGCGCTGGTCGCAATAAAACACGCAGATGAACTTATGTCACAGGTTGCTGCAATACGGGCTGATCGTGATGCCATGGCGCAGTGGCTAGTTGAACAAGGCTGTAAAGTCGCTGAATCTGATGCAAACTTTGTGCTTTTTGGTCGATTTGACGACAGGGACGCTATTTTTCGCGCCTTAGTGGAACGAGGCGTGCTCATCCGTGCGATTGGTCCTGAAGGATGGCTACGTGTCAGCGTGGGAACACCCGCAGAAAATACTCGCTTTCAGTCTGCTCTACTGGAGGTTTTGCCATGACTGGTTGTGTAACTCAAAATTCACCTGCAGGAGGAAAACCGTGGATATTCAAGAAATAACTCACCGAAGCGCCGTCATTGATCGCACCACCACAGAATCGTCCATTCACCTCGAAATTCACTTAGATGGAACAGGAAAGTCAGATATTTCAACGGGTGTGCCTTTCTACGACCATATGCTCACCGCTTTAGCGAAACACTCCCTGATTGATATGCATATCCGAGCAGAAGGGGACATAGACGTAGATGTGCACCACACGGTCGAAGACACCGCCATTTGTCTAGGAAGTGCATTGAAAAAAGCATTAGGAGACAAGCGCGGTATTCGTCGTTTCGCTGATGCAACTGTGCCTTTAGATGAGGCCCTTGCGCGGGCTGTCGTCGATGTGGCAGGGCGCGCCTATCTTGTTCATGAAGGTGAGCCAGCGGGACAGGAATACCATTTAATTGGCGGTCATTTCACAGGATCTTTGACAAGGCATTTCTTTGAGTCTTTCACTTATAACTCAGGGATTTGTTTGCATGTGAATGTACTGGCTGGGCGAGATCCACATCATATTGTGGAAGCGCAATTCAAAGCATTCGCCCGAGCCTTGCGAGTCGCTGTGGAAGAGGACCCGCGGGTGAGCGGTATTCCCTCTACTAAAGGAGCTTTGTAAGGATCCTCAAAGAATCTTCATTCCTGATCCTTCACAGATGGATACGCAGTGACCTGCTTACGCTCATCGTTTGTGACCTGTAGGGTAAGGGTGTTGCTACAAGTACACAGTGAAAGGCAACGCGCCTATGTCACAGCCTGTGAGAGAACATCGTAAAATACTGTGGTCGGTTTGTCTGGAATAATCCTGAGAGCATATAAGGAGGGCGCATGAGCTCTGAAGAAGATATTGATGCTCAATTTCGTGACCTCGTAGCGCATTTAGGGCAAGAGGATTTACTGGACACTCCAGTTGATGAAGGCTTACACCTTGACGGAGGCCGATTATCAGTAGCACTGGTGCTTGCCCCGTTACCGTCCCCGCAGGCTCTGCACTCCTTATTGTCTTTTGCGGGCCTACGTGCCACAGTCGTCCGCTTAAAACCGTGGACTGCTGTGTGGCTGCCGGTTGAAACTCAACCAACAGATGAAGAAGAACTGGATGCGCTGCTGACAGATACTCGTGCTATGCCGCAAGAAGTTGATGAAACGGCGCGAGTTATTTCGCGTTTATCGAAATACGGCGCGGTTGCACTGATGTCGTGGCTGGTGGAAGGTGACGGTGTTGAGACGGGGGTTTCTGGGCGTATCAGCGCTCGCCGTTATGTGCAGGGTGCTCCTGAAGAAGAAATTCCTGCAGGCTTGTTATTAGGTTCTATGCCCCAAGCGGCCGAAGATTTACTGCTGGGGAGGACTAAGCCTTCAGATTATGATGACACTATTTCCAGTGACGGTTCGCATCGGCGTCGTCCGGGACCTTTTGGATGGTTAAGGAAAAAATAATGTCACAGCGTCCCACGGTTGTTGTTTTGGATTATGGTTCCGGTAATGTGCGTTCCGCGTGCCGCGCTTTAAGCCGTGTGGGTGCTGAGGTTGAATTAACTGCCACGTCAGAAAAGGTACTGCAAGCTGACGGTATGCTTTTGCCAGGTGTGGGAGCTTTTGCAGCAGTGATGCAGCAATTACGGGCTGTAGATGCACCTCGTCTGATCGATATGCGTTTAGCTGGAGGCCGTCCTGTACTGGGGATCTGCGTGGGCGAGCAGGTGCTTTTTGAAGGATCTGCTGAAAAAGGTGATTGTGAAGGTTTAGGCCAGTGGCCGGGGCACGTGTCGTTATTAAAGGCTCCAGTTGTTCCACATATGGGGTGGACGCATGTGGAAGTTCCACAGGGATCGCACTTATTCGCAGGTGTGGAAGATCAGCGTTTTTATTTTGTGCATTCTTATGCGGCTATGTGCGATCCTGCTCAGTTGATGACTAAGGGACCAACAGCTTTACCGCTGACCACATGGGCTGAGCATGGCTCTAGTCGTTTTGTCGCGGCAGTTGAAAACGGTCCATTGTGTGGTACGCAATTCCATCCGGAAAAATCTGGTGAGGCCGGTCTGACTTTGCTGGAAAACTGGGTAAAAATGCTGTAAAGCTGGAAGGGAAATACGCCTCTATTGCAGGGTGTGTAAAAAATATATACGCATATCTTTCTGCCGGTGTGCGTTGCAAAAGAAAGGAATGAATATGATTTCCGAATTAGTGCTATTGCCAGCGGTAGATGTAGTAAATGGTCAAGCAGTGCGTTTAAGGCAAGGCGAGGCTGGAACTGAAACGGCCTATGGTCATCCTCTGGAAGTTGCTGAATCTTTTGTTGCAGCGGGTGCGCAATGGCTGCATCTTGTTGATTTAGATGCTGCTTTTGGTCGGGGTTCTAACGCGAAACTTTTGCAAGAAATAACTGCTCGCTTACCTATCTGCGTGGAGTTGTCCGGTGGTATCCGTGATGACGCCTCATTGGAATCCGCTTTGGCTTCGGGTGCTCATCGAGTGAATTTAGGGACCGCTGCTTTAGAAAATCCTGAGTGGACTGAAAAAATTATTGAGCAATACGGTGATCGTGTTGCTGTGGGTTTGGATGTGCGTGGTGAAACCCTGTCAGCTCGCGGTTGGACAAAAGATGGCGGAAATTTGTGGGAGACGTTGGCTCGTTTAGATGAGGCAGGGTGCGCACGTTATGTGCTCACTGATGTGACTCGTGATGGGATGTTGAATGGGCCTAATGTGGCTTTACTTGAACGGGTGTGCGAGGTGACTTCTCGGCCAGTGGTGGCTTCAGGAGGGGTGTCTTCGCTTGCTGATATTGCTGTTTTGCGCGCGCTTGTGTCCTGTGGCGTTGAGGGAGCAATCATAGGTAAAGCCTTATATTCGGGTGCTTTTACTTTGGAGGAAGCTTATAAGGTTGCGCGTGGAGAGTGCGCGGAATGAGTGATAAAAGCCGCTCCTCTTTTACGCATGATGGGCAGGAAAATTCGGTTGCTTTAACTGAAGAACAGAGAAAGAAACTGCGTTCTCGCATACATATTCGTGGCGTGGATCGTTCTGATCGGGGGGATACTTTCCCTTTGACTGCGGCAGCCTTGAGTATTCCTACGGATAGTGATTGGGGTGCGCAGCGTTTAGAAGCACTTGTTGAGGCTCTGAGTCTTGAACGTGTAATTGTTCCTGTTCAGGTGGAAGTGTTGTCAGGAGAGAAAAAGTTACAGGAACTTGTGCGGGCTGACAGTGCTGATACGGATTGTGTGACAGAAGGGGAAAGCATTCATGAGCAGGCGATTTTCCCGTTGAAAAATGATGAGACGAGCTTTCAGGAAGAAAACTTCGATGGAATGCTGAAAGACTCTCATCCGGATGTCCATGCTGGTGAAGAAAATGAATATAAGCGAGTTGGGTGGGTGCGCCGTCAGACACCAGATGGACCAGCTTTGGCTGTATATACCAGTGTCGAGCAGTTATATGCGGATTGCCCGCAGGCTCGTCCTATGCCTTTGGCTGCCCGTAAAGTTGCTTTAACCGCTTTAGTGGAAACATCTGGTCGAATAATTATTGATCCTGTGGGTGCAGCGGTTGTGCTTCCGCGTCCTGCAACGGCTGCGCTTGCGCAGGGGGATCAGTGGCTGCCTGCCTGGAAAGATTCTGAACTGTTACGACAGCTACACGTACTTGCTGGTGTGGAAAAAGCGCATGTGACAGAAAAACTCCCTGAAAATTTACCTGAAGCTGAACCTTTTCCGTGTTCATGGTTGCAGCGTGTGCAGGTGGAATGTGGCCCGCAGGGCTGCGTGTATGTGCGTATTGTGTGTGACCAGCAGATTATGAATGATCCGCAGGGACGTGCCCGTGTGGGCCGTGTGATTGCGCGTTGTTCTCAAAGTCCTCGGCTTCGTGCGGCAAGTGATCGTGTTCAGTTTATTCCTGTATTTAGCTAGGTTGGCAGATAGGCTACTTTGTAGCGACCTGTGAGGTAGTCCACCGTAAAGGTGAGGAAAGCGATTCGATGAATAAGAGTGCGTAATGTTAGGATGTGAGTAAATAACCGGACGTATGTCTGGGGTGCAAGCGGAGGAAACTCCCACCTTGATACCCGTTAAGAATCCTATGAGGTTCTTAAATATCGGTTTAACCGAGTGAGGGGATCGGGTTCTGTACAGTCACCGTGGGTGAGCTATACGGGCCTTCGTGCGCACTGAGTGCTACGAGGGCCTTCTTTGTAGCACGGAACGGAACTGTGGAAGGAGCTCCTCATCAGCGAGCCTCGTATTAACGATCGGATTCGGGTACCTGAGGTACGCCTCGTAGGTCCCGGTGGAGAGCAAGTAGGCGTTGTCCGTGTAGAGAACGCTTTGCGTCTTGCTGAAGAAGCAGGGTTAGACCTTGTGGAAGTTGCTCCCGACGCGAAACCGCCGGTTGCTAAACTTATGGATTACGGCAAATACAAGTACGAAGCGGCGCAAAAAGCCCGTGACGCACGTCGTAATCAAGCAAATACACAGTTGAAAGAAATCCGTTTCCGCTTAAAGATCGACGATCATGATTTTGGTGTGAAAAAGGGTCACGTTGAGCGTTTCTTGCAGCAAGGTGACAAAGTCAAAGTCATGATTATGTTCCGTGGCCGTGAACAGTCCCGTCCTGAAGCAGGTGTTCGCTTACTACAGCGTTTAGCTGAAGAAGTGGGTGAACTTGCGATAGTTGAGTCTATGCCTCGTCAGGATGGACGCAATATGACGATGGTGCTTGCTCCGACCAAACGTAAAGCTGACGCTATGAGTGAACAACGTAAGCGTCGTCAAGCTGAACGCGAAGAACGACGTACAAAGCGTACTGAACGTGCGGCCCGCGATCAGGCTCGTCAGGCCGCTTCTACGGAACAAGCCTGAAAGGGACTGGCCTCCCCGCTCCCTGTGGAACAGTAAGGAAAGAGACATGCCGAAGAATAAAACCCATTCCGGTGCTAAGAAGCGTTTGCGCGTCACCGGTTCAGGTAAGATCATGCGCGAACAAGCGGGTGCGCGTCACCTTCTTGAGCACAAGTCCAGCCGTAAGACCCGTCGTCTGGCAAAAGACCAAGTACTGGCAACTGCTGACGTGAAGAAAGCACGTTCGCTGCTGGGTATCTGAGGCGAAAAGGAGAGTTAAGAAATGGCACGTGTCAAGCGTTCCCTCAACGCCAAGAAGAAGCGTCGTACAGTCCTTGAACTCGCTTCAGGCTACCGTGGTCAGCGTTCACGTATGTACCGCAAGGCAAAAGAGCAGGTTACTCACTCATTTGTCTATTCATACCGTGACCGTAAAGCCCGTAAAGGTGACTTCCGTCGTCTGTGGATTCAGCGTATTAATGCTGCTTCTCGTGCACAGGGACTTACATACAACCGCTTTATCCAGGGCCTTGGTTTAGCAGGTGTCGAAGTTGACCGTCGTATGCTGGCAGAACTTGCCGTTAACGATATCAACGCTTTCAATGCCCTCGTTGAGGTTGCAAAGAAAGCTTTGCCTGCTGACGTCAACGCTCCTCGCGCCTGACATTTTCAGGAGGTAGTGCACCTCGTGCATGCTTATGCAGAACGTCCGCCACTCATGGCAAATCCTCACGCTGATCGCGTGAAAAAGATTGCTGGTTTGGTTGGGCGTTCTGCGCGTTCACGCGCTCAATTATTGCTCATTGAAGGTCCTCAAGCTGTACGTGAATTGGTAACATTTCGTCCCGCAACGGTGCGTGATATTTACATCACTGATGAAGTAGCTGAACGTGACCCTGAACTTTTTTCCCGCCTCTGTCAAGCCACCCGTTGGGTGCATCCTGTGACTCCTGAAGTTGCCCACACGATGAGCCGTGATGCACAAGGCATCCTAGCGACAGCGACTCCGGACTGTATCGAATCAGAATTACCTGACAATATAAGAATCGGTGGAACACTTGTCATCATCGCCCAAGGACGTGATCCGGGTAATGTTGGGACAATTATTCGTACATCCGATGCAATGGGTGCCCAAGCGGTTCTCACAGTGCGAGGAACGGTGGATATTGCTTCACCGAAAGTGATACGAGCAAGTGCCGGGTCGCTTTTCCATCTTCCTGTTGTTTCTTTCCCTTCTTTTCATGATGCTGTGATTACCGCAAAACAACGGGGCGCACGTATTTTGGGAACTTCAGGATCAGCTGTGGCGAGGGATCTGACAGATCTTATGTGTGAGGGTATTCGTGGAACTGGACTCCTTACTCACACGCATGCATGGGTGATGGGTAATGAAGCACAAGGAATGTCATATGCGGAAATGGAAGCATGTGACGAATTGGTTCGTATCACGATGAGTGGGCATGCAGAATCAATGAATGTGGCTATTGCTGCCGCTATGTGCCTTTACGCTTCACAAACTGTTCGTATGAATCGTATTTGAAGGACAACATCGTGTTACGTGTACGCGATATTGATGAGAATGAGCTTATTGCGCGTTTCCGCAAGGTACTTCCACCGGGAAAACGAACGGATATAGGTTCAGGTGATGATTGCGCTGTCATTGCTGCTCCTGAAAAACATTTTATTGTCACAACGGATGTTCTTGTAGAAGGCCGTCACTTTCGTACAGACTGGTCGCAGGCCCATGACATTGGTCGTCGCGCGGCTGCTCAAAATCTTGCTGACATTACAGCTATGGGAGGACAAGCAAGCGCCCTTGTTGTTTCTTTAGTTACCCCGCCGGATATATCAGTGGATTGGTTGGTTGATTTAGTTTCCGGCTTTGGTGAATGTACGGCTCGCGTGGGAGCTGAAGTTGTTGGTGGCGATTTATCGTCTGGTGACTCGCTCGTTATCGCTGTCACAGCTATGGGTTATTGTCCTCATGGGATTATTACCCGTTCAGGCGCTCAGGTAGGCGACATTGTGGCAGTTGCAGGAACACTGGGATATTCGGCTGCAGGGCTGGACTTGCTGAGCAAAGGCTATTGGGATCCTGCTGCACTGAGCAGAGCAGAAAGACTGGACATCAAATCGCAGGACGCTGAGGTAAATACAGCGACACAAAAACAGCACATACGGGACAATACGGCAGTCAGTGCTGTAAGTGCTGAAGAAGCCGTATCAATCTACCGTGTTCCTAGGCCCCCTGTGGAAAGCGGAATTGAAGCTGCTCTCAAGGGCGCACATGCCATGATGGATATTTCTGATGGCCTTCTTATTGACGGACAACGTATGGCTCAAGCCAGCAATGTGCGTATAGATTTGTCATTCCATTTATTAGAGCCGTATATTTCAGCATTAAAAGATCTTGCAGCTGTGTGCGGTACAGATCCAACGCGATGGGTACTGCAAGGCGGAGAAGATCATTCACTTCTGGTGATTTTTCCACCAAATGTGACGCTCCCTGCGGGAATGAAACCTGTTGGCATGGTTCGGGAAGTGAATACAGATCAAGGGGCAGGGGTTTATATTGAGGGCGAAAAAGTAACAGGCATAGGCGGCTGGGATCATTTTGCACACAGCTGAAAGTACAGTTCTCAAAGATTTTCTATGGAACAGTGTGGTGCATTTTATTTTCACGTATGAAAAAGCTGGTGGCTCCTCCCGAGCCTAAGGAGGAGCCACCAGCCGGCGTTTGAGCCTATATGAACTTAACGGGAATTGAAGGGCAACACCTCAATTGGCCGATAAGCGATTTTCAGATGAAGCGACGGCGAAGAACTAAAGCGCCCGCGCCAGCGGCAACGAGAGCAGCTGTTGAGCCGCCAACCAACAGAGCGGTTGTACCGGTCTTTGCCAGAGCCATGGAGGAATGGCCAGCCTTCGTTCCTTCAGCTTTTGTTTCGGCAGGTGCAGGAGCGGCTGGAGCCTCAGCGTCGTTCATGGGAGTTTCCGTCATGGCAGCATCCGGTTGCCCTGCTTCGGCATCGGTAGGAGCAGGAATGGCAACGCCACCGGCAATGGTCGGAGCGATAACTTCAGGGTTGATTAAACGGCCGCCAGGAACTGGATCAGCAGGAGTAGGTGTGGAAGTGTGGGTTACTCCGCAGTCAGCAGTGGTGGCATCGTCACCACAGAAGGTGCCAGTATTTGGGCCAATGCCGGGAAGTGGTGTGCCTTCGGGGGCAGCTTCGGGAGCGACAACAGCGTTGCCGGTCACAGGTGAATCGGCAACTAATTCATTTGAGTTGGGGGTGGTGTTGTTATCGTCAACATCTGCAGCGAAGGCCGCAGGAATAGCGAAAGTTCCCATGAGGGCAACGGCCGCGGTGAGTGCGGCAACTCGGGTGCGAGCAGTCATTTGTATCTCCTGTGTTGTTTCATTTGGGTATTGCTGGCGGGATGCTCCCCAAACCAGATGTGTTTACCGTAGAACGTGCCCCCCCCCCTGCAACTTTTGTGATTTATTTCATGCTTAAATCTTTTGAGTGGGGAAGGAAGGAGAAGTGTGAAAATGCGATTTTTTCGCATTTTTACGTCAATAACTGAAGTGGCGAACGAGGTGCCACATAATGAAAAGCTCGTCGAAAAATTCGACGAGCTTTCCTCTGCTAGGCCAAAAACGCAGATCAGATGTTACGAGTCACCCGATCCGACTTGAGGCACTTGGTGCACACGTTCAGGCGCTTGGGAGTGCCTTCAACAATCGCGCGCACGCGCTGAATATTCGGGTTCCACCGGCGGTTCGTGCGCACGTGTGAGTGCGACACACTCTTGCCGAAGCCAGGTCCCTTACCGCACACGTCACAAACGGCAGCCACGATATCTCCTCGGTCTAAAATCCTATTCACTCACCTAGTGTGAGTCAGCCTGCTGCAACATACCTCGCTGAAACAAGCAACCACAAAAGAATAGCCGATAAACGCACATAGTCCAACTCACAGAGCCTTTTTTGCGTGTCAGGTGGCGCACATATGCTCTGCCGCAGAGAATAAATAAAAGAAAACTGTCACGTGAATTAAAGCATTCACATTCTGAAAGGGAACACGTGCCGCTCACCGCGCAGACATTTTGTCGTGCATTACATATTGCAGCAGAAGAAACCGGACGCCTCGCACGTTTCCTTGATGACCTTGACGGGTGGGGTCAGGGGGATTGTGACACAGGCACTAATGCCTCACGGACTTTCTATGCCATTACATGCGAACTTGAACGCGAGAACCCGCGCACACTACCTGAAGCACTGGAATTAGCTGTACACGCTGGAATACGGCACAGCGTTGGGCATATAGGAATCCTCATTACCTCAATTTTTTCCGCTTGGAACACGCAGATTAAAGAGAACGAGCATAGCAGTGAACTCACACCATTAGAGACCCGACGTATGCTCTGTGCTTTTCCAGAGTCACCACACGTACATATCACTTTAAATCCAGCAGTCCAGCGAGTTCTCATAGAAGCACAGACAGAAATACAACAGCTCGGAAGTACACTTCCAGAAGTCAATGAACTTGTCAGCATTTTTGCAAGCCAAGCGCAATTTGGCCTTGTAGAAGCTGACACTGCCGTCGGCGGGCGAACAGACCCAGGTGCCGCAGTCATCACCACACTATACTCATGTCTTGATGCGGCCGTACGTGACGACACAGCACTCCTACACGACTTAACACGTATGCTCGCTGACCTTGCAGCACAAGGAGAAAGCCCAACACCAACCGTCCCAATTCCAGAAGCAACCCGAGCATTTACAGTCGATGTCCTCCTTGAAGGAATGGAAGACGATGCCGCCGCGTTCACACGCACTTTGACAGCACTAGGAACCCACTACACGTCAATAGGGATAACAGACCTATTCGGAATAGGAATCTGGCGATTCCATATCGACACGTCAGCGCCCCTCGCTGTTCGACCGCGTCAAGGGACGATTGTGCGATTCCAAGTCATTGACTCACGCCCAGATGAGCTTATCGGCGAAGATACGCTTTCAGATGGAGTGACTCACAGAGGAATCCGACTACTTGAACGACGACCACGCAAACGTGTCGAAAGAGCCACAGTTCTCACATGCACACGCACCCCAGGACTAGTAGAAGACTTAGCGCGCAGCGGAGCTATCGTCTTGCTGTGCCCAGACGTGCGCGATAAAGATTCACTGGTGCATATAGGGTACGCAGCTTCCAACGGTGTGGCTGTCCTTGTGTCATGTGACCTCACTACCTTGCGATTTACCCAAGCTGTCGCCTCCGACCTTGAAAAAATGAAGATTCATACAATCCTGAGTCGTAGCACGGACGAACTCACAGCACTTGCGATAACACGTGCCTGCGCACCTGTTTTTGTTCCACAACCCGATGGGAAAGAAAATAATCTGCTATTCAAAGCCATTTTGGTGGAAGCTATACATGCTGTAAGTCAACGACATGCTGTACTTCCTGTCCCAGATACGTCACCGGAACAGGCGCTACCTGATGCGCTTCGAGAAATATTCACACACGCCCCCACACATATTCGACTCCTCCTCGCTCAAGACGCTGACGCGGCCCTCGCACCTGCACTCAGACAACTACTTGAAGCCCACGTTAGTGACTGGTGGCCTGTGCCTTTGGAAATTATCGATGGCGCAGGACCTAGCCCGACCCTCATTCAAGGGATCCAATGACTTTCCTGCACACCCCCCTGAACCTGCGTCTACCTGCACGAACAGCAAAAAAATTCCATGACGCAGGAATTGAAACAATAGGGGATTTACTGTTTTACGCACCCCGACGTTATTACCACTGGGGACGATTAACACCTATGAGTGCTTTGCATGAAGGTGAAGACGTTACTTTGCTAGCTGAGGTGCTCTCGCAACGCCTGATCCCTCACCGCACACGTTCAGGTGTACGTTTAGAAGTCATACTCACCGATGGCGTACGTCAGATGAACGCGACTTTTTTTGCTGCGAATGAATATAAACTCATCCCACACCAAAAAATCCTTACCCCAGGTGGACAGTATCTTTTCGCTGGGAAAGTAGGCTCATATAAAGGCCAACTCCAACTCATCCACCCCGAATTTGAAGATATTGATACTCCAAAAAAACTCGTAGAAACGACAAATACACCTAGCGAATACCCTGATGAAAACAGTACCCATCATGCTGAGAATATGGAGCAGATACGCCAACGTACACAGCGTCCTATCCCTATTTACGCAGCTAAACATGGCTTAACCTCATGGGTGATTCAACGAGCAATCACCCTTATCAGCGAGGAAATCAACGACACGACTATTCCAGATATCATCCCAGAACACGTGCGAGAAAAATATGGTTTAGTTTCTCGTGCCACGGCAATACGTGATCTCCACCAACCCGCAAATGATGAAACAGTTAAACAGGCACGACACTCACTAGCTTGGATAGAAGCTTTCACCCTGCATATCGCCTTACTGAGTATGCGTGAAGCTACCCGCAATGCTTCGGCCCCGCAAAGCCCGAAAGAAAACAATGCCCTTGTGAACAAACTGTTAGATTGCCTGCCTTTCGCACTCACTGACGCTCAAAAAGAAGCTCTTAATACCCTCAGCTGTGAACTAGAAAGTAGCAAACCAAGCCAACGTTTACTCCAAGCCGATGTGGGAGCGGGTAAAACAGTGGTTGCCCTTGCTGCGCTGACGCAAGTCGTCGGGGCAGGACATCAAGGCGCTTTACTTGCTCCAACCGAAGTTTTAGCGCAGCAACACTATGCCTCACTCCAACGCTTGACTGAACCGATGCAAGGCGCGCCAGAAACAGCTTTCCCCTTGTACTTGCTGACAGCGACAACACCACCGGCCCAGCGCCGTCACATTCTGACTGAAATAAATAATGGGCAGCCAAGCATTGTTATAGGAACACATGCTTTACTCAATGAGGATGTGAAATTTGCTGACCTTGCCCTTGTTGTAATAGATGAACAACACCGTTTTGGGGTGAGCCAGCGCGACCGTTTACGTCAGGCCTCACGTAGCGGAATACCGCATCAAATTGTTATGACAGCCACTCCGATTCCTCGAACTATCGCAATGACTGTTTTTGCAGACCTTGAACAAACTCATATGAAAGGACTCCCAGCTGGTCGCCACCCTGTATCTACTTACCTTGTTGATGCAGAGAAAAAGCTGTGGTTTGAACGTATATGGCAGCGAGCGCGTGAAGAAATTACTTCAGGAGGCCGTGTGTACGTGGTGTGCCCTCGTATTGACTGCGAAGATACCGAGGAAGATCCAGAAAATAACACAGCTGATCTTCGTGACGATTTGAACGAAAAACGCATGGTATTCCCTCAGGAACACGCAGGAAAAGGGGAAAGAACGCGCCAAGAGGTGGCGAGTGTTGAAGGCATTTCTGCTTACTTAGGGAAAATACCTGCGCTACAAGGAATTGCTATCGCCACACTGACAGGACGCAACACTACTGAAGAAAAAACACGTGTCATGTCTGATTTTGCTTCAGGAAAAATGCCATTGCTGGTCGCAACAACAGTGATTGAAGTGGGAGTTGATGTCCCAGAAGCAACGATGATGGTCATTATGGACGCGCAGCAGTTTGGCCTGTCGCAATTACACCAGTTACGTGGCCGCGTGGGGCGCTCGTCGAAACCTTCAGTATGTATGGCTGTTCATCGTCATGGAATCGCAGACGTATCATTGCGTCGCCTTGAAGCATTTGCTGCAACACAGGACGGTTTTCAATTGGCTGAGGCTGACCTTGCACTTCGTCGTGAAGGAGACGTGATTGGGGCTGAACAATCGGGGCGTTCGTCAGGGCTTCAATTCCTGTCTGTTATCCGTGACGGAATAATTATCGAGAAAGCTCGTGAAGCTGCTCTTATCCTTATCGAGGATGATCCGGCTTTGCAAAAATACCCGCTTTTACGTCAAGAATTACGCGCTCGCGATAGTGAGGAAATCATGTGGATGGAGCGTAGCTAAACGTATAAGCAGCAAGGAATATGCGCAGGCACCTCAACAATATGTGCGCGTGCTGTGCAGAAACCATTTTTCGTATTCCTTTTGAGCCACTCATATGTAGGTGCGTAGGATACGCACATGAGTAGGATTGTGGCAGGTGTTGCGAAAGGTCGTTTGCTGTCGGTGCCAGCAAAGGGAACACGACCCACATCAGAACGTGTCCGAGAAGCATTATTTTCACGTCTTGAACATTGGGATGTGTTGGAAAATGCTTGCGTGCTCGACTTGTATGCGGGTAGTGGCGCACTTGGGCTTGAATCTCTTTCACGTGGTGCAAGCAGTGCAACTTTTGTTGACCAAGCACGAAGCGCTGTAGCCTCAATGAAAACGAATATTGCTGCCACTGCTTTGTACGGACGTATTGTGGCCAAAGATGTTGGTTTTTTCTTGCGTACACGCCAATCTATGCCGCTTTTGTCGGGAGAATACACCCTTGTCTTTGTTGATCCTCCTTACGATTTACCTGAGGGGGAGCTTGAAAAAGTACTCAATGATCTTGGACCGTGGATTATGCCAGATACATTGGTTGTCATTGAACGTTCGTTGCGTAGCCCAGAACCTGTGTGGCCAACTTTTTTGCAATGTGAGGACATATCCACTTGGGGGGAAACACGATGCTGGTTCGCGGGACCGCCTCTCCAAGAAATGAAACACGATGAGGATATTGATATGCGAGAGCACGTATGACTCGTCCATCGATTGCTGTTTTTCCAGGGAGCTTTGACCCTTTCACATGCGGTCATCTTGATTTAGTTCAACGTGCATCCCAATGTGTTGATGAACTCGTTATCGCGGTTGGAACTAATCGCGCGAAAACACACACCTACACTGCGTCTGAGCGTGTAGAAATGATTCGCTCAGTAATTGCCGGCATTGCGCATGTGCGTGTGAAAGAAATGCGAGGCACTGTGGTGAATTTTTGTCATGAGGTGGACGCGCGTTTTGTTATAAAGGGGATACGAGGAAACGATGATGTTAGCGCAGAAATGCCGCAGGCCGTGGTGAATCGTGAAATCGGAGGAGTAGAAACGTTGTGGATTCCAACGGCCCCAGAATATGCTCATGTGTCTTCATCGCTGGTGCGTGAACTTTTTGCATGGGGAATGGACATTTCTCGGTATGTTCCTCCTCAAATTTACTCTTTTATGAGGGACAATAGAGCAAATGTGTAGGAATGCCGTTCACTCGGCTTACAGCGACCTGGAGGACTGATGTCAGACACTGAAGCTCAGGAATGGGATGACCAAACTGTTTACGGACCTTCAACGGTGATTGCTGTACTTGACCGTATTGAAGATCTTATTGAGGATGCTCGTGTAGTTCCGCTTTCTGCTCTGGTTATGGTGAATAAAGCAGAAATCTTGGATCTTTTAGATCAGGCGCGTGAAGCATTACCTGAAGATCTGGTTGCTGCTGATGCTGTTGTTGCTGATGCTGATGCTGTTCTTGGTCGCGCTGATTCTGCTGCCGAAACTACGATTGCTGAAGCCAATGCGCGCGCTCAATCCACGTTGGAGGAAGCGCGTACTAAAGCTGAGCAACTGGTCAATGATGCTTCGGAACAATCGCATACTTTGCTGACGCATACCGAAGAGGAAGCGCATGATCTGCTTGATAAAGCTCATGAGGAAGCGCAGCGAATCCGTGAGGAAGCTCAAGCACAAGCAGAACGTATGATGAGTCAAGAAAATATTACTCAGATGGCTCATGATCGTGCGCATCAAATTGTTGCAGAGGCTCGTCGTACAGATGCGCAATTGCGTTCAGGTGCGGATGAGTATGCGGCGCAGTGTTTAACTGAATTGTCTGCCTTGCTTAAAGATCTCCAACGCCGTACAGACGCGGGTCGTCGAACGATTGCGGAGCGTACAGGTGTTGATCGTACAGATATTGATGTGAAACATGACTGAACAATCTCTTGAAATTTCTCTTGTTGATCTGCCTCGTCATATAGGAGCACGTAAAGAAACAATTCTTCAATGGAATGTTCCTGATGATTTGGGGACTCCTGTGATGAGTGTGCCCACGGGGACGGTGCTGACAATTGAAGCGGAAATTACTTCAGTAGATAATGGTGTGCTTCTTCGCGCATATACGGATGTGATATTGCATGGTGAATGTGTGCGATGTTTAGATCCTGTTGAGCGTGAACATCGTGTGGAAATTGCGGAAATGTTTTTTGAACACCTTCCGCCAGATGCCAGTGATAAGGAAACAGACGAAAACTACGTGTACCTTATTGGCTCTCACGATACGCTTGGCATCGAACCATTGTTACGGGATGCTATTGTGACTTTGGTGGAGGACCGACCTTTGTGTTCTCCTGATTGTTTAGGTTTATGTTCTGACTGCGGCGAAAAATGGGAGAATTTGCCGCCGGACCATGAACATGCTGTTATTGATTCACGTTTCGCTGCTTTAGCTGAACTTCTTCATGGTAATGAAAGTGCTGATGCATGAGCCGTAAGTCAAAACTACCTCAACCACCACAATCAGACCCGAAACTTCTTTTAGAAACCTGGGGTGTTTCGGTTGACGCGGAACTGTTGGACCTTGCTTTGGTGCATCGCTCATGGGCAAATGAAGCCGGAGGCCTACCTAATAATGAGCGTTTAGAGTTCTTAGGTGATTCCGTTTTGTCGATTGTGACTGCTGAATACCTGTACACGAAACACCCTGACTTGCCAGAGTCTGATTTGTCCCGTATGCGTGCGGCAACAGTCGCGCAGGAGCCTTTAGCTTTAGCGGCACGTCGTATTCATTTGGGTGACTATATTCGTTTGGGTCGTGGTGAACATGCATATGGTGGGCGTGATAAGGATTCGATTTTGTCGGATACCTTTGAAGCATTGGTGGGGGCCACCTATCTGACGCATGGTTTTGCGGTGGCACGAATTGTGGTTTTGGAGCATCTGGGTTTCTTACTTGAGCGCGCGGCTCATAAAGGTGCAGCTCAGGATTGGAAGACAACATTTGTTGAATATGCGCTTGCGCATGATTTAGGGCAGGTGCGTTACGAAGTAGAAGGTCGTGGTCCTGACCATTGTCGTGAATTTACTGCTTATGCGTTTGTTGAGGCGTTGGATGAGGCTGTTGGCCAGGGGAGTGCGACCTCAAAGAAACATGCTGAGCATGCTGCGGCACGTGCAGCAGTTGAGTTTTTACGAAAAAATAAAGCAGAAAAGACAGCGTAACCGCTGGGGCCGTTAGGATGGAATACGTGAGCGAAACTGAAAAAATGCATGAGATTATTCGTGTAATGATCGTTGACGATCATGAGATTGTTCGTCGTGGAATTGCTGAGATTATTGATCGTGATGAGGCTTTAGAGGTTGTCGCTGAAGCTGGGACTGTTGCTGATGCAGTGCGTCGTGCTGAATTGGTTCGTCCGCATGTGATTCTTGTGGATCTGCAATTGCCGGATGGGACGGGCATAGATATCATGCAGGCTTTGCATGAGAAGGCTCCGGAAGTTTTACCGGTTGTGTTGACTAGTTTTGATGATGATAAAGCCCTTGCAGAATCATTGGGGGCTGGGGCGCGTGCTTATGTGTTGAAAACTGTGCGTGGCGCTGAAATTACTGATGTCATTAAAGCGGTTGCAGAGGGTCGTGTTCTTTTGGACGAACGCACATTAACACGCCGTCGTGCCGATCATGATGATCCGACGGCGGACCTTACTCCTTCAGAACGTAAGGTGTTAGACCTGATTGGTGATGGTTTATCTAACCGTGAAATCGGTGAAAAACTTGGTGTTGCTGAAAAAACTGTGAAGAATCATATTACGTCGCTTTTATCCAAAATGGGTTTGCAACGTCGTACGCAGGTGGCAGCATGGGTTGCTGGTCAGCGTGCTTCTGCTTGGCGAAATTAGGAATTTGACTGTGAGATGAGGTTCGACATGTATAGTGTCGGACCTCTTTCTTTTTTCTTTTTGGAGTGTTTGCCTTTGGGGTGTTCCCTTTTGAGTAGTGGTTCCTGAAGTTCACTTACGACACATTGCCAATAGACAGGTATTTTGAGCTTTGGCTCATAAATATGAGCATAAAAGACACGCTCGGTTTTGAGATGCTCTGTATGGGAAGCTGAATGAGAAGTTTGCTTGTCTAATTACGTGTCGATTTTCAATAAATAAAGCCCGGAAGATCAGCGATTTTTCGTTGATATTCTAGGCTTTTTGGTGCCCCAAGTCGGGCTTGAACCGACGACCGACGGATTATGAGTCCGTTGCTCTGACCGACTGAGCTATTGGGGCGTGTACATTTTACAGCCTTGTGAGGGTTTTGTGTAAGTAATACAGAAAGTCCATATGTGGAATATGGATATCTGAGGAATTGAATAGGTGAATAACCTGCGTAAAATGGCGAAAAAAGACGAAAATTTAGGGAAGTGGTCGCATTTGGTGATCTGTTTCCCTTTTTTTGATTTGCGCGAAGGGGAGTTCAGTCGCTAAAGTTCTTACTTGCGTAAGCATTCCTGCGTAGCTCAATGGCAGAGCATCCGACTGTTAATCGGACGGTTGTTGGTTCGAGTCCAACCGCAGGAGCTTTTATTACCCTAATCCCTGTGATTAGGGTTTTTATATGAGTACTTCCTGAGTGTGGATATTATGAGTCTCTTCGCACCCTGTTAGTGAGAATGGGCACAAAGTGCTGTGTCTATTGAAGAAATAAGCGGAAAAGCCTAGCATGAGAGTTTGTGCCTTGCTATGTCCGAGGTGACCCGTATCTACCCGCCGTAACAGGCGCTTGGCGGATAAGAACGGAGTCAGGTAATGGTCCGCAAGTGCGCACGCGCATCGAAAACGCAGGGAAGGACCCCCGTGGCTGACAGTCACTCCGCTTCCGAAACTTCTCACCAGCTGAGGACTCGTATCTCGTTCGCGAAACTAAGCGAACCGCTCCAAGCCCCCAATCTTCTTGGCCTCCAGATCGAGAGCTTTGATTGGCTCCTCGGTAATGATGCTTGGAAAGCTCGTGTTGAAGCAGCACAAGCTGCCGGACGTAATGATGTCCCCGATGTTTCTGGTCTTGAAGAAATCTTCGAAGAAATTTCTCCTATTGAAGATCTTGGTGGAACTATGGCCCTGTCTTTCAGGGACCATCGCCTCGAACGACCTAAATACACGGTCGAAGAAGCAAAAACCAAAGACTATACCTACTCAGCACCCATGTACGTGACCGCTGAGTTCATGAACTACATGACCGGTGAAATCAAGTCACAGACCGTCTTTATGGGTGATTTCCCCTTAATGACGCCACGTGGCACATTCATCATTAATGGCACTGAACGCGTAGTTGTTTCCCAGTTGGTACGTTCCCCGGGTGTGTACTTTGAACGTACATCAGACCGTACTTCTGACAAAGATGTGTTCGGAGCCAAGATCATTCCATCACGCGGTGCATGGCTCGAATTTGAAATCGACAAACGTGACTCTGTAGGCGTACGTATTGATCGCAAACGTAAGCAGTCTGTGACTCATTTCCTTAAGGCTATCGGCATGACCGAAGGCGAAATCCGTGACGCATTCGCGGACTACCCTGTTTTGCTTGAAACCTTAGAAAAAGACACGGTCCACACTCAGGAAGAAGCTCTCACCGATATTTACCGCAAACTGCGTCCCGGGGAGCCTGCCAACGTGGATGCTGCTCAGACGCTTTTGAATAACTTCTACTTCGATGCTAAGCGTTACGACTTAGCTAAGGTAGGACGTTACAAGATTAACCGTAAACTTGCCCTCGATGCTTCTCCGAAGGAATCAACCCTCACACTTGAGGACATCGTAGCGACGGTGAAATACCTGCTTTCACTCCATCAAGGTGATAAGGCTTTCGCGGGTATTCGTAATGGGCAATCCGTTCAGGTACGTGTTGAAGCTGACGACATTGACCACTTTGGTAACCGTCGTATCCGCGCTGTTGGTGAATTGATTCAGGCGCAGGTGCGTGTGGGTCTTGCCCGTATGGAACGTACCGTACGTGAACGTATGACCACTCAGGAAGCGGATTCCATTACGCCGCAATCCCTGATTAATATTCGCCCGGTTGTGGCAGCTATTAAAGAGTTCTTCGGTACTTCACAGCTTTCACAGTTCATGGATCAAAATAATCCGCTGGCTGGTTTGACTCACAAGCGCCGCCTGTCAGCACTTGGTCCGGGTGGTTTGTCGCGTGACCGTGCAGGCATGGAAGTGCGTGACGTTCACCCCTCCCACTACGGTCGTATGTGTCCGATTGAAACCCCTGAAGGTCCAAACATTGGTCTGATTGGTTCACTTGCAACATTTGCTCGTATTAACCCCTTCGGTTTCATTGAAACCCCGTACCGTGTGGTGCGTGAGGGCCGAGTGACAAATGAAGTAGCTTATTTGACTGCTGATGACGAATTTGGTCACTTTATTGCTCAGGCATCATCTCGTCTGAATGATGATGGTTCCTTTGCTGAAGAATTTGTTTTGTGCCGTGTTGCCGGTGAAGATCCGACTCTGGTTGCACGCGACCGCATTGACTACATGGACGTTTCCGCACGTCAGATGGTGTCTGTTGCGACAGCTTTCATCCCCTTCCTTGAGCACGATGACGCAAACCGCGCATTGATGGGTGCGAACATGCAGCGTCAGGCTGTGCCTTTGCTGACAACTGAAGCTCCTCTTGTGGGAACCGGTATGGAACGCCGTGCGGCGCAAGACTCCGGTGAAATGGTCCTTGCCAGCCGTCCAGGTGTCGTTACTGAGGTAAGTGCCGACCTGATTGTTGTCGCAACTGATGACGGTGGACGTGACACGTACCGTTTGGAAAAGTTTGAGCGTTCTAACCCGGGTAACTGCACGAATCAACGTGTCATTGTTGATGAGGGTGACCGCGTGGAAGTTGGAACTGTCCTTGCTGACGGTCCTGCAACCGATCATGGCGAAGTTGCTTTAGGTAAGAACCTACTTGTGGCTTACATGTCCTGGGAAGGTTTGAACTACGAGGACGCGATTATTTTGTCGCGTCGTGTCGTGGAAGAAGACATCCTCACCTCGATTCATATTGAAGAATACGAAGTCGATGCTCGTGAAACGAAGCTCGGTGATGAGGAAATCACCCGCGATATTCCGAATGTGTCGGAAGAATCTCTGGCTGATTTGGATGAACGCGGCATCATTCGTATCGGTGCTGAAGTTACTGCTGGCGATATTCTTGTCGGTAAGGTGACACCGAAGGGTGAAACTGAACTGACCTCAGAAGAACGTTTGCTGCGTGCAATTTTCGGCGAAAAAGCCCGCGAGGTACGTGACACCTCTTTGCGTGTTCCTCACGGTGAAGAAGGTATCGTCATTGGTGTCCGCGAATTCAATGAGGACGAAGACGAACTGAACCCCGGAGTACGTCAAACTGTACGCGTGTACGTGGCCCAGCGTCGCAAGATCACCATTGGTGACAAGATGGCCGGCCGCCACGGAAATAAGGGTGTGGTTTCAAAGATCCTGCCGGTTGAAGACATGCCGTTCCTTGAGGATGGTACACCGGTGGATATTATCTTGAACCCGCTTGGTGTTCCCGGTCGTATGAACGTGGGTCAGGTGCTTGAATATCACCTTGGCTGGCTTGCGCATCAAGGATGGGATGCTACTGAAGCTGTTGAAGCAGGGGAGGAGTGGACAACTCACCTACCTGCAGAAGCAGTGAAGGCTGCTCCGAATAGTTTGGTGGCAACCCCTGTCTTTGATGGTTTGGAGGCTGGGGAGCTTTCTGGTCTGCTTCGCTACGTGAACCCCAGCCGTGACGGCGGTAAACTCACGAATGAATACGGTAAGGCCCGACTCTTTGATGGGCGTTCGGGTGAACCTTTCCCGTATCCGATTGCTGTGGGTTATGCGTACATGCTGAAACTGCATCACCTGGTTGATGACAAGATTCACGCACGTTCCACAGGCCCATACTCAATGATTACGCAGCAGCCATTGGGCGGTAAGGCTCAATTCGGTGGCCAGCGTTTCGGTGAAATGGAAGTGTGGGCGCTGGAAGCATACGGTGCTGCCTATGCGCTGCAAGAATTACTGACTATCAAGTCCGATGACACAACCGGTCGTGTGAAAGTCTATGAAGCAATTGTGAAGGGCGAGGATATTCCTGAACCGGGTATCCCCGAATCTTTCCGCGTCCTTATTCAGGAAATGCGTTCCTTGTGCTTGAATGTCGAAGCTCTCGACGCTGCAGGTAACGTCATTGATCTGAAAGATGAGGACGAGAACTTCGATATGCGTGAAGACCTCGGCATCTCTCTTGAAGCCCGTCCGAATGCTGCTGCCACGATCGATGCGATCTGAGAACTGACGAGGAGAAAAGACGTTGTTGGACGCAAAGACTTTCGACAGCCTGAAAATCACCCTAGCAACCGCCGATAATATTGGTCCTGTGACCCAGGGCGGTTGGTCATGGGGTGAGGTGAAGAAACCTGAAACTATTAACTACCGTACCCTCAAGCCTGAGCGTGACGGCCTATTTGGTGAACAAATTTTCGGTCCGACACGCGACTGGGAATGTGCGTGCGGTAAGTACAAGCGCGTACGTTACAAGGGCATTATTTGTGAAAAGTGTGGTGTTGAGGTCACGCGCTCAAAGGTTCGTCGTGAACGTATGGGCCATATTGATCTTGCTGCACCTGTCACACACATTTGGTATTTCAAAGGCGTGCCTTCTCGTTTAGGCTACGTGCTGAATCTGGCACCTAAGGACTTGGAAAAGGTCATCTATTTCGCTGCCTACATGATTACTGAGGTGGATGAAAAGGGCCGTGACGAGGACCTTGCAGATCTGCGCGGTGAACTTGAAGTTGAAAAAGGTCATTTAGAATCTCAGCGTGATGCCGCTATCAATGAGTGCGCAGAACAGGCTGAGGCGGATCTGGCTGCCCTTGAAGCAGATGGTGCTTCAGCGGCTGAGCGTGAGAAGATCCGTAAGAATCTCGACAAAGAGATGGCACGTATTCGTCGTCGTTATGATGCTGATATTGAGGGTCTTGAGGCTGTGTGGGAACGCTTCAAAGATCTGAAAGTGGGCGATCTTGAAGGCGACGAGCGTCTGTACCGTGCGATGAAAACACGCTATGGCACTTACTTCAAGGGAGATATGGGGGCGTCTGCTATCCAAAAGCGCCTGCAGACCTTTGACCTTGAAGGTGAGGTAGCGGCATTACGCCAGATTATCCAGACGGAAACTGGTCCACGTAAAACCCGGGCGATTAAGCGTTTGAAAGTAATTAATGCTTTCATTGCGACGGGGAATGCTCCTGAGTCGATGGTGCTGACAAATATCCCTGTGATCCCGCCGGATTTACGTCCGATGGTTCAGCTTGATGGTGGCCGTTTTGCTACCTCAGACCTGAATGATTTGTACCGTCGTGTGATTAACCGTAATACTCGTCTGCGTCGTCTGCTTGAGTTGGGCGCACCTGAGATCATTGTGAACAACGAGAAGCGTATGCTCCAAGAGTCCGTGGATGCGTTGTTTGATAATGGTCGTCGTGGTCGTCCGGTTGCCGGCCCAGGTAACCGTCCGCTGAAGTCGATTTCTGACATGCTGAAAGGTAAGCAAGGGCGTTTCCGTCAGAACTTGCTGGGTAAGCGTGTGGATTATTCAGGCCGTAGCGTTATCGTTGTCGGTCCTCAGTTGCGACTGCATCAGTGTGGTTTGCCTAAGCAAATGGCTTTGGAACTTTTCAAGCCTTTCGTTATGAAACGTCTGGTGGAAAAGAATTTTGCGCAGAATGTGAAGGCAGCAAAGCGTAAGGTTGAGCGTCAGCGTCCGGAAGTGTGGGACGTGCTTGATGACGTGATTCGTGAGCATCCTGTATTGCTGAACCGTGCACCTACGCTGCACCGCCTCGGTATTCAGGCATTCGAACCTCAGCTCATCGAAGGTAAAGCAATTCAGCTGCATCCGCTGGCTTGTGAAGCTTTTAACGCTGACTTCGATGGCGACCAGATGGCTGTTCACTTGCCTTTAGGTGCGGAGGCTCAAGCTGAGGCTCGTATCCTTATGCTGTCAACGAATAACATTCTTAAGCCTTCTGATGGTCGTCCGGTGGCTATGCCTTCTCAGGACATGATTATTGGTTTGTTCCACTTGACGTCAGAGCCTGATCCGGCTGTTGCGTTAGCTCGTGATGAGCAGGGCAATGAGGTTATTCCGTCCTTCTCCTCTGTTGGTGAAGCAATTATGGCTTTCGACAATGGTGATCTGGACTTGAATGCTCGTGCCCTGATTCGTTTTGATGACATTGTTCCTCCGGTGGATTGGCAGGCTCCTGAAGGCTGGTCTGCGGGTGATGATGTCCTACTGGAAACTTCATTGGGCCGCGCGATTTTCAATGAGCAACTGCCTGTGGACTTCCCGTATGTTAATGAGGTTGTTGGTAAGAAGCAGCTCGCAAATATCGTGAACTCTTTGACGGAACGCTATCCCAATGTTCTGGTAGCGGAAAGTCTTGATGCTCTTAAGAGTGCTGGCTTCCACTGGTCCACGTGGTCGGGTATTACGATTTCTTTCTCTGATATTCAGGCTTCTCCTCGTAAAGAGTCGATTTTGGCTCAGTATGAGGAACGAGCAGCTCAGATTCAAGATCAGTACGAAACCGGCTTCATTTCTGAGGACACTCGTTATGAGGAACTTGTGAAGTTGTGGTTGGAGTGTACGGAAAAGGTCGCTGACGATATGCGCGCGAACTTTGACGAACGCAACACCGTGTACCGTATGGTTTCCTCTGGTGCTCGTGGTAACTGGAGTCAGGTCCAGCAGCTTGCAGGTATGCGTGGTCTGGTGTCTGACCCGAAGCAGAAGCTTATTGAGCGTCCAATTAAGGCAAATTACCGTGAAGGTCTGACGGTTCTTGAATACTTCATTGCGACGCACGGTGCCCGTAAGGGTCTGGCTGATACGGCTTTGCGTACTGCTGAGTCAGGGTATTTGACTCGTCGTTTGGTTGACGTCTCGCAGGATGTGATTGTGCGTGAGGCTGACTGTGGTACGCGTGGTGGTATTCGTATTCCGATTGCTCAGCAGGACGAGTCCGGCCAGTGGGTTGCTCTTGAAACTGTGCAAACTACTGCTTACGCCCGTACTTTAGCGCGTGATGTTGTCGCTGAGGATGGCACTGTTTTGGCTTCTGCCGGTATGGATTTGGGTGACGATTTGTTGTCTGCCTTGATTCAGGCTGGTGTGGCTGAGGTTGTGTGTCGTTCGGTGCTGACCTGCGAATCTCAGGTGGGGACGTGTGCGACATGTTATGGTCGTTCACTTGCTACAGGTAAGCAGGTGGATATCGGTGAGGCTGTCGGTATTATTGCTGCTCAGTCGATTGGTGAGCCTGGTACTCAGCTGACGATGCGTACCTTCCACACGGGTGGTGCGGCTTCTGCAGCTGACATTACGCAGGGTCTGCCGCGTGTGCAGGAATTATTTGAGGCTCGTACACCGAAGGTTGAAGCTAAGCTGGTTGAGGCTGCTGGTCGTATTCATATTGATGATGAAGATCCGGCTGTGCGTCGCGTGGTTGTGACACGTGATGATGCGAAAGAAGATCTTGTTATCGAGTTGTCTCGTCGTCAGAAGCTTTTGGTGAGCGAAGGCCAGCATGTGGATGCGGGAACGCCGTTGACTGAAGGTCAGCTGGACCCGAAGGAAGTTCTGCGTATTATGGGTCGTAATGTGGCTCAGAAGCAGCTTGTTGATGAGGTTCAGAAGGTGTACCGCGATCAGGGTGTAGGTATTCACTCCAAGCATATTGAGGTGATTGTCCGCCAGATGCTGCGTAAGATCACGATTCTTGAGCCGGGCGATACGTCCTTTATGCCGGGTGAACTGGTTGATCGTATGCTCTATTTGGCTCAGAACCGTAAGGTTGCTGCTGAGGGTGGTCAGCCTGCGTCAGGTCGTCAGATGCTTATGGGTATTACGAAGGCTTCGTTGGCAACGGATTCGTGGCTTTCTGCTGCGTCCTTCCAGGAAACCACGAAGGTTCTGACTGAGGCTGCCATGAATGGTAAGTCAGATTCTTTGGTGGGTCTGAAGGAGAATGTGATCCTCGGTAAGCTCATTCCTGCTGGTACAGGTTTGGCTCGTTACAACGATATTCGTGTGGAGCCAACACCGGAGGCTTTGGCAAATTCCAACTATTCTGAGTTGGATTTCCAAGATGGTGAGGTTTCAGAGGATTTCCTTGAAGCTCTGGGCAACATTGATTTTGGAATGTCTTTCCATGAGTGATTGAGCTGTCAAGGAGGATTCTTCTTGGTAGCAGGGGCCCTGGAATGCTTAGGTGTTTCAGGGCCTTTCTCGTAGGTGGGTGTGGTACGTGGAGATTGTTATGTTTTCTAAGGTGTGTGGAATCACGTTATCTCGCCTTGACCTGTCTGGCCCTGGCAACTAATGTTAGGTGAGGTAGCCCGCTATGTCGGGTTCCTTTTCCATGTTATTCGTGGTGCCTTATGTATGTGAGGTATGCGGGTTCCGTTCCGTCGGAGCTCCGGGTGTCATTCTCTGATTACCTTCATGTGGGTTTTCATCATGGCATTCCGGCCCTGTGACGGATACGTGTGTCCGTTGAAAGGGGCAAGATAAGCGGCAGACTGACCTATAAGAGTTGAGCAGAATGCTTAGCTAAAGACGGAACAAGAACTGGAGTCCCAGTGCCAACTATTCAGCAGCTCGTCCGCAAGGGTCGCAGCTCGAAGCGCTCAAAGGTGAAGACCCCTGCGCTGAAGGGTTCACCCCAGCGTCGCGGCGTATGCACTCGTGTGTACACCACCACCCCAAAGAAGCCGAACTCGGCTTTGCGTAAGGTGGCTCGTGTACGTCTTTCCTCTGGTATTGAGGTTACGGCATATATTCCCGGTGAAGGCCACAATTTGCAGGAGCACTCGATTGTGCTCGTTCGTGGCGGTCGTGTAAAGGACCTTCCTGGTGTTCGTTACCGCATTGTTCGCGGTTCCTTGGATACTCAGGGTGTTCGTAATCGTAAGCAGGCTCGTTCCCGCTATGGCGCAAAGAAGGAGAAGAAGTAATGCCTCGTAAGGGCCCCGCTCCCAAGCGTCCTTTGGTTGATGATCCGGTTTACGGCTCAAAGATGGTGACCCAGCTGGTCAACCGTGTTCTTTTGGACGGTAAAAAGACTGTTGCTGAGCGTATTGTTTACGGCGCGTTAGAAACTGTTCGTGAACGTACAGAGCAAGATCCGGTTACCGTTCTCAAGCGCGCTATGGACAATATTCGTCCTGCTCTGGAAGTTCGTTCACGCCGTGTTGGTGGTGCGACTTACCAGGTTCCGGTTGAGGTTCGTCCTGCACGTGCAACCACGCTTGCTTTGCGTTGGTTGGTGGACTACTCACGTCAGCGTCGTGAAAAGACAATGACTGAGCGCCTCGCGAATGAAATTCTTGATGCCTCCAACGGCTTAGGTGCTGCTGTCAAGCGTCGTGAAGACATGCATAAGATGGCAGAGTCGAACCGCGCTTTCGCTCACTACCGCTGGTAATCGTCTGGATAAGTGGGCTTATATTCTGCTGTATGCGATTGTGGGCTTCACTTATCGTCAGAGAATTAACGAACGACAAACCAACTGAGTAATACGAACGAAGGATTGACTCCGTGGCACTTGAGGTGTTGACCGACCTGAAGAAGGTCCGCAACATCGGCATCATGGCTCACATTGATGCCGGTAAGACCACCGTGACGGAACGTATTTTGTTCTACACGGGTATTAACTACAAGATTGGTGAAACGCATGATGGTGCGTCCACCACTGACTGGATGGAACAGGAAAAAGAGCGTGGTATCACCATCACCTCGGCAGCTGTGACATCTTTCTGGAACGGCAACCAGATTAACGTGATTGACACCCCCGGACACGTGGATTTCACCGTTGAGGTGGAACGCTCCTTGCGTGTTCTTGATGGTGCTGTTGCTGTTTTTGACGGCAAGGAAGGTGTAGAACCTCAGTCTGAAACCGTGTGGCGTCAGGCTGATAAGTACGATGTTCCGCGTATCTGCTTCATCAACAAGATGGACAAGATGGGCGCGGATTTCTACTTCTCGGTTCAGACCATTAAAGACCGTCTGAATGCTACTCCGATCGTGATGCACCTTCCTATTGGTGCAGAAAACGAATTCGAGGGTACCGTTGACTTGATTACCATGGAATCGGTTCGCTATCCGGCGAAAGATGAAAATGGTCAGCCAACAATGGGTGCTCTCGTTGTGCGTGGTGAAATTCCTGCTGAGCTGCAAGAAAAAGCTGAGGAATACCGCGAAGCGTTGATGGAAGCAGCAGCTGACGCAAATGATGAACTTACCGAAGCCTACTTGGAAAATGGTGAGCTCACATCTGAGCAGATCAAAGCCGGTATCCGTGAATTGACGATCGCTGGTCGTGCTTTCCCCGTGTACTGTGGAACTGCTTTGCGTAACATGGGTGTTCAGCCTGTTCTGGACGCTGTGATCGACTTCTTGCCTTCACCTTTGGATATTCCTCCGGTGAAAGGCTTTAAGCCAGGTGCTGAGGATGAGGAGCCGACTGAAACACGTTTGCCTTCTGATTCTGAGCCTTTTGCTGCTTTGGCATTCAAGATTGCTGCTCACCCCTTCTACGGCAAACTTACCTTCATCCGCGTGTACGCAGGTAAAGTGGAGCAGGGTGCTCAGGTATCGAATTCCACGAAGGGCAAGAAGGAACGTATCGGCAAGATCTTCCAGATGCACTCCAATAAGGAAAATCCTGTCGATGTGGCACATGCTGGTCACATTTACGCGGTTATTGGTCTGAAAGACACCACTACTGGTGATACTTTGAGTGCTCTTGATAAGCAAGTAATTCTGGAATCCATGACATTCCCGAAGCCGGTTATTCACGTGGCTGTAGAGCCAAAGTCGAAGGCTGACCAGGAAAAAATGGGTATTGCTATCCAGAAGCTTGCTGAAGAAGACCCAACATTCACTGTTGAGTTGGATCCAGAAACCGGTCAGACAATTATCGGCGGTATGGGTGAGCTTCACCTTGACATCATCGTTGACCGTATGCGTCGCGAATTCAAGGTTGAGGCGAATGTTGGTAAGCCGATGGTTGCTTACCGTGAAACCATTCGTAAGGCTGTGGAGAAGCACGAATACACGCATAAGAAGCAGACCGGTGGTTCTGGTCAGTTCGCGCGTGTCATTATTGCTCTTGAGCCTATCGAAGCTGATTCAGAGAAGGATTACGAGTTCGTGGATAAGGTCACTGGTGGCCGTGTTCCACGCGAGTACATTCCATCTGTTGATGCTGGTATCCAAGATGCTATGCAGACTGGTGTTTTGGCTGGTTACCCGATGGTGGGTGTCCGCGCGACACTGCTTGATGGTGCTTACCATGACGTTGACTCGTCTGAAATGGCATTCAAGATTGCTGGTACTATGGCAATGAAGGAGGCTGCAAAGAAAGCCTCTGCTGTACTGCTAGAACCAATTATGGACGTCGAGGTGCGTACACCTGAGGAATACATGGGTGACGTGATCGGCGACCTGAATTCTCGTCGTGGTGCCATTCAGTCAATGGATGAGCAGCACGGTGTGCGTGTTGTACGCGCACATGTTCCGCTGTCAGAAATGTTCGGTTATGTCGGTGATCTGCGTTCAAAGACGCAAGGTCGCGCGGTGTATTCGATGCAGTTCGATAGCTACGCCGAGGTCCCGCGTAATGTCGCGGACGAGATCATCGGAAAGTCTCGGGGCGAATGAGTCCCACAGGTGGAATCGCCATGAGGACAACAGAATTTACATGTTGTAATTATGGCGGTTCGCCTCACACAATGATAACCCTGTAGGTCTCATGCCCTGATGGGTGTTAAAGTGACACCTAGCCATAGGCTGAGAAAAATCTACCCGAGTCCAGGAGGACACAAGTGGCGAAGGCCAAGTTCGAGCGCACCAAGCCGCACGTTAACATCGGTACCATTGGTCACGTTGACCACGGCAAGACCACACTGACCGCGGCGATTACCAAGGTCCTGCATGACAAGTACCCAGACCTGAACGAGTTCACCCCGTTCGACCAGGTTGACAACGCTCCCGAAGAACGCGATCGTGGTATCACGATCAACGTTTCTCACGTGGAGTACCAGACCGAGGCGCGTCACTATGCACACGTTGACGCTCCCGGCCACGCTGACTACGTTAAGAACATGATTACCGGTGCCGCTCAGATGGACGGCGCAATCCTCGTGGTTGCTGCTACTGACGGCCCAATGGCTCAGACCCGTGAGCACGTGCTGCTCGCCAAGCAGGTCGGCGTTCCGACAATCTTGATCGCCTTGAACAAGGCTGACATGGTTGACGACGAAGAAATGCTTGAGCTGGTTGAGGAAGAATGCCGCGACCTGCTTGAATCACAGGGCTTTGATCGTGAAGCTCCGATCGTTCAGGTTTCAGCTCTCAAGGCTCTTGAAGGCGATGCCCAGTGGGTTGGCAAGGTTGAAGAACTCATGAACGCTGTGGACACCTTCGTGCCCACCCCTGAGCGTGACATGGACAAGCCATTCCTCATGCCAATCGAAGACGTGTTCACCATTACTGGTCGTGGCACCGTCGTGACCGGTCGTGTGGAGCGCGGTACTCTGCCGATCAACTCTGAAGTTGAAATTCTCGGTATCCGTGATCCGCAAAAGACCACCGTTACCGGTATTGAAATGTTCCACAAGTCCATGGATGAAGCATGGGCTGGCGAGAACTGTGGTCTGTTGCTCCGTGGCACCAAGCGTGATGAAGTTGAGCGTGGCCAGGTTGTGGCCAAGCCTGGCACCATCACCCCGCACACCGAGTTCACCGGCCAGGTTTACATCCTCAAGAAGGAAGAAGGCGGCCGTCACAACCCGTTCTTCACCAACTACCGTCCGCAGTTCTACTTCCGTACCACTGACGTGACTGGCGTTATCACCCTTCCTGAAGGCACCGAAATGGTTATGCCTGGCGACGACACCGAGATCACTGTTCAGCTGATCCAGCCGATCGCTATGGAACCGGGCCTTGGTTTCGCTATCCGTGAGGGTGGCCGTACCGTTGGTTCAGGTCGTGTGACCGCTATCTTGAAGTGAGTAATCTGAGTACTTACTGGAGCTAGTACACCGGTAAGTATGATGTGATACTTTCTTTCGCAAGTGAGGGTCGTTACCGTAAGGTAGCGGCCTTCACTTGTTTTGCTATAAGGGAAGTTTTCTTTTATACGCAAGTTTGTGCGAAAAAGAATGGCACCGACTAATAGAACGAAAAGATAACGAATACGTATAAATATGGTGTCTATGAACTAAATCTCGCTTTGTTTTCTTTTCAAAGGAAACGAAACAATGTACCTTAATAAAGGAATTTTTTTTTTGGGGGGGGGGGGCTACCCTTCTAAACTTTATCTATAGAGAGGTTTCCTCATATGCGAAATCTTCGTCAGGCTGTTGCTGCGGGCACTGCAGCACTTATGGCGTGTAGCGGTCTGCTACTTTTTAGTGTTGCTGCAAATGCTGATGACAATAATGTGATTGCTCCGACGAATGCGGAACCTATTAACCCTGCCGGACGTAATGACATTAAAGACCATAAAGGTATTCTTGCAGGGGATCCTGAAGACAAACTTTTCCCCTCATTGGTCTGCGTGCCAGCTAAAGATACGTATGCGATTGACTATCGTGGCACATTGGATATGAAGTCAGTTATCGACGCATGGAACTCCAAAAAAGAAATAGGACGTCAAGCTTTTGTTAGGCAACTTAGCGGGAGCGGGATTGAAAATTATCTTCCACGGGTTTTTGGTACTTCAGATGTGAACCAGTCTTACAACAAAATTTTCTCTGATCTTCTGGTTCGCGGGGAATTTCATATTTCAATGAAGATTGATCCAGCGGTTGTCTCTGTAAACCAGACTGTTCTGGTGGATACGGCTGCATGGGATGCTGCTTACCGTGCAGCTAATGCAGACACGCAATATCCAAATCATATGGTGATTGATACAGCAAAACCACCAACCTATGCTGAGGATGGTACGCTGACAATTCACTTCAAACTGGCAGACGGGCTTCACGCTGAAGATTTAGATAATGACTACAAGACTTTGAAGACGCTCGCCATTGATACGCCGGCGAATCTTTTCACTGTTTCGAAAGAAAACTTCCGAAACCTTGAAGCTGGTGCGCGTAGCTTTGATCTGACTGTTCCACTGGTTCAGGGCACCTTTGAGAAGCCTACGCTAGATACGAGACGTAATGCTTACTATGCAGTGGCACAGCCTTTTGCTGATGCTGTTATGGCCCCTGAATTCCCTGTGAAGTTCAAACAGGAAAAGTACAACGCTGCGACTATCCGTAGCATCAGCAAGGTACAAGCAATTCACCATTTTGAATCCGATGTCCCAGGTCAAGCTCTGCCGGCTGAAGTGACAGCTTTGCTTCCTGCTCCCTCCGAAGCGCTCTTTTCTATGGCAGCTATGATGCCCTCCGCTGATAATGCGACGACTCCTTACAAACCTGCTGACCCTGCACAAACACGTGTAGAAACAGCTGATGGAGTCTGGAATTTTGCTTCTTGGGGCAAGCTTTCTGAATGGAATTGGAATGACGATACCGCAGTTTCACCTGAGTGTCGTGTAGCGAATGTGACTGGCTATTGGCACTTCAGCGAAAAGCCAAAGTCTGAGGTTCTTGATTTTGAACTGATGTGTCCTGCTGGTGATGAGCTTCCTGCTGATACTGACAAGGTTTCGTATAAGTGGGATGGTGAAGGCAAAGATCGTAAGCTTGTTGCGACAGCTAAGGCTGGTTTTGTTTTCGCTGGTGGCAAGACTGAAATGTCAATGTCTTGCCCCATGCCTGAGAAGGAAATGAAGGAGCCTAAGCCTGAGAAGGAAATGAAGGAGCCTAAGCCTGAGAAGGAAATGAAGGAGCCTAAGCCTGAGAAGGACATGAAGAAACCAGAACCTACCAAGGGTAAGGGTGGCAAGCAACTAGCAACGACCGGTACAACCGCTCTGTTGCTTGGTGGTTCAGCAGCTACTCTCATTACTGCTGGCGCAGGTGTTTTGATTCTTCGCCGTCGTCAAGCCTGATCTCACTCTCATTCTCTCTCGTTGAGAATTTGAGCATCACTGCTCCCCGTTGATATGAACGGGGAGCAGTTTTTATGCCTTACACATCCATGATCCCTCTCCTGCGATAAGCGTTTAAGTATTACAAGGGGAGAAGGCTACTGCTGGAATGCGTGCTGCCTGTTCTCCAAAAAGTTTCCCACCCACGCGGAGAGGTCACTAGTCAGCACACTAGCTGCTGCGTTATAAGTTCCCAGAGCAGCATGGGAAACATCTTTCAAATAGATACAAAACAAGATTTAATGAAACTCACATAAAAATACTTTTCGCTGGAAAACTAGGGTTTTTAAGCGCTTTTTCTATAAAAGCAAGCGAAAGTCTCACGAAGCGAGTGGACGACACGCCCGAGTGCGGGTACCGTAGGTGAGTGTTATAAGACGTGCGTCATGCACAATGCAAAAAGTGCTGTGCATGATGGAATGTTCTTGTCGTTGGATTCACATTCACGAAAGTCTTTTTGACTTGATCTCAGTGGGTGTTATCTGGCAGACTTGAACGGTTGCCCCGCAGCAGCGGGGCTGTCCCATGTCAATACGTGGGGCAGGGCACAATGCCCGTGATCTTTGGACAAGACAACGGTCCACCTCCCACCTGGGAGAACCGTGCGCTAGGACAGTGTCGCTCAGATAGCGACACACCCGAGTGCGGGGACCGGTGACGAATCTGTACGAGAAGAGGTAGGACGGCATGGCGGGACAGAAGATCCGCATCCGGCTGAAGTCGTATGACCATGAGGTTATCGACAGTTCCGCGCGCAAGATCGTGGACACCGTGCAGCGAGCAGGAGCCACCGTTGTAGGCCCAGTACCGCTGCCGACCGAAAAGAACGTGTTTGTCGTCATTCGGTCACCCCACAAGTACAAGGACAGCCGCGAACATTTTGAGATGCGCACACACAAGCGGCTCATTGACATCATCGACCCGACTCCGAAGGCTGTTGACTCGCTTATGCGACTCGACCTGCCCGCGGACGTCAACATTGAGATCAAGCTCTGAGGACATCTGCAATGACAATCAACAAGAAGCAGCACGCTGGCAGGCCAATTACGGCACTGCTAGGCCGTAAGCTCGGCATGACCCAAGTTTGGGATGCCAACGGCCATCTCGTGCCCCTGACTGTCGTGCAGGTCGGCACCAATGTCGTCACTCAGCTTCGCACCGAAGAAACTGACGGCTACACCGCTATTCAGCTTGGCTTTGAAGACATCGACGCGCGCAAAGTAACCAAGCCTTTGGCCGGACACTTTGCCAAAGCAGGCGTTGCTCCTAAGCGTCATCTTGTCGAGGTACGTACCTCTGAAGCTGATTCCTATGAACTCGGCCAAGAACTGAATGCTGACGTTTTTACCCCCGGTACCGCTGTGGACGTTTCCGGTAACACCAAAGGCAAAGGCTTTGCAGGTGTCATGAAGCGCCACGGCTTCGCAGGTGTTTCCGCTTCTCATGGTTCACACCGCAACCACCGTAAGCCCGGCTCCATTGGCGCATGTGCAACACCTGGTCGTATTTTCAAGGGACAGCGCATGGCCGGCCGCATGGGTGGCGTTCGTCGTACCGTCCAGAACCTGAAGATCCAAGCCGTTGACACGGAAAAAGGCTTGCTGCTCATCAGCGGCGCTATTCCTGGCCCTAAGAACGGCGTGGTCCTGGTTCGCTCCTCTGTGAAGGGCGCGTGATTATGTCTGACATCCGTACCATTGATGTTCTTGATGCCAAAGGAAAAAAGACCACAACAGTTGAACTTCCTGCAGAAGTTTTCGACGTGGATACCAACATTCCTTTGATGCACCAAGTAGTCGTCGCACAGCTTGCCGCTGCACGTCAGGGCACCCACGCGACAAAGACACGCGGACAAGTTTCTGGCGGTGGCAAGAAACCATTCCGTCAGAAAGGAACCGGTAACGCGCGTCAAGGCTCTATCCGTGCTCCTCATTTCACCGGTGGTGGTGTTGTCCACGGTCCACAGCCTCGTGACTACTCACAGCGCACCCCTAAGAAAATGAAGGTGGGCGCTCTGCGTTCAGCATTGTCTGATCGTGCACGTGCTGGCCGCATCCACGTGGTGACCGCTCTGGTTGAACTTGAAAAGCCCTCAACCAAAGCAGCAAAAGCTGCCTTGCAAAACATCGTTGAGGATCGTCAAGCTCTTGTGGTCCTCGAACGACACGAAGAAATGACAGCACTGTCCCTTCGTAACCTACCCGAGGTTCATGTCCTATGGGCAGACCAGTTGAACACATACGATGTCCTCGACTCAGATGACATTGTGTTCACAGTCGGCGCTCTGCAGACCTTCCTCGGTACCAAGGAGGAAGCCAAGTGAGCACGATTGAGGCGGGAAAGAACCCCCGCGACATCATCCTCAAACCCGTTGTGACTGAAAAAGCACTGATCCTCGTTGATCAGGGCAAGTACACATTCGAGGTTGACCCCCGCGCTAACAAGACCGAAATTAAGATCGCTATTGAGCAGATCTTCGGTGTCAAAATTGGCGCTATTGCTACCCAGAACCGCAAGGGTAAGGTGTACCGCACCCGCACAGGGACCGGACGCCGTAAGGACGTGAAGCGTGCCATCGTCACCCTGCGTGAAGGCACTATCGACATCTTCGGCGAGCAGGCCTGAGGCGTCAGAGGTAGAGGAACATCATGGGAATCCGTAAATACAAGCCCACGACTCCAGGTCGCCGTGGCGCGAGCGTTTCCGACTTTGTCGAAATCACTCGTTCCACCCCTGAGAAGTCGTTGGTACGCCCCTTGCACAAGACCGGTGGTCGTAACAACAACGGTCGCGTTACTTCTCGTCACCGTGGTGGCGGGCATAAGCGTGCTTACCGTCTGATTGACTTCCGTCGTCACGACAAAGATGGCGTACCCGCCAAGGTCGCTCACATTGAGTACGACCCGAACCGTACTGCTCGCATTGCTCTGCTGCACTATGCAGATGGCGACAAGCGTTATATCTTGTGCCCTGCAAAGCTGAACCAAGGCGATATCGTCGAAGCAGGACCGGCCGCTGACATCAAGCCCGGCAATAACTTGCCACTGCGTAACATCCCACTGGGTACCGTTATTCACGCTGTTGAACTGCAACCAGGTGGCGGCGCAAAGATTGCCCGCTCCGCAGGTTCATCAGTGCAGCTTGTTGCTAAAGAAGGTCGCTTCGCTCAACTGCGTATGCCCTCTGGCGAAATTCGCAACGTCGAAATCACCTGCCGCGCAACGGTTGGCGAAGTCGGCAACGCTGAACAATCCAACATTAACTGGGGCAAAGCTGGACGTATGCGCTGGAAGGGCAAGCGTCCTCATGTCCGCGGTGTTGTGATGAACCCGGTCGATCACCCGCATGGTGGTGGTGAAGGTCGTACTTCAGGTGGTCGTCACCCAGTATCACCATGGGGTAAGCCTGAAGGCCGTACTCGTCGCCCGAATAAAGCGAGCGATCGTCTGATTGTACGTCGTCGTAAGACCGGTAAGAAGCGCTGATAGGGAGCTGGAAACATGCCACGTAGTCTGAAGAAAGGTCCCTTCGTTGACGACCATCTGATGAAGAAGGTTGACGCAGCGATCGAGACTGGTTCAAAGAATGTCATTAAGACGTGGTCACGTCGTTCGGTCATCACCCCAGATTTCTTGGGACTGACCTTTGCCGTCCATGACGGACGCAAACACGTGCCCGTTTTCGTTACCGAGTCGATGGTGGGCCACAAGCTCGGTGAGTTCGCTCCTACGCGTACTTTCCGTAGCCACGACAAGGATGATCGTAAGGGACGTCGGCGCTGAGCCGGCCCGCAGATAAGAAGAGGCAGGAAGCTATGGAAGCCAAGGCGCAGGCGCGTTACGTTCGCGTCACGCCCCAGAAAGCACGCCGCGTCGTGAACGAGGTTCGTGGCAAGCGCGCACTGGAGGCCGCCGACATCCTGCGGTTCGCTCCGCAGGCCGTCGCCACCGATGTTCGCAAGGTACTGCTCTCAGCAGTTGCCAACTCGAAGGTTAAGGCCGAACTGGCCGGTGAAACCTTCAACGAAGCCGATCTATTGGTTCTTGAAGCGTATGTTGATGAAGGTCCGACCATGAAGCGGTTCCGTCCGCGCGCACAGGGTCGAGCAGGCCGCATCCTCAAGCGTTCGAGCCACATCACAATCGTGGTCGGCACGAAAGAAGATAAGCAGAAGGGAGACCAGTAATGGGACAGAAGGTTAACCCCACCGGGTTCCGTCTTGGCATTACTACAGATCACCGGTCCCGCTGGTTCTCTGATTCCTCAGCCAAGGGTCAGCGCTACGCCGACTACGTGGCCGAGGACGTTGCAATCCGCAAGACCTTGTCTGAAACCCTTGAACGCGCTGGTATTGCGAAGGTTGACATTGAACGTACACGTGATCGTGTCCGTGTTGATCTGCACACAGCTCGTCCGGGTATCGTCATTGGTCGCCGTGGAACTGAAGCCGATCGTTTGCGTCAGTCTTTAGAAAAGCTCACAGGCAAGCAAGTTCAGCTCAACATCCTTGAGGTAAAGAACCCTGATTTGGATGCTCAGCTTGTCGCTCAAGGCATTGCTGAACAGCTGACCGCTCGTGTGTCTTTCCGCCGCGCAATGCGTAAAGGTATCCAGTCTGCGCAGCGTGCAGGCGCTAAAGGAATCCGTGTTCAGGTTTCAGGTCGTTTAGGCGGCGCTGAAATGAGCCGTTCAGAGTTCTACCGTGAAGGCCGCGTACCTTTGCACACTCTGCGCGCAAATATTGACTACGGCTTCTACGAAGCTCGCACCACTTTTGGTCGCATCGGCGTAAAAGTGTGGATCTACAAGGGTGACATCACCGAACGCGAATTTGCTCGCCAACAGGCTGAGCAATCCAACCGCGGTGGCCGTCGTAGCGACCGTCGTAACTCGCGTCGCGGTGGACGTTCCCAGCAGGACAATAGCCAAGCACAAGCAGCCCCCGCTGCTACAGCTGCTGGCTCCGAGACCGGAACGGAGGCCTGAGCCAACATGCTCATTCCCCGCCGTACTAAGTGGCGCCGTCAGCACCGTCCGCATCGCACGGGCAACGCGACAGGCGGTACCGAACTGGCATTCGGCCAGTACGGGATCCAGGCGCTTGAAGGTGCATATGTCACCAACCGACAGATTGAAGCCGCTCGTATTGCCATGACACGTCACATCAAGCGTGGTGGCAAGGTGTGGATCAATATTTTCCCTGACCGCCCCTTGACCAAGAAACCTGCTGAAACTCGTATGGGTTCCGGTAAGGGTTCGGTTGAATGGTGGATTGCGCCTGTTAAACCAGGACGTATCATGTTCGAGTTGGGTGGTGTCTCAGAGAGCCTTGCTCGTGAGGCTATGCGACGTGCCCAGCACAAGCTTCCGATGAAGACCCGTTTCGTGGTCCGAGAGGGTGGTGATTTCTGATGGCCGATAAGGGTCTGACCACCGCCGACCTCGATGCCATGGACGATGCCCAGTTATCCAAAGAGCTCGAAAAAGCTAAAGCAGAACTGTTCAACTTACGTTTTGCTCAAGCAGTAGGTTCATTGGAAGACCACGGTCGTATGCGTACCGTGCGCCGTGACATCGCCCGCATCTACACGATCGCGCGTGAGCGGGAGCTCGGCTACCGCACCGCCCCTAGCACTCAGGAGTGAGTAGGATGTCCGAGTCCGCACCTCGTAATCAGCGCAAAGTTCGTCGCGGCTACGTGACCTCAGACAAGATGGATAAAACCGTCGTTGTCGAGATCGAAGACCGCGTCAAGCATGCTCTTTATGGCAAGGTCATGCGCAAGAGCAAGAAGGTCAAGGTTCATGATGAGCATAACGAATGCCAGATTGGGGATCTTGTCCTGATTATGGAGACCCGCCCGTTGTCAGCAACCAAACGCTGGCGCGTTGTGGAAATCCTCGAAAAGGCGAAGTGACATTCGCCCTTTTAGACCGAAATCCGTTCGGCAAGGCTCGGCGGCGAGGGTAACCTCGCCGCAGAGAACCGGCTCGACGACAGGAGTCACAGAAAATGATTCAGCAGGAGTCGCGACTGAAAGTCGCTGATAACACAGGGGCCAAGGAGATCCTGACCATCCGTGTTCTCGGTGGCTCGGGTCGGCGTTACGCGGGTATCGGCGACGTCATCGTCGCTACCGTGAAAGACGCAATCCCTGGCGGCAACGTCAAGAAGGGAGACGTCGTTAAGGCGGTTGTTGTGCGCACGCGCAAAGAAACTCGCCGTCCCGACGGTTCCTACATCCGTTTCGACGAAAATGCGGCAGTCATCCTTAAAAACGATGGCGAACCCCGCGGCACACGTATCTTCGGTCCAGTTGGACGTGAACTACGTGACAAGAAATTCATGAAGATCGTGTCACTCGCACCGGAGGTGATCTGATGGCAGCGAAAATCCGCAAGGGAGACCTCGTAGAGGTTGTACGCGGCCGCACCTCGGATGAGGCAAAGCTCGCTGAGCGCAATGCACGTCGTGAGGCAGAAGGCCTTGAACCACTCAAACCAGGCGATAAAGGTCGTCAGGGTCGAGTAATCAAGGTGTTCCCACGCGAAGAAAAAGTGCTTGTCGAAGGCATTAACCTCAAGACACGCCACGTACGTCAAGGCGCTCAAGGACAAGCTGGCGGCATCGAAACTATCGAAGCCCCCATTTCGCTGTCCAAAATTGCGCTTGTTGACCCAGACACCAAGAAGCGTGTGCGTGTAGGTTTCCGCGAGGACACCATTGAACGCGATGGCCGTGTTCGTACCGTCCGAGTTCGTGTAACTCGTGGTGGTGCTAAGCGTGGCATCGAACAGGGCAAGGAGATCTGAGATGGCACCTCGTCTGAAGGAAAAGTACAACTCGGAAATCCGCGAGGCTTTACGTTCTGAGTTCGGCCATGCGAACGTCATGGAAGTCGGCGGTCTGGTCAAGATCGTCGTCAACATGGGCGTTGGTGAGGCAGCTCGTGATTCAAAAGCTCTTGAGGGAGCCATTCGTGACCTGACCGCGATTACAGGCCAAAAGCCAGTTGTCACCAAGGCGCGTAAGTCAATTGCTCAGTTCAAGCTCCGCGAAGGCCAAGCTATCGGTGCACACGTCACCATGCGTGGCGATCGTATGTGGGAATTCTTGGACCGTCTCCTTTCCACAGCTCTGCCACGTATCCGCGACTTCCGCGGCCTGTCGGCAAAGCAATTCGATGGGAATGGCAATTACACCTTCGGTCTGACCGAACAGTCAATGTTCCATGAGATCGATCAGGATTCCATTGACCGAGTTCGTGGCATGGACATCACCGTTGTCACCTCGGCCAAGACCGATGATGAGGGACGTTCGCTTCTTCGTCACCTCGGCTTCCCTTTCAAGGAGAACTGACCTATGGCTAAGACCTCTCTCAAAGTCAAAGCCGCTCGCACCCCGAAATTCGCGGTGCGCGGCTACACACGGTGCAATCGTTGCGGTCGTCCCCGCTCCGTGTACCGTAAGTTCGGACTGTGCCGCGTGTGCTTGCGTGAACTCGCCCTTCGTGGTGAGCTCCCTGGCGTCACCAAGAGCAGCTGGTAACACTGACGTCGTAGGTCTCTGCTTGAAGTGGAGAAACCGCGACGAGGAAGGGGAATACCCCCATGACAATGACTGATCCAATCGCAGATATGCTGACGCGCCTGCGTAACGCGAATCGGGCTCATCATGATTCCGTTTCAATGCCTTACTCAAAACTGAAGGCAGCTATTGCGAACATCCTCGTGGATGAAGGCTACATTGCCTCCATCGAGGTTGAGGATGCTCGTGTTGGTCAGACCCTGACTCTGAACCTCAAATACAGCTCACGCCGTGAAGCTGCTATTAAAGGTTTACAGCGTGTGTCTAAGCCAGGTTTGCGCGTGTACGTTAAGTCCACCAACCTGCCGAAGGTCCGCGGCGGCCTTGGCGTGGCAATTCTGTCCACGTCATCTGGTCTGCTCACTGACCGTCAAGCAGCTGACAAAGGCGTGGGCGGCGAAGTCCTCGCTTACGTATGGTGATAGGGGAGGCTGAACAATGTCACGTATCGGTAAAAACCCTATCGTCATTCCCGCTGGTGTTGACGTTACTATTAACGGACAGACCGTAACGGTGAAAGGTCCTAAAGGGGAATTGACTCATGTAGTCGCTCACCCCATCACTGTCGTGATGGAAGACGGACACATCCTTGTCACCCGTCCTAACGATGAGCGCCTCTCACGTTCTCTGCACGGCCTGAGCCGCACACTCATTAACAATATGGTCATTGGCGTGACTGAGGGCTACGCAAAGCAGCTCGAAATCACGGGTACCGGTTACCGTGTCGTCGCCAAAGGAAAAGATCTTGAATTTTCCTTGGGTTTCTCACACACTGTCCCGGTCGTGGCCCCCGAAGGTATCGAGTTTATTGTTGACTCTGCCACCAAATTCACGGTGAAAGGCATCGACAAGCAACTCGTTGGTGAAACTGCAGCCCGTATTCGTAAGTTGAAGAAGCCTGAACCCTACAAGGGTAAGGGTATCCACTACGTGGGTGAAGTTATTCGTCGCAAGGTCGGAAAGGCAGGTAAGTAATGTCCTACTCTGTCAAGGGCAAGGGCAAATTTGTTGCCCGCAAGCGCCGCCACCTGCGCCTACGCAAGAAGATCACTGGCACTGCCGAGCGTCCCCGTTTGGTAGTGACTCGTTCCAACCGTCACATGGTGGCTCAAGTTGTCGACGACACCGTCGGACATACTTTAGTTTCCGCTTCGACGATGGAAGCCGACCTCCAAGGTACCGAAGGTACCAAGAAGGACAAGGCCGCCAAGGTTGGCGCACTGATTGCAGAGCGCGCCAAGGCTGCCGGCATTTCCGCTGTCATTTTTGACCGCGGTGGTAATAAGTATCATGGCCGTGTGGCCGCCGTAGCCGAAGCCGCCCGTGAGGGCGGACTCGTGCTGTGACCGAACTCGGAGAAAGAGAGATCATCTGATGGCTGCACAGCAGCGAAGCAGGAACGGTCAGGAAGGCTCTGAACGTTCGGGCGACGGCGAGCGTCGCGAGCGTCGTAACGGCCGCGGTGAAAACCGCGAAGGCCGTCGCGGCGAAAACAAAGACCAGTACATTGAACGCGTTGTCACCATTAACCGAGTCTCCAAAGTTGTGAAGGGCGGTCGTCGCTTCTCATTCACAGCTCTGGTCGTCGTTGGTGATGGTGAAGGAACCGTCGGCGTGGGTTACGGAAAAGCCAAGGAAGTTCCTCAGGCTATTTCCAAAGGCGTTGAGGAAGCAAAGAAGAATTTCTTCCGAGTTCCTATGATTCGCCGTACCATTACCCACCTGGTACAAGGCCGCGATGCGGCCGGTGAAGTTCTCCTGCGCCCAGCAGCTCCCGGTACAGGCGTTATCGCCGGTGGTCCGGTGCGCGCAGTCCTTGAGGCTGCAGGTGTGCATGACGTACTTACCAAGTCACTGGGTTCTGACAATGCAATCAACATTGTTCACGCAACAGTTGCGGCACTCAAGCAGCTTGAACAGCCTGAGGCTGTAGCAGCGCGTCGTGGCTTACCGCTGGAACGTATCGCACCAGAGTCAATGCTCCGTGCGCGCGCTGAAGGCGAAGCCGAAAAACGCGCTCAAGCTGAAAAAGCCGAAGCTGATAAAGCGGCTGCAGGGGTGAGTGAGTGATGGCAAACCTGAAAATTACGCAGGTCAAGTCCACGATCGGCACGAAGCAGAACATGAAAGACACATTGCGTACCCTCGGGCTGCGCAAGATAGGCCAATCGGTCGTACGTGAAGACACAAACGCTGTGCGTGGTGCTGTCCGTACCGTACGCCACTTGGTAACCGTCGAGGAGGTCGACTGACAATGGCTGACTCCACAAAGAAAACCGCGGAAGAAACAGTGAGCATCGTTAAGCTGCATCACTTGCGTCCTGCCCCCGGTGCGAAAACTGCAAAGACCCGTGTCGGTCGCGGTGAAGGCTCCAAGGGTAAAACCGCTGGACGCGGCACAAAGGGTACAAAGGCTCGTTACCAAGTATCAGCCGCATTTGAAGGTGGTCAAACACCTATGCATATGCGTCTGCCGAAGTTACGTGGCTTTAAGAACCCATTCCGTGTGGAATACCAGGTCGTCAACGTTGCTCGTCTGCAGGAATTGTTCCCTGAAGGCGGAACAGTGACTGTTGAAGATCTTGTTGCAAAGCGCGCGGTTCGTGACGGATTACCTGTCAAGGTTCTTGGCACAGGTGAAATCTCCGTGAAACTCGACGTGATCGTGGACTCATGGTCCGCATCCGCCGAAACGAAGATTACAGCTGCCGGTGGTACCTTACAGGCCCGCTGACATGTGTTAGGGGGGTGCTCCGACAAAATAGGTCGGATCACCCCTCTAATTTCTTTTCCACTTACTTAAAAACATATATTTTGCCTATTACGTGTGGGAACAGTATCAATATTGGCTATCAGATTCCATAACTGTTTCTTATCCGGTAATCTGGCTGAGTTGTTTACATAATCCGTAAGGATCCCCAAACCATCAGGAGGAAGCTGTGCTTGGAGCTTTTGCGCAGGCGTTCCGTACTCCCGACCTACGTCGGAAGCTGCTTTTTACCATTTTCATCATGGCAGCTTTTCGTATGGGTTCGTTCATCCCTGCGCCTGGCGTAGACTCAGTTGCTGTTCAAAAATGTTTGGCAGCACAAACAGAGGCATCACTTCTTGACCTGGTGAATCTCTTTTCAGGTGGAGCCCTTCTGCAATTGTCAATCTTTGCTTTGGGTATCATGCCCTACATCACAGCATCGATTATCATTCAATTGCTGCGTGTCGTCGTCCCGCGCTTTGATGACCTCCACAAAGAAGGCCAGACAGGACAAGCGACACTCACTCAGTACACCCGCTACCTGACAATTGGTTTGGGCCTTATCCAATCAGCAACCACAATTTCACTGGCCCGTTCAGGACGCTTATTTTCCACATGTAGTGAAAGCGTGATCGGCGATAACACAGTATGGGGCTTCCTTGTCATGCTGATTACGATGACTGCCGGAACAGGTGTCATCATGTGGTTGGGTGAACTTATCACAGAACGCGGCATCGGCAACGGTATGTCACTGCTGATCTTCACCTCAATCTCAGCTTCCATGCCCTCTCAACTCCTTGCCATCGGACAAGCAGGCAAATGGGGAGCAGTTGGCGTTATCGTCCTTTTGATCCTATTAGTGACAATCGTTGTCGTGTACTTAGAGCAGGCTCAACGTCGTATCCCTGTTCAATACGCGAAACGCATGATCGGTCGCCGCCAATACGGTGGTACCACGACCTACATTCCTTTGAAAATCAACATGTCCGGTGTTATTCCGGTAATTTTCGCCACCTCAATCCTGGCCTTGCCACCCATGTTTGCTCAGTTCGGCGATCAGACAGCTAAATGGGTTCAATGGATTGGAGCAAACTTCACCAGTGGCGCATGGCCCTATTTAACTGCGTATGCTGTGCTGGTTGTTTTCTTTACTTTCTTCTACACGGCGATTACTTTCAACCCTGAAGAAGTTGCCGATAACATGAAACGCTACGGAGGCTTTGTGCCGGGCTATCGTGCAGGCCGTCCTACCGCTGAATTCTTGCGCTACGTTGTTAACCGTTTAACAACTGCCGGCGCCTTATACTTGGTAGTTATCGCACTGCTACCCGCCTTGTTGATTATTCCGCTGAAACTAAGCCAAGGACAAATGCCTTTCGGTGGAACGACGCTCCTTATTGTTGTGGGTGTCGGTTTGCAAACAGTGAAAGAAATCAACACTCAGCTTCAACAGCATCACTATGAAGGTTTCTTACGATGACAGCGATTATTCTCTTAGGTCCTCCTGGAGCAGGTAAAGGAACTCAAGCTCAACGTATTGCTGAAAAACTCGGTATCCCAGCGATCTCAACCGGGGAAATTTTCCGTGCAAATATGGCGAGTGGAACAGAGCTAGGCAAACGCGCTCAAGAGTTCATGGATCGCGGGGAATTCGTACCAGACAGCGTTACCAACCCAATGGTTAAAGCTCGTCTGGCTGCGCCTGACACAGAAAAAGGTTTCCTACTGGACGGATACCCTCGCACAGTGGCTCAAGCCCATGTTTTACGTGACGTGTTAGCAGATCTTGGGCGGAGCCTTGACCTTGTCCTCGCCATTGAAGTTGATGAAGACGAAGTCGTAGCACGTATGCTCAAACGCGCAGAAGAACAACATCGTTCAGACGACACTGAACCAGTGATGCGTCATCGTCTTGAGGTCTACCGCGAGCAAACAGAACCGATTGCCACATACTATGCTGACCAAGATCTGTTAGAAACGATTGACGGATCCGGTTCAATAGATGAAGTATGGGAACGCATCCTTACTGTGCTAGAGGCTGTGGATACTTCCAATCGATAAACGGCCGAGTCAGCACAGGGAGCGTACGTGTCGAAAATTGAAATAAAAACGCGTGAGCAGATTCTCCACATGCGCCGCGCCGGATTAGTAGTAGCTGATATTCACCGTGCCCTACGTGAAGCGACGCGTGAAGGTGTTCGTGCGCGTGAACTCGATGCCGTATGCGCTGATGTGATCGCGCGTGCTGGAGCACACTCGAACTTCCTCAACTATTACGGATATCCAGCAACAGTATGCATTTCAATTAACGATGTGGTTGTTCACGGTATTCCAGGTAACCAAATACTCCATGACGGCGACATCGTGACATTTGACTGCGGCGCATGGATAAGCGCACAAGGCAAACAATGGCATGGTGATGCCGCTTTCAGCATGATAGTAGGGGACCCATGGGTGAGCGACGAAGAATTTGCTGCAAACCGTGGTGCAGGTGCCCTAGGTCCGATCGTTACTGCCAGTACGCATGAAGGAAACGCGCTTCTTCAACGTCGCCGGCAACTTGATGCTCTTACACGAGAATCCCTGTGGGCGGCACTTGCCTCGCTTGCAACCTCACGACGCTTATCCTGCGTAGGAGCAGCTGTAGAAAACGTTGTTGCTGACCGCGCAGAAGAATTCGGATGGGAAGCTGGCATTATTGAAGAATTTACCGGCCATGGCATCGGGACTGCAATGCATCAAGCACCTGAAGTCCTGAATTATCGTGCCCGAGGGATCTCACCAAAACTGCAACCAGGTATGGTGCTTGCCGTTGAACCCATGCTCACAACAGGTTCCATCGACACAATTACAGAATCTGATGAATGGACAGTGCGCAGCATTGACGGTTCTGATGCCGCCCAATGGGAACACACTGTAGCAATTCTTGATGATGGAATTTCAATACTTACTGCCACAGATTCAGGCGTTGCAGGTCTAGCTCCCTACGGTATTGAACCTGTGATACTTGACGCCTGATAGCGTAAATACTGAAAATAACAGCAGAAGGTGAGCGACCTGACAGTGTTGTTAGTGGCGTAAACCCAAAGAAATCGCGTAGTATGGCAAATTGGGTGTGTCGCATGTGTACGTCCGTACCCTGCATACGCCTACTGAGTCGCTCATGCGGCTGAGTACTCCTAGAAGCGTAGAGGTGAATCCGAGTCATATGGCAAATAATGACGGCGTGATTGAGGTTGAAGGCACAGTTGTCGAAGCTCTGCCTAACGCGATGTTTCGCGTCGAACTCACAAATGGTCATATTGTTCTCAGCCACATTTCTGGCAAGATGCGGAAAAACTACATCCGCATTCTCCCTGAGGACCGGGTTGTTGTTCAGTTGAGCCCGTACGACCTTACGCGAGGTCGTATCACCTACCGCTACAAGTAATAACACCGACACTAACCGTCTTTTGACGGTGGAGGTACACACCATGAAGGTCAAGCCGAGTGTCAAGAAGATCTGTGACAAATGCAAGGTGATTCGTCGCCACGGCAACGTCATGGTCATCTGTGACAATCCTCGACACAAGCAGCGTCAAGGCTGAATCTTTGACTGCTTGAACAACTGGGCGATATGCCCGACAGCGTTCCTCTGTACGCTCAAGAGCGACCCTCGGTTCGGAGGCTGAGGCCGGACACTACATCCGGAAAGGGGAACGACGACCTCCGAAGAACAACTGGAGCAAAAGATGGCACGTATTGCCGGCGTAGACCTGCCCCGTGAAAAGCGGATGGAGATTGCGCTTACGTACATTTATGGCGTTGGACGTACCCGCGCCAAGGAAACCCTTGAAGCAACCGGCGTGAGCCCTGATCTGCGCGTGAAAGACGCCTCAGAGGACGAGCTGGTTAAACTTCGTGAATACATTGAGAACAATTTCAAGGTTGAAGGTGACCTGCGTCGTGAGGTTCAGGCCGATATTCGCCGTAAGATTGAAATTGGCTCTTATCAGGGCCTTCGTCACCGTCGTGGCCTGCCGGTCCACGGTCAGCGTACCAAGACCAATGCTCGTACCCGTAAGGGTCCGAAGCGCACCGTTGCAGGTAAGAAGAAAGCCAAGTAATAGGCACTGCTCATCCCTCATCTAGGAATGAGATGAGCGCTAGAGACACGACTTCGAAGGAAATCACAGATGGCTGGAAAGACCACCCGTACAGGTGCAGGCCGTAAGCCTCGCCGTAAACTCTCCAAGAACGTGACACATGGACACGCGTACATCAAGTCCACGTTCAACAACACAATCGTTTCGATCACCGACCCTACAGGCGCCGTTATTTCTTGGGCCTCCTCAGGTCAAGTGGGTTTCAAAGGCTCACGTAAGTCCACTCCATTCGCTGCTCAGCTCGCTGCTGAAGCCGCTGCGCGTCGTGCTCAAGAACACGGCATGAAGAAAGTGGATGTATTCGTTAAAGGCCCCGGCTCTGGCCGTGAAACCGCGATACGTTCGCTTCAAGCAGCAGGCCTAGAAGTTGGTTCTATTCAGGACGTGACACCTCAGGCTCATAACGGCGCTCGTCCTCCCAAGCGCCGCCGCGTGTGATACTCAGAGGGACTTTCAGCAAATCAGTTGTCACCGACAATTGAGGAGATGAATGCCCCCACGTCTGGATTCTTCCGCGAAAGAAAATCCATACTCCCTTGACCGCAATTGCGGACCCCAATCTGATGTCATATGGCGGGCATCGGTTAGAAAGGACAAGACGTGCTCATTGCAGAGCGACCCATCCTCACAGAGGAAAAGGTCAGCGATTTCCGCTCACGCTTCACTTTGGAACCCCTTGAACCGGGTTTCGGCTACACACTGGGTAATTCCCTGCGTCGCACACTTTTATCATCCATCCCCGGCGCTGCTGTGACCTCCATCCGTATCGATGGTGTGCCACACGAATTTCGCACCGTTGAAGGCGTAAAAGAAGACGTTGCTGAAATTATCCTGAACATCAAGCAGATCGTTCTGTCATCAGAAAACGACGAACCTGTTGTGATGTATCTACGCAAAGCAGGGCCAGGCGAGGTCGTAGCTGGAGATATTACTCCGCCCGCTGGCGTGGAGATTCATAATCCTGAGCTGCACTTAGCAACCCTCAACGATAAAGGTAAGCTGGAAATTGAACTGACAGTGGAACGTGGCCGCGGCTATGTTTCTGCTGCTCAGAACAAAGACCCGCAGGCCGAGATTTCGCGTATTCCGATTGATTCAATCTACTCACCGGTTGTGAAAGTAACCTACAAGGTTGAAGCAACTCGTGTGGAACAGCGTACCGACTTTGATCGCCTCATCATTGATGTTGAAACAAAGCCGGCTATTGCCCCTCGCGATGCACTTGCCTCTGCCGGTAAAACACTGGTTGAGCTTTTCGGCCTCATGCGCGAACTGAACGAAGAAGCAGAAGGCATTGAAGTCGGTCCTTCGATGACAGACACGACACTTGCTGCTGATCTCGCATTACCTATCGAAAACCTCAACTTGCAGTCACGCTCGTACAACGCTTTACGTCGTCGTGGAATCCTCACCGTCGGTGAATTGGTTGCGCACTCTGAGGCCGACCTCCTCGACATTCGTAACTTCGGTACGAAATCTATTGAAGAAATCAAGGAAGCCCTCGCCACCTTGGGCATGACCTTGAAAGATTCGATCATGCCGCAAATTGGCGACGTGGAATCGGGTTCAATCTTCAGTGACGACCAGTCCATCTGACAAATGTGCGTCCGATGGGCGCCTGAAACCGTAGGAGATACCTATGCCTACCCCTAAAAAGGGTGCGCGTCTGGGCGGCAGCCCAGCGCATCAAAAGCTCATTCTGTCTAACCTAGCGATTCAGCTCATCGAGCACCGTCAGCTAGTGACGACAGAGGCAAAAGCCAAGCTGCTGCGTCCGTACGTGGAAAAGCTCGTGACAAAGGCAAAGCGTGGCGATATGCATGCTCGCCGTACAGTTGCCAGCAAAATCCCAAATAAGGATGCTGTGTACACCTTATTTGACGTGATTGTTCCAGCAATTGATGCAGAACGTACAGGTGGTTACACTCGCTTAACACGCGTGGGCAACCGCAAGGGCGACAACGCTCCCATGATGCAGATTGCTTTCGTCATGGAACGACTCGAAAAGAAGGCTGTTGTATCCAGCGCTGAAAAGGCTGCTGCAGCCGCCGCAAAGGAAACTCCCGCCGAAGTAACCGAGGTGGAAGAAACCGAAGCAACCGAGGCGACTGAAACTGTCGAAACAGTGGAAGAAAAAGACGCTGAGTGAAATCACATGTGGTGAGCATATGAGCTGACCACCGTGAACCTGGATCCCCGAAGCCACTGGGCTTCGGGGACTTCCTTTTCCCACATGCGAGAATACAGGCCAAGGTACAGCAATACCGTATTTCAATGAGACAATCGTGTAAAAGCGGGAAAGACGTAGGCTTAACCCATGACAGCAAACGAAAGCATCACATTAGCGATTGATTGTGGCGGCGGTGGAATCAAAGCATCAGTTGTTAACGAACGCGGAACCATGCTGGCCGCTCCTCGACGAACTCCGACACCGTACCCTTTACCTCCAGAATTACTGGTAGATATCGTTGTCGAGCACGCGCAGAACCTACCAGCAGCAACCCGAATCACCATGGGGATGCCGGGAATGATTCGACATGGCGTTGTTGTCGCAACCCCTCATTACATTACAAAAGACGGGCCGCGCTCACGTGTCATACCAGAACTCGTTACGCGCTGGAAACACTTTGATATGCGCCACGCAATCACACAAGCTACACACCTGCCAACCCGAGTCCTCAATGACGCAGAAGTCGCTGGAGCAGGTGTTATTACAGGCACGGGCCTAGAAATGATTCTGACCTTAGGCACAGGACTTGGAAACGCAGTTTTTGACAGCGGTTCTTTAGCGCCGCACGTGGAAATCTCTCAAGGCTTTGTGCGTTGGGGCCTGACATATGATGATTATGTCGGTGAACATGAGCGTTTACGTTTAGGGGACGCGCACTGGTCACGCAGAATCCGCCGCATAGTCGATGGATTACGAGCCATGTATATGTGGGATCGTTTATATATCGGCGGCGGTAACTCGAAACGCATAAGCTCAGCTCAACTGAGCCGCATGGGAAATGACATCATTATCGTCCCCAACGATGCCGGAATTATCGGCGGAGTACGCGCATGGGATTTATAAATTTCTGTAAGACAATGGTAGGTACAAAAAGTATGTACGCCAAGGAAATCCCTCAGATAAGAATGATGCGACGAAGAAAAGCTGATGACGCGACTGCGCCTCAATAATCACCGACACGCTGAGCATACAGGGGAGAAACAATGAACAGCATGATGGCGCAGGGCAACGCTGAGCCGCACTCTGCAACCCAGACCCTCAGAATACGTATGGATTTATCCTATGACGGTACCTACTTTCATGGTTGGGCAGCCCAACCAGAATTACGCACCGTTCAAGGTGAAATTGAAAAAGCGCTGTCAACTATTGTGAGAGCCGTTGTGAATGTGACTGTTGCCGGTCGTACGGATGCCGGAGTTCACGCCGCACACCAAGTCATACATGCAGATATTCCCTACCAAGCATGGGAAAAGCTAAGCCGAAAGAAAAAAATACGTGAGGAAAATGAATCTGACACGGAAAATAGGTGCCACTCATTCAAACGACGGATGAATGCGTTACTTGCTCAGGCCTATAGTGAGTGGGCGCGCCAACACGGACTGGTCGTACCAAAAAATCTGTCAGATGTGGTGATCTTTGCTGTTGCTGCTGTTCATGAGGACTTTGATGCGCGATTTGCAGCATCAGGTCGCGTATATGCGTATCGTGTGGCACCCGGCACTGAAAAGAATCCTTTGAAACGATGGAATGTTTTATGGCACTCGGAAGAACTTGACGTGACTGCCATGCATCAGGCAGCCCAGCAACTACTGGGCGAGCACGATTTCCTGTCATATTGTCGGCCACGTGAAGGAGCCACAACAATTCGTACACTGCGTCGTTTAGACGTGGAACAGTCACCGGATCGCAGCGTGATTTTCCATGTCGAAGCTGATGCTTTTTGCCATTCAATGGTGCGCTCCTTAGTGGGGGCGCTATTGGAAGTAGGTGCAGGTCGGCGCTCGCCGACGTGGCCTCGTGAATTATTGGATGCACGTTCACGTCAGACGGCAGCCCCGATTGCACCGGCCCACGGTCTGACATTGGAACGTGTCGACTATCCACCTCAGGAAAAATGGGCAGCTCGTGTCTACGCTGCTCGTCATAGGCGTGATGGAGTATCAGCAGGGGAATGTGGATGTCTGTGATCCCGACAGTATGTAAAAACAAAAGCAATGACAGGATGAATACGTGCTCGCATGTGCGAAAGCGATAAAGTTACGCGGCAGAAAATGAGGAAAATAACTTATTCGGCATGAGCTTTCCCCTTCTTTTCCTTTTGAAAGCGCAGATATTTTGCCTGTGATGAAAGCGTAAAAGAACTGAGGAATTCAACACAATAGACATATTGCTTTGACCCTGAAGGGTAAAAGCGAATAGGATGGATGGCGCTGTGCGTTAGATACATTCGGGTGTATTCCCACTCGCTTGAATGTGAAGAACTAACGCCTCGCGCGAATCGTTTCGTGAGGGAAACTTTTACAGACACGTGAAAGTGAACCTCCATCGAGTAAAGAATTGAAGGTTAACGCCCGTGCGCACCTATTCACCCAAGCCGGGAGACGCAGATAAGAAGTGGTACGTCATTGACGCCACTGATGTCGTCCTCGGTCGTCTGGCGGCTCAAGTTGCCGCGATTCTTCGTGGGAAGCATAAGCCGACGTTCGCCCCTCATATGGATATGGGCGATTACGTCATCATCATTAATGCGGACAAGGTTGCCCTTACCGGCAAGAAACTTGAACAGAAGATGGCCTACCATCATTCGGGTCGTCCCGGTGGCTTACGCGCCACCCCATACCGTGAACTCATGGCAGAACGTCCTGAGCGCGCGGTAGAAAAAGCTGTTCGCGGTATGCTTCCCCACACCAGCCTCGGTCGTGAGCAGTTCAAGAAACTGCACGTGTATGCCGGAGCTGAGCATCCCCATGCCGGTCAAATGCCGGTTTCCTACGAGATCACCCAGGTCGCCCAGTGAGCGCATTGCGCAACTGAGCACACCGAACTTCACTGAGGAGAACCGTGGCAGAGACCACCGAGATTGTCGAGCTCGATGAGGAAACAGTTCCTAGCTCGTACACAACAGAAACTGAAACTGCTCCTGCGGGTGCAGGTCAATCCATCACCGCTCCCGGTGCTGGCCTTGGCCGTCGTAAAGAGGCCGTTGCTCGCGTTCGCTTGGTGCCCGGCACCGGCGAATGGAAGATTAACGGTCGCACTCTTGAGGACTACTTCCCAAACAAGCTACATCAGCAGCTTGTGAAGTCACCTTTTGTCCTGTTGGACATTGATGGCCGTTTCGATGTCATTGCACGTATCAACGGCGGTGGCATTTCCGGTCAGGCAGGTGCTTTGCGTCTAGGCATTTCTCGCGCATTGAACGAGATTGACCGTGAAGCAAATCGTCCTGCTCTTAAGAAGGCTGGCTTCCTGACACGCGATGCCCGCGCTATCGAGCGTAAGAAGGCAGGCCTCAAGAAGGCACGCAAGGCACCGCAGTACTCCAAGCGCTGATCTGCGTTACTTTACGTTTTTGCTTTCGCAAAGACACACATATTCAGGTTCGTTCTCGCAGCAGAGAGCGAACCTGAATATTTTTATCTGAGGCAACACAACTGACACACGAACTGGCTTATGCGCTCGTTCTGCGACAACAGGTTTATGTCATGCAACTGTTACGCGCGCCATTTTCATGCGCAAAACAAACGACACAAGCATGAGTTCCCCTCAGGAATCCACGAAACCGCCTAGGCTAAATCTGTACATAAAAAATAATCAAGGAGAACTCGTGTCGCGTATTTTCGGAACTGACGGTGTACGTGGTTTAGCTAACGTAGATATTACTGCTTCATTAGCACTGGAACTTGGTGAAGCTGCTGCCCGCCTCATCGGAACCGGAACACGTCCGGATGGAACTAAACCACGCGCAGTTATCGGCCGCGATACCCGCATATCGGGAGAGTTTTTAGATCACGCCCTAGCGGCGGGGCTTGCCAGCGCAGGAATGGATGTTGTACGTGTAGGTGTCGTATCAACCCCGACAGTCGCTCACTTAACTGCAAGTCATGACGACGTTGATCTGGGCGTTATGATTTCGGCATCTCATAACCCTATGCCAGATAACGGTATTAAATTCTTTGCCCACGGAGGCTACAAACTCGCTGACTCAGTTGAAGACCGCGTGCAAGAGCTCCTCGGAACTCAATGGGAACGACCAACCGGTGATGGTGTAGGCGAAGTCGAATATGAGGATGATTGGGCTGTTGATTCCTACATTGACCACCTTGTTGCGGCTGTTGGCACAAACCTACGTGGCCTGCGCATTGCGGTTGATTGCGCAAATGGTGGTGCCTCAGAGCTAGGCCCACGTGCTTTACGTGAAGCAGGAGCAGACGTTGTTGTACTCAACGCCTCTCCGGATGGTCGCAACATTAACCACAAATCAGGATCAACGCATCCCGAACAACTCCAAGCAGTCACCGTAGCCTCAGAAGCCGACTTTGGTGTTGCCTACGATGGGGACGCGGATCGTTGTCTGGCCGTTGACCGCCACGGAAACCTCATTGATGGTGACAAAATTATGGGCGCTTTGGCCCTGAACCTACGAGACAACGGGAAACTTGCCCAGGACACGCTTGTTGTCACAGTGATGTCAAATCTTGGTTTGATCCTTGCAATGCGTGAAGCAGGAATCCATACAGTTCAGACATCTGTGGGAGATCGCTACGTGTTAGAAGCCATGCTCGCAGGTGGATATAACTTAGGTGGCGAACAATCAGGGCACATTATTGCCTCAGACCATGCGACAACAGGTGATGGCATTTTGTCGTCATTACTGCTGGCACGTATGGTGAAAGAAAATGATGGTGACCTTGCTCAACTCACTTCTTTCATTCAACGTTTACCGCAGACCCTGATTAACGTTGCAGGTGTTGACCGTTCACGAGCAACAACCGATCCGGCTGTGCAACAAGCTGTTATGGAAGCAGAAAAAGTGCTGGGTGACACAGGGCGCGTACTTTTACGCCCCTCAGGAACAGAACCGCTGGTACGTGTCATGGTGGAAGCTCATACTCAAGAACAAGCAGATCGTGTAGCGGTTTCTTTAGCAGATGTTGTCAAAGAAAATCTTGCTTTATCGTGAAACTGATGCTTAGCTATCCCGTGCCTATTTTTGAGCTGGTAGCACGGGAAGCGGTGAGCTTCATGCTTTATTCTTTGCGTAGTCGTAAGTTTTCTACGCGATGATCGGATCCTTTAGTGAAGATCATGGTGGCTCGTTCGCGTGTAGGTAAAATGTTTTCCTGCAAATTTGGCAGGTTAATCGTACGCCAGATCATTTGAGCGGTTGTGCGAGATTCTTCGTCGGATAGATGAGCGTAGTTACGGAAAAAAGAATCTTCCTGCATGAAAGCAGTTTTCCTTAGTGCCAAGAAACGATCAATATACCAGTGCTCGATATGCGTTTCGTCTGCATCAACGTAAATGGAAAAATCAAAGTAGTCAGAAACTGCGACACTCTGCCTGCCTGTATGTATGCGCGGCGGTTGTAAAACATTTACTCCTTCAACAATGAGGATATCCGGTTGGTCAATAACAGCATATTGACCGGGGAGAACGTCATAGACAATGTGGGAATACATGGGGGCAAGTACGCGAGGAACTCCCGCCTTAACTGCTGACAGGAAATCAATGAGGGCCACCCGATCATAGGATTCAGGGAATCCCTTACGGGTGAGAATACCCCGTGCTTCCAGTTCTTTATTTGGCAGTAAAAAGCCATCAGTGGTGACTAAATCAACGCGCGGCGTATGTGGCCAGCGTTGAAGCAGTAACTGCAAAAGTCGTGCAACTGTTGATTTTCCTACGGCAACTGAGCCAGCAACTCCGATGACAAATGGGGTAGGGCGTGAATGTTTTTCTCCCAGAAAACGGTGGCGTTCTTTGGCGATGCGACGACGGCCATCAACATATAACTGAAGGAGGGCAGATAAAGGCCGGTAGATTTCATCTATTTCGCGCATGTCGATGGGGTCACCAAGTGAGGCAATGCGGTTGACATCTGCTTCAGTGAGGGGTAACGGAGTGCGAGCTGCTAAACGATCCCAGTCTTGTCTGGAAAAAAACGTGTACGGTGAGTTCTGATCCTCTGATACATCGCTCATAAAAGTTATCCTTATGAAGAAAAAGGCAGAAAAGCCACACACGCACATGATAGCGCGAAGAAAACATCCTACTGTGATTTTTTCTGTTTGCTGTGCGTGTAGGAGTGGTTTTATTCGGGTGTACCGAAAAATAGATATGTGAATTTTTGAATAAAATATCACCTACATGTGCGCAAAGACAAGCGAAAATGGCAAAGTAATTCGCATTGGAAAAAGTGAGCAAGGGGAGTCAAGGTGGTGCGTATCACCACCTTCATGATCGTGCTCTATGATCCAATGGACATATGTGTGGAATTGTTGGATATATTGCCCGCCAGTATTCGCAGCGCCCTCGTGAGGTCGTCATATCAGGACTTGAACGCTTAGAATATCGCGGATACGACTCCGCAGGAATAGCCCTGGCACACCTAAAGAAAATTGATGTCGTTAAAACTTTAGGCAAATTAGTTCACCTGAATGAGGCTCTTGAAGCAGCACAGCCTGAACCCTCCTGCGCAGCTATCGGCCATACACGATGGGCCACACACGGCCGCCCGACAGTAGTTAATGCTCACCCACACCTTTCCTTTGACGGGCGTTTTGCGCTCGTTCATAACGGCATAATCGAAAACGCTGAGCACCTGCGTGCAGGACTTCGTGAACACGGTATCGAATGTCAATCCGATACGGACACTGAAGTTGTCGTCCACCTGCTCCAACAGGCATATGAAGATCCACAACTTCCAGCATCGGTCGCAGAAAACCTTGATACCTCAGGTAACAACACCGAGGCGATTTCACGTCTGGTGAATGCTATGCATCATGTGACAGCTCAACTCGAAGGCACATTCACTTTACTTCTGCTCAGCGAATACGCCCCTGATGTCATCGTGGCCGCCCGCCGATCCTCACCTTTGGTTATCGGATTAGGTGAAAACGAAAACTTTCTTGGCTCTGACCCGCTTGCATTTGTGGAATATACCTCACGTGTCCTTGACGTCGGACAAGACCATATCGCTGTTGTCAGCGCAGAAAAAGTCACAGTCATTGACCCTGCTGGCACAATCGTTACCACCCCTAAAATATATGAAGCTAACTTCGCAGCTGATCGCGCCTCAAAAGACGGCTGGCCCACATTCATGGAAAAAGAAATCCATGAACAGCCTCGCGGTGTGGCAGACACACTAGCTGACCGTTTCGACGCGCACGGGCACTTAACACTTGACGAAATACGTATCCCCGAATACGTACTCCGCGGAATCGACAAAATGATTATTGTCGGATGTGGGACTGCCTCCTATGCTGGACAGGTCGCGCGTTACGCCATTGAACACTGGTGCCGTATCCCTGTGGAAGTTGAACTCGCTCACGAATTTCGATACCGCGATCCCGTTGTGACGGAAAAAACCCTAGTTGTCGCCATTTCGCAATCAGGTGAAACGATGGACACAATTATGGCGGTGCGTCACGCACGTGAACAAGGTGCCCGTGTAGTAGCCATTATCAACACGCCAGGATCAACGATTTCACGTGAATCAGATGCTGTCCTACTGACCCATGCTGGTCCTGAAATCGCGGTCGCCTCAACAAAAGCATTTACAGCGCAAGTAGCAGCCTGCTTACTTTTTGGCTTGTACCTTTCACAGGTGCGTGGCAATAAGTACGTCGATGAAATTCATGATTACATGGACAAACTTGCCCTCGTGCCACAGCAGATCCAATGGGTACTTGACCATGCGGAAACAGTACGTCAAACTGCTCGCACCATGAAAGACGTATCATCGGTCATTTACCTTGGCCGTCACGTGGGTTTCCCAGTAGCCCTTGAAGGTGCGCTGAAACTCAAAGAAATCTGCTACATGCATGCTGAAGGATTCGCGGCAGGAGAACTTAAACATGGTCCGATCGCCCTGATCGATGAGGGGCAACTGGTCATTATTATTGTGCCAACTCCTCGTCGACCTCAGCTACACAACAAAGTCGTCTCAAATATTCAAGAGGTCCGGGCACGCGGGGCGCGTACCATCGTCATTGCGGAAGAAGGTGACACATCGGTCGATGCTTTCGCAGATGTTGTATTCCACGTCCCGCAGACACCTACTCTGTATGCGCCGCTTCTGACTGTGATTCCACTGCAAATTTTCGCATGTGAACTGGCAGCAGTAAAAGGACGTGATGTTGATAAGCCACGTAACCTCGCGAAGTCTGTCACCGTTGAATAACAAGCCCTGCGAGTAGTCTCAAAAGACTTATAAGGATTTATGAGGCCAAGGCTGCCTGCATGCGCGGAAGAATTCCCTGTCATGAGAGGCAGTCTACGCCTAGATTTCACCTGCGTTTTGACATGTTATTCCAAGGTGAATTAGTCAACACCTGCGTGTAATAGCCGACATACGCTGTTCAATAGGAATCCATGCCAAGTATTCTGTGTCGGTGCTCGACATTCTTTTCGCACTCATCCCCAGCGTGATTTTCGGCAGCATGAGTTTGCTGCTCATGCTTTTTGGCGGTACAGACCGCCAAAAAATTACCGGCCTATACACCGGTGGTTTCCTTACCGCTGCAACGGTCACTCCATTCTTAGAAGTGCACTGGGACGTGAAAACATGGGTGGTTTCTTTTATTTCCGGTGCACTACTCGGATGGGGTTTATACGACCAGACAGTATGTTTGCGAGTCATTGGCGTGTCACGTACCATGCCGATTTCCACGGGACTTCAACTCGCTTTTATGTCCTTAGGTGGTGTCCTCCTTTTTGGCGAACTACAAGCACCGGGGGCTTTACCTGTGGGAATACTTGCAATCGTTTTGCTGATCGCCGGAGTATGGCTTACTTCGTTACATGAAAAAACCTCTGCGCAGTCCTCTCCAGAGCAAAATATTGATTGGCCCCGAGGAATACGCCTACTAACAACCTCAACGATCGGCTTAGTTGCTTTTCTTCTGCTCGCCCAATGGTTCGGCATTGACGGGCAAAGCATTATGCTTCCACAATCGTTCGGGTGCTTGGTGACGGGATACCTTTTATCCTCACCCATGCGAGAACGGCTGCACGGGCGGCCTCGTAAAAATGAGAATTCACGTTGGGCCCCAGCTACTTTCCGTCAAATGCTGACAGGAATCTTATGGGCTTCGGCTGTCCTCATACAGCAAATATCCACAGCTCGTAATGGTGTAGCAGTTGGTTTTACTCTTTCTCAATTAGGCGTCATTATTTCAACCCTCGGCGGTATCGTCCTGCTCGGAGAACATCGCACTCGCCGTGAAGCTATCTGGACAGGTGCCGGTGTCATACTTGTTGTCCTCGGCGCTGTATGCGCAGGACTTGCTCAAGCAATGGACACCTAGGTGATGCGCCCTCTCGCACGTGAAACAGGCCTTTAATCCGTGGCGCGTACAAAACGTCAGGCGATGAATAATAGGTGTATGACACGTGCTTACTATTACACCGCTGCTCAAATAGCTAAAACTGAAGCTATCGTTTGCGACCAAGCACGTGCCCTCAACGATCCTGACCGCTATATGCGACGTGCTGCTCGCGCAGTTGCCTCAGCAGTTCATCGTTATCATGAAGCCCATCCTGATCGGAATACGACGAAAGAAACAGGCCGCCCAACATCCACTGCGAACACTGATGAAGAACTAGGCGCCGACACGCAGGTGGATATATGCGCGCTTATCGGAGGCGGTAATAACGGGGGAGACGCCCTATACGCATGTGCATATCTTGCTGAGCAAGGCTATCGAGTGACAGCAATTGAATTTACGGGGCACTCGCATCAGCGGGCACGAAAACACGCAGAATCTGTGGGAGTTACACTTATTCCGGCAAATATGAATGAATGGCAGTTTCCTCAAAAAGAAATATCTGATAATACAACAAAAGAAACAGATGATTTTCGTAAGGAACACACGCATATAAGCCACTGCACGGTCCGCAAGGTATTTCCCGATCATATTCAGGTGGCTTTACGTGCAAGCATATGGATTGATGGAATCCTTGGAGCAGGCCTAAGAGGACCTATCCGCAAACCGTTAGCCTACGCAATATCTGCTATGCGAATATATGCCACGCAGCATCGGCCACATATAGTAGCTGTGGATACACCCTCAGGACTTTATAGCGGATACCAAATAGAGCATGATCCTATCCTGCCAGCCAATCACACGATCGCAATGATTGGTGCTCGCCAAGAAATTATCGAACCCCCAACATGCTACTATGCGGGAAGTCTTGAAATTGCTAATCTTGGTATAAAAGAACCCGAAGAAAAATGCGGAGAAATTATCGGTCCCTTCCACGCATACCACGCACTGCGTATCCCCAGATATGACGACCATAAATACACGCGCGGAGTCGTTTCACTGATCGCCGGTTCAAACTCCTACCCAGGTGCAGGAATCCTTGCGGTCAGCGGGGCCATCGCAATGGGCGCGGGTATGGTACGACTTGATTCAACAGAACGAGTACAAAACCTGACGCTTCAACGCTTCCCAGGAATTGTTGTGACACCGGGGAAAACGCACGCACTCGTTGTAGGCCCGGGGATAGAGGACCTGAAAGCTGAAACAGCGGAAAAAATACCTCAAGCCACCCTAAACGGTATCAGTATCGTCATAGACGCAGGCGCTTTAGACTATGTGCCAACCCTCAATGAACATGTGCAAAAGAAAACGCAGGAAAAACTGTGGGTGCTGACACCACACGCAGGAGAAGCAGCACGACTGCTACGTGCCTACGGGTATCAATGGACCAGTACCGATGTCACACATTCACCCGTTAAAGCAGCACAATATTTATCTGAATGTACGCAAGCAGCTGTCGTAATGAAAGGGGCCGCCACCGTTATTGTTATCCCCGGTAACAGGCCCGCAATTGTTCCTCAAGGAACAGGATGGATGGCATGTGCGGGCAGCGGTGATGTACTGGCTGGAATGATTGGCGCTGCTCTTGCCGCTGCATCAAGCCATCAGGATATGCCGCACTCTTTGCCTGTGCCGTTGCAGCATACGCCTGCTGTGCCAGGAAAAAACAGATGGACACAGGAACACGCACATGCCGTATATGGTGCAGTGTGGCTACATATGCAATCTGGCCGACGCATATCTGAAAGGCTAGGTAAATACGGTGGCCCAATACGTCCAGAACAGATTGCTGAATACGTCCCTGAACTGCTGGGAGAAATACTCGGCATGACAATTCCTTAAAAAGAAACGTCACGACTTTTCATAATAACGTGCTTCCTGTTTGCAGCTACTTCACCCATAAAGGAAAGGAAAACACGGCGGCATTTTTTGAAAAAGGCGCGAAATAGTGGCAAAACACGAGCATATACGCAGAAAGTGGAATACTAGAACAGTGATTTCCTCATTCTTTGAGCAGCAAGAATCTGACCAGCAAGAAACTGGAAGTACTCGCACAGAATTACACCCAGCCAGCGTCAGTGTCGACCTTGCAGCTATTCGTCACAATGTGCGCGCGCTACAACGCCTAGCCCCGCAGTCACAATTCATGGCTATCGTGAAAGGTAATGCCTACGGTCATGGCCTTATTCCGGTGGCCGTGGCCGCTTTAGAAGCTGGAGCGTCATGGTTTGGAGTGGCTCAAGTAAGTGAAGCACTGGAATTACGACGCGGATTGGATGAACTGGGGATTTCACGCGACAAAGCTCGGATTTTGACATGGATTGCCCCACCTGCAACAGATTGGGTACCGCTCATTACATCCGATATTGACCTCGCAGTATCGTGGACATGGGTTTTAGAAGAAATTGTTGAAGCAGCAATACGATGCGCGACTCCTGCTCGTATTCACGTCAAGATTGACACAGGAATGTCACGTGCAGGCTCCACAATTGAAGATCTTCTCCTGCTGGCTCAATCTGTACATGAATCTCTCCACAAAGGTCACGTGGAACTCATCGGAGCATGGACTCACCTTTCACGTGCAGATGATATGAGTGAGGCAGGTCGTGCCTCCACAGCGGAACATATGAAAATTTTTGCTGAAGGCCTGAGCATCCTCGAAAAAGAAGGACTCCACCCACAGATACGTCATGCAGCAGCTACTGCTGGTATTTTGTGGCATCCCGAGACTCACCTCGACATGGTACGTGCAGGAATAGGCATATACGGTTTAAGTCCTGACCCTGATGTTGCCTCCTCACACGAACTTGGTTTACACCCGGCAATGCGTATCAGCGCTCCGCTTACCTCGGTTAAAAAAGTGGCATACGACCGCCCTATTTCTTACGGTGGTACTGCGCGCACCCAAACGGATCGATGGCTCGGTTTAGTGCCGATAGGATACGCAGATGGGGTGCTTCGAGCCTCATCCCCAGGGGCTTACGTGATTGTGCGCACGGACCGCGGCCCCGTGCGAGCACCTGTCGTGGGACGTATTTGCATGGACCAGTTCATTATTGATCTTGGGCCGGTTACTGCTGATACCTTACCGCCTGCTCAGGTAGGGAATACGGCAATTGTGATTGGTGATGCAACCCGTGGAGAACCAAGCGCTGATGAATGGGCGCAGGCAGCTTCCACCATCAATTATGAGGTGGTTACTCGTGTTGGTGAACGACTGCGACGGCATTGGACCGATAGTGAACAAACCTGCGAGAACGCCCAATACGATCTTGTGTGAGAAGGAAAAATAATGGAGAAATTCGTTTGTCATACGCATAACGCCGACATGACACGCGCATTAGGCCAAGCGCTCGGTGAGTGTGTACGTGCAGGTGATTTGATTATGCTGCGAGGTGGCCTAGGCGCAGGTAAAACCACATTCACTCAAGGAATCGGCCACGGTATGAATATACGTGGACAGGTTGCTTCTCCCACTTTCATTGTTGCCCGACTGCACCCTCCTTTAGGGGAAGGGCCTGCTTTGATTCACGCAGACGCGTACCGTATTCGTGATCTTGACGATCTTGAAACTTTAGATCTTGATTCCACACTTGATGAATCTGTCACTGTTGTGGAATGGGGTGAAGGGAAAACTGAAGCTTTATCCTCTGAACGTTTAGAAATAGATGTTGAACGCGCAACAGGTGGATATGTGCAATGTGATGACCACAATGTGATTGATTTAGAAACGATGGATGATGGGCAGCGTCGCATTGTTTTTACCGCTCATGGGACTCGTTGGGATGGTATTTTTGAGGCTCTACGTGCCCGAGCAGATTTTCTTTACCAACAAGGAATGTCAGGATCCGCGAGTTAAGAACTTGTGATCTGTCATTGCCTTTACTTTCGTGCATAGTGCCGCGCTATGGTTTTTCGTTTTGAGCCTTGACGGTAGCGACACTGCCTGCACAGTGTATATTTCACTCAGACTTTGACTATTTAAGAGGAATCAATCGTGTTATATCTGTGCCTTGACACTTCTTCTGTGACATCAGTAGCTGTTGTTCGTGATGGTCAGACTGTTGCTCGTGCGCGTTCGCAGTCGGCACGTCATCACGTGGAAACAATTATCCCGATGATTCATTCTGTTGTGGAAGAAGCTGGTATTCCTTCCCTTCATGCGGGGACAGGGGACTGCGGTATTGAGGCTGTGCTTGTAGGTACAGGGCCAGCGCCTTTTACTGGTTTACGTGCCGGTTTGGTCAGTGCGCGTGTTTTAGCTTACTCACTGAAAGTGCCGGTGTACGGTGTCCCTTCGCTTGATGTGATGGCCCGTGCCGCTTTGGATCTTTTACCTCAGAACGAAACAGTGGTGGCTATTTCTGATGCTCGTCGTCGTGAATTGTACTGGGGTATGTATCGAGCTGATGGGCCAGATGACGTGTTCTGTGAAGGCAATATAGAGGTGGGATCAGCTCAGATGCTTGTATCTCAACTTCATGAACCTTCTGCTCTACTGGTATGTGAAGGGGAAGTTCCCGCTCACTCGGCAGATGCGCTCCTCGGGATTGCGCGGGGTCCTCTTGCTCCGATTGATCCGGCGGTTATGGTCCGTATTGTGCGTTCTCGTTTGGCTCAAGGTGATATGGAACGTGTGGGGACTGAGCCATTGTATTTACGTCGTCCAGATATTCATGGGCAGGCAGCTGAGCGCATGTAGATACGTGCGCAGGTACTGCAATTGCTCGGAATAAAGGAAAAATAATGCCGATAAATGGCGATCATGCGCGGCTAAATCAAATGGTAACTCCATCCTATGAGTATCACAGGTTAGGGGTAGCTGATTGTGAAACTGTTTATGCCTGTGAATGTGAGGTTTTTGCTGAGGATCCATGGACTTACTCAATGATTGAGCAGGAGTTATCTTCACCGCACCGCTATTATGTTGGGGCTTTTTTAGGGAGCGTATTAGCAGGTTGGGCGGGGATATCCATTGGTATTGATGCGGATGTGATGACGATTGGTGTGCGAGAACAATTTCGAGGGACTGGTGTGGGTCACGCCTTAATGTCTGATGTACTTGCTGTTGCACTGGATGAAGGAGCACAGCGAATCTTTTTGGAAGTACGTGAATCTAATGTGGGCGCTATCCACATGTATGAGCGTCATGGATTTTTCCCTATAGGACGTGTGAAAAATTATTTTCGTTATCCTCGGGAGGACGCCCTCACTATGCGTAAAGATGCGCTGTCGGGGAGTAAACCTGCCTCAAACGTGTGAATACTGCGCGTATGGTAGGGGAAAAGCAACATTTTTTATATGCGAGGAAAATGCGACGAAACGTGGAAAACGTGACTAAGACAAGGAAAACTTTTGTTAGGTAAAGTTGCTTGCGAAGTCTTCAGGCTAGATAAGCAAAAACAATGTTAGTTAATACCTTTCGTTAATGATGACGAAATTGAAAATGCGAAGAAAAACACTAGAAAAAGTCGTGTTACGAAAATGGCGGAATAAAGCCGAAAAAATACTATTTTTTTGACACCGTGTGCGAAACAGGTCCCGAGTCCCAGCAGGGATGAGTACGGAGCCTTTAGGGTGGATACATGGCCACACAAACTGTCGCAACGAAGAAACGTCGCGCATGGACAACCACGGTGTTTGTTAAGCAACTCATGGCTGTCTCAGGACTTGTCTTCGTCTTTTTCTTGCTTTTCCACTCGTATGGAAACCTTAAGATGTTCCTCGGTCAAGAGGCATACGATCATTATGCTGAATGGCTGAAGCACGACGCGCTGTACCCAATCTTCCCGCACGGAGGTTTTATTTGGGTATTCCGCGCAGCAATGATGCTGATGCTCGTTATTCACGTCGCTGCTGCTGCGATTACATGGAAACGTTCACGTCGAGCTCGTCGTACTCCGTACCGCGTAAAGAAAAATGCCGCTGATGCCTATGCAGCACGTACGATGCGTGTCACAGCAGTTTTGCTGCTAGGGCTCATCATTTTCCATATTCTTCACTTCACCACAGGGACAATTCGCACGGGATTCACCGCCGATTCCACACCGTATGAGCGTATGGTTGCGGCATTCCAGAATCCTTTCATGGTGATCGTGTACCTCGTTTTTGTGGCAGCGGCATGTCTGCACGTCGCTCACGGTTTCTGGTCGGCATTCCAATCCCTTGGATGGGTTCGTTCAGGAACACGTAAATTTATGGTCGTTGTCTCTGGCCTCATCGGTGTTCTCATCTTCGCGATGTTTGCTTTACCGCCGTTAGCCATCGCCGTCGGCTTCATACGCTGAGAAAGGGTGATCGTATATGACTGACACCTTAATCAAGGGCTTCTACCGTGAAGGCGAGCCCGCCGTCGATCATAAAGCGCCGCTGGATGTTCCATTGTCACAGTGCTGGGAACAACGTAAATTCTCTGCGGCCCTCGTTAATCCCGCTAACCGCCGTAAGCTGCGTGTCATCATTGTTGGCTCAGGCTTAGCTGGAGGCGCTGCTGCGGCCTCCTTAGGTGAAATGGGATACAACGTTGACGTATTCTTCTATCAGGATTCTGCTCGCCGCGCACACTCAATTGCTGCGCAGGGCGGTATCAATGCAGCCAAGAATTACCGCAACGACAACGACTCCGTGTACCGCCTGTTCTACGACACCGTAAAGGGCGGTGACTACCGTGCACGTGAAACAAATGTGTACCGTTTAGCTGAAGTAAGTGCGAACATCATTGACCAATGTGTTGCTCAAGGTGTTCCATTTGCCCGTGAATACGGTGGCTTATTAGATAACCGTTCATTTGGTGGCGTTCAGGTTTCACGTACTTTTTACGCGCGCGGCCAGACAGGGCAACAACTCCTCATCGGTGCTTATCAAGCACTTGAACGTCAAGTTGCCGCTGGAACAGTGACAGAACATTCCCGTCACGAAATGGTTGAACTCATTGTTTCTGATGGGCGCGCCCGAGGAATCGTTGCTCGCAACATGACCACAGGCGAACTGGAAACCTATGTGGCTGACGCGGTTGTGCTGGCCTCAGGCGGTTACGGCAACGTGTTCTTCCTGTCCACCAACGCAATGGGATGTAACGCGACAGCAATTTGGCGTGCACACCGTAAGGGCGCATGGTTCGGTAACCCCTGCTTCACGCAGATTCACCCGACCTGTATTCCACAGCACGGCGATCAGCAGTCAAAGCTCACTTTGATGTCGGAATCCCTGCGTAACGACGGTCGTATTTGGGTGCCCAAGAAGGCTGAGGATTGCGAAAAAGATCCACGTGATATTCCAGAAGAAGATCGCGATTACTACCTTGAGCGCATCTATCCGGCTTTCGGTAACCTCGTTCCTCGTGATATCGCTTCACGTCAAGCAAAGAATATGTGCGACGAAGGCCGAGGCGTTGGTCCGAAGATTGACGGCGTTGCTCGCGGCGTGTACCTCGACTTTGCTGAAGCAATTGGTCGTATGGGACGTGACGCTGTTTCTGCGAAGTACGGCAACCTCTTTGACATGTATGAACGCATTACAGGTGATAACCCGTATGAGACGCCTATGCGTATCTACCCTGCGGTTCACTACACAATGGGTGGCTTGTGGGTTGACTACGATCTTGAATCTAACCTACCTGGCCTGTATGTGACAGGTGAAGCAAACTTCTCAGATCACGGTGCCAACCGTTTAGGTGCTTCTGCGCTGATGCAAGGTCTGTCAGATGGCTACTTCGTTTTGCCTAACACCATCAATGACTATCTGGCTCACGCATTTTCTTTGCCTCGTTTGGATAACAATTCGGAAGATGTCCTCGCAGCAAAAGCTGAGGCTCAGGCCCGTATTGACCGTTTGATGGCTGTTGATGGTAACCGTTCAGTGGACTCATTCCACAAGGAACTGGGAAACATCATGTGGGAATACTGCGGTATGGAACGTACCGAAGAAGGCCTGAAGAAAGCCATTGGCCTGATTCGTCAGCTCCGTGAAGAATTCTGGGTAAATGTTCGCGTACCGGGTAAATCGGTCGGTGAACTCAACCAATCCCTAGAAAAAGCAGGCCGTGTTGCTGACTTCATGGAATTAGGCGAATTAATGTGTATTGATGCCTTGCACCGTGAAGAATCCTGCGGTGGGCACTTCCGCGCCGAGTCGCAAACTCCTGAAGGGGAGGCCCTGCGTCACGACGACAAGTTCCTGTACGTCGCAGCATGGGAGTGGACTGGTGAAAGCCAACCTCCTGTTTTGCACAAGGAAGACCTGGTTTACAACAACATCGAGCTGAAGCAGCGGAGTTACAAGTGAACTTGACACTGAAGATTTGGCGTCAGAGCGGTCCAGAAGATCCCGGCGCTATGCACGAATATCAGATCCGCGGGATTTCTGAGGAATCATCGTTCCTTGAAATGCTTGACGTATTAAACGAAGAGCTTTTCGCTCGCGGCGAAGAACCAATCGCCTTTGATTCAGACTGCCGTGAAGGTATCTGTGGTCAATGTGGTCTGGTCATTGACGGTATCGCTCACGGTCCTGAGGTGACAACAACCTGTCAGCTACACATGCGTACATTCAACGATGGAGATGTCATCACCATCGAACCATGGCGAGCTGAAGGTTTCCCAATCATTAAGGACCTTGTGGTAAACCGCAGCGCCCTGGATCGCATCATTCAGGCTGGCGGCTACATTTCCGTCAACACAGGTGCAGCTCCAGATGCCCATGCCACACCTGTTCCAAAACAGGACGCAGACCGTGCATTCGAGGCCGCAGCGTGTATTGGCTGTGGCGCATGTGTTGCTGCATGTCCGAATGCTTCCGCCATGCTGTTCACTTCGGCAAAAGTCACACACCTGCAGCTCTTGCCGCAAGGCAAGCCAGAAAACCTCAAGCGCGTGGTTGCTATGCTGAACCAGCACGATGAGGAAGGTTTCGGTTCCTGCACGAATATTGGTGAGTGCGCGGCCGTATGTCCTAAGCAAATCCCATTGGATGTGATTGCGACATTGAACCGCCAGCTCGGTAAGGCAACATTCGCAGGCATGTGATCTGCTGATGGCAGGTGCCATACACCATTTTCATATAGTGCCCGTCCTTGTACATAGGGGCGGGCACTATGCTGTACATGCCCTGATGAATCTTTCTCTTGAGTATTATTCACAACTTTTCTGTGTGGAACTGCTGGCCCACTTCCATAGGGGTTAAAATTTCCCCTGTGAGTTCAGAGAAAGAAAAAGCACAGCCACTGGTTCTTGGAATTGAATCGACATGCGATGAAACAGGAGTGGCTCTGGTGCGGGGATGTGAACTACTGGCTGACCGCACAGCAACATCAATGGATGAATATGCACGTTATGGCGGTATCATCCCTGAAATTGCTTCACGTGCGCACTTGGAATCAATCCTGCCGACCTTAGAATCAGCATTGAAGGAATCCGAGGTATCACTGGCCGATGTGGATGCTATTGCTGTGGCAGCAGGACCAGGTTTAGTGGGCTCCTTAACAGTAGGTATTTGTGCTGCTAAAAGTCTGGCTTTTGCTCTGAATAAACCCATTTACGGTGTGAACCATGTTCTTGGGCACCTTGCTGTTGACAAATTAGTTGATGGGCCTTTACCTGAAAAATTTATTGGTCTGGTAGTTTCTGGTGGGCACTCGAATCTTCTGCTTGTTCGTGATATTGCCACTGATGTGCAAGAACTCGGCGGCACTTTAGATGATGCTGCTGGTGAAGCATTCGATAAAGTAGGGCGTTTGTTGGGCTTACCGTATCCAGGAGGTCCGCATGTGGATCGCCTTTCACGCGAAGGCAATGTTTCTGCACTACGTTTTCCACGTGGTTTAGCTGCAGGAAAAGATAAAGAACGCCATAAATATGATTTCAGTTTTTCTGGCTTAAAAACTGCTGTCGCTCGTTATGTTGAGGGTGCGACAGCGGCAGGAGAACACGTAAATACGGCTGATGTATGCGCCGCGTTTTCTGAAGCAGTAAATGATTCATTAACAGCAAAAGCTGTGCGTGCAGCTATTGACCATGAATGCTCCACAATTGTCGTGGGCGGTGGTTTTAGTGCAAATTCGCGTTTACGTGAACTTCTTTTGGAACGTGCTCAGGCCGCAGGAATTGAAGTACGTATGCCTCCGTTACGTTTTTGTACAGATAACGGCGCACAGATTGCTGCTATGGGATCGGAACTACTGCGGGCAGGAGTACGTCCTTCACCTGCTGATTTTTCACCAGATTCAGCAATGGTCCTCACACAGGCATCACAGTAAAAACCAGTGCTGTCACTGGGGGAATATTTTCAGCAAACGCGGCGACCAATGATTGCGCGATGTTGTCCTTGGATGCGCGTGGCAATGACAACAGCGGGCGTACTTCCAGTGAGTTTGAGCTGTCGACGTAAGACCTCAGGTGAAATATCGGCTCCGCGTTTCTTGATTTCAACGTAGCCAGCATCTAAATGACGCAGTGCTGCAGAAATCTGTTTAGGGCGGAGCGCGGTGACGTCGTGTACCTCGAAAGCTGAATAAAACGGGCTGGGTGTATATGTATCGCCTGTAAGGTAAGCGATACGTGAATCAATGAGGTGCAGGTTGTATTGATCTGCGATAGCGGAAATAGTGCCGCTGCGGATTATCGCATCATCGGGTTCCATGATGAACCGGCTAAGCGGTCCAACAGGTGCAGGAGTGATCGGATCGCATGGGGTATGAGCATGAGGATCTGTGACAATGTGTATGGTCTGCTCTCGGATAATTTGCGCACTGCGACCAGGGCCTTCTATTGCAAGAGGAGGTGACCATAGAGCTGCCTCAACAAGCTGACCGTCTACGCTTGTCCACTGGACATGAAAATCTGCGGGAAGTACCTCATATGCGATTCCGGGGGCTACTTTGACACCAAGAGCCGGAATGTACTGAGTCCACGAGAGCACCGTAGATAAAGGAGGGGCCCAGTGTTCAGGATCCTGAATACGAGTATTGCCTTTGTGTAGGCCGCTTCGACGTGCAGGATCAGCAAAGATAGCGTTTACGCCACGAGCGATAAGATCACTCATCTCCAGTTGTAAAACATCGCCACATAGCACTTCAGACTCAGGGAAATCTCGTAGATTTGCTGCTGCGGCTGCCGCTGAGTCCTCATCAATATCAAGGCTGAATGTGCGGATTCCAAGGCCGGCTGCCGTTAAAGATTCAGTGCCGATACCGCAGCCTAAATCGGCAAGATAAGTGACTCCGGCACGGTGAAAACGTTGCGCGTGAGTTGTAGCAACAGATAAACGTGAGGCTTGTTCGAGTCCTTCGCGGGTGAAAACCATATGACGAGCTAAAGAACCAAATTTTCTTTCTGCCGCTTCGCGTAGGTCAAGTTGCTGGAGGATAGCGGAAGCGACGTGAGGTGTTACACCTTGGGAACGTAAAGCGGTGCTTAAAGAAAGTGAGTCAAGGGTGCGTCGTTCGGGGCGTTTTTCCCATGCTTGCAGTATTTCCCAGGCAGGGGAGTCCAAGATGAGGCGAAGCGACGTATCCATGCTGTTATTGTCCCATGATCCTTTGGAAGGCGGATACTGGGAGAAATGAGGCAATTGAGTGCAAATACACCCAAATTACAGTGTTTCTGGTAAATATTGATGAAATAGCCTTGACAGGTGGGGAAAAGAAATACAAGGCGATATGAGTGAATCGGCGTATGAAGAATGTGGGCAGCATACTTTACGTAAAAAATCATCTGGAAACATGAAATGTTGATATAGACGATATATTTACCACTGAAATTGGCACTCGGCTTGCTTGAGTGCCAATGCGGTTCTAAGCTGGGACCTGAACGCGACATGATCGCGGAAGGCTCTGGGTCTGACCCCCGCGACGGCAGACAGAGAGCAGTAATGTCTTTCCGTTGTAAGAAGGAGTGACGACAATGTCGATCACCATTAAGCCCCTTGAAGACCGTATTGTTATTCGTCAGCTTGAAGCTGAACGCACCACCGCTTCAGGTTTAGTTTTGCCTGACACAGCCAAGGAAAAGCCGCAGGAAGGTGAAGTTATCGCTGTTGGTCCCGGCCGCGTTGACGATAACGGAAACCGTGTTCCTGTAGATGTCAAGATTGGTGACACTGTTATTTATAGCCGTTACGGTGGCACAGAAGTCAAGTACGAAGGGGAGGAATACCAGATCCTTTCCGCTCGTGACGTACTCGCAATCGTCGAGCGCTGAGCTTATCCATCACGGTGTACTCATACGTACACCGAAAGGACCCAGAAGGCCTACCTGTTTATTGACAGGTGGGCCTCCTATTTTCCTACTCGCAGATAACGCCGTAACGCATATATGCCCACTGCTAAGATGACGACAATACCAACAGGAAGCCACCAGGGAATGAGGGAGAAAACCTCGATCGTACGGCTTTCAAGATCTGCGAGAGCAGAAGAACTAAAGAAATGCTGAAAAGGAAGCCATAAACCGCCCCAGATCAGCGATACGCCTAAAAACAAGAAAAATAGGCCGGAGATAATATGTGTCCACGTTGTCCAACGTCCCAAAAGTTTTACAGGACGAGGATGCAGCAAAGGGCGCATCCACTTTTCACACGAGCGCCACACGATCGCAAGAAGCAGCAGCGGAAGGCACATGCCGCTCCCGTAAAGAAACATGAGCCACAGTGCTGATAGGAGCGAGCCTCCTAAGCCTGCGCCCAAAAGAACAGCTCCAAGAATAGGGCCAGCGCAGCCTACACCTGCTACACCGTAAGTAATACCCAGCAAGTACACTGCCAGAGGGTTTGCTGAATCATCTGTGGAACGGAGTCTATGGCTTCTAGAAGTAAAAACGGCAGAAGTCGGCGTAAAAAGTTTGCCTGTTCTGGCTGAAATAGACTTTTCATCCAGTTGGACTGAAGCAGGCGACACCGACAATGAATGAGCACCAGATGTAGAAAAGCGAGGTAAACCTCGATGGTATTTCATCCAAAGTGAGCGAAAAAACCTGACAGGTGAATGAAATTCAACAGAGAAAATCTGCAAAAAAGCAAGGACGATAATGAGCCCAGCAGCTGCAACCACAATTTGATGACTGTGAGCGTGAAATGCTGAGCCAACGGAACCAGAAAGAACAGCTAAAGGCAACAAAGCAGTTAAAAGACCCGCCCAGAAAATAGCGGTACGAAGCAGCAGGGTAGTACGAGAAGTAAAAGCGTAAGCAAAAAACGCAGGAAGGACCATCACAGAGCAGGGTGCGAAAAGTGTGAGGATTCCTCCGCAAAAAGCCGCCCATGCGGGAAGTGTCACCATAACGAGAGCATCCTTAGCGAGCAGCTTGCTTCGCGTACTCAGTGATCGTATTCCGAATGTAGGCTATATCGCGGTAGCCGCTGATAACAGAGTCACCAATGAAAGCGAAAGGCGTTCCTTTCACGCCGATGGAGTACGCGTGTTCACGGCTTTTTTGCACTGCCTGCACAGTAGCTTGACTGGTCATTTCAGCTGTGAATGCTTCAATATCAGGAACCCCTGCTGCGCGAGCAAAGTCGATGAGTTTACTTTCAGTATATTCAGGGTGCTCAGATGGTCCTGCAGCCGCATAAACAGCGTCATGGAATTCCCAGAAACGACCTTGTGAAGCTGCGGCGCGACCAGCCTGTGCTGCAAGAGGTGAGGTTTGTGTGACCTGCGCCAGATCACGCCATTCGACACGAAGTGTTCCATTGTCGATAAGGTCATTGAGCTGAGGCTGTATTTCTTTAGCAAAAAGCGTGCAATAGGGGCAGCCGAAATCCGAATATAAGACAAGGACAACGGGAGCATCAACAGAGCCTTTAGCCTGACCGTCTGTGGGATCACGGTGAGGTTCTGCTCGGATAATTGCCAGAGCTTCAGAATCGGTATGTGCGGGTGCGACTTCCTCATGTGATGTCTGCGCTTGTGTTTGCGTGGACTGAGGTTTTTGCGCAGTGGGGGAGCCCGCTTCACTTTGCGTCATTTCGACGGCAGATTGTGGCGGCTGGGCTAGCGAGCGGTCACGAACCAATATTACCGTTACCACGATTAAAAGAGTGGCAACAATGAGCAAAAGCAAAGCCATGATAAGGACAAGTGGGTTACGCTCAGAACGAGGTGAGGCAGTGGAAACTGTAGGGGAGTTGGGAAGTGTCATAACCTTGCTTTCGTAATGAGAAAAAGAAAATCTTCACCTATATATCAAAAAATAGTATGAAAATAGAGGGCCGACATCTTTTGTATGAAAGTATCTGTAGATATAGGGGATATCCCTCATTGATGCCTTAATCCCTATGATGAGTGCCCAAGGATAATAAAAGCGTCATCACTGCTGTGACGACGCAATTGGTGGACGGTTTTTAGGAGGCGCGACGTCGAGCAGTGCCTCGAACAGCTTCTCGACGTTCTTCTTCGGTCATGCCACCCCAAATGCCATAAGGCTCTTGTGCTGCAAGGGCATATTGGCGGCATTGTTCAAGAACAGGGCATGTGGCGCATATGGCCTTCGCTGCTTCAGCACGACGGCGGCGAGTGGAGCCTCGTTCGCCTTCAGGATGGAAAAACATTTCCGTATCTAGGTCGCGGCAGGCCCCTTGGTACTGCCACTCCCAAACCTCCATCATAGGGCCGGGTAGTCGCGAGACATCAGTCATGGGTCCTCATTTCCTACAAGTGAACAATTGATGATGAAGAATGTTCCTTCATCTTGCTATCCACCATTCTACGTAACTGTGCATATGTTGTTCAAGACCGTGTCATAAATTCTCCTGAAACTCTCAGGAAAAGAGAGAAAGCTGAGAAAACACTGAAAGAAAATATCTATGAAAGTTACAGTTCAATAAAGAAAAAGACTCCACAAAGCACTGAAACTGGGCGAAAAGAAGAAAAACACATCTTCCGGTGGCGCAAAAAGGCTGAGGGTACGACAATCGAAGAAAAGCAATGCACAAGTAATGCGCGCACGAAGAACAGAAAGTGCGTCATTTTTGCGCATATCAGCACGCAGTGAAAAGGAGCAAATATGCCTAAGGCACAGCTCGTGGCCGCAGAATTACCACAAGCGCCACTTACTGTAGCCGCTGTGTCGGTACGCCTAGGAATATCTCCCTCCACATTACGCACATGGGAACGCAGATATGGGATTGGAAACGAAGAACGCCAATCCGGAACTCGACGACGCTACCTTCCAGATGATTTTGCGCGCCTTGCTCACATGGTCGAATTAATTCACGCAGGAGTTCCTACGGCTGAAGCCGCAGCTATTGTACGAGGCGAAACCCCCGCGAAAACACGTGAAAACACGCGTGAACTTCCCGTGCCATCACATTGCGACGACATACTTGCCGCTGCACAAGGAGGGCGCGCAGAAACCCTTATACGCCTACTAGAAAATGCGATAGCAACCCACGGCCTCGTCTACACATGGACACATTTACTTGAACCGGCACTTGAATCCATCAGAGCCTCCACCGAAGGCGAAAAACCAGGATACGCACCCTCGGCCCTCTTGACACTTGCAGTTCTCCAAGTCCTCACCGAAATATCAGACCAACGCCCCACCACCTCAACAGACCAAGAAAACACAGTAGGAATCCTTATCCTCACAGATGAAGAACACTCCTTGGCAGCTCATGTCATGGGAGTAGCTTTACAATGGCGAGAACACCCCACGGCAATTATGTCCACAGGAAATCACGGCGGGACAGAAGTATGCGACCGAATAGCAACATACATGCAAAACCATGATGTGCGTATCGCTGTCGTCACAGGACGCGGGACAGCATGTGAAAAACTTGTCACAACCCTCATACATGACCACAGCACCGACGTCATCCTCGTAGGTGCGGATACACCACCAATTCTGAATCCGAAAGTTCTACGTGTACGCACTATCGCTGCAGCCGTTGAAGAAACTCTTGCACGTATCTAAAACAGGCCACGGTCATCACTTTTCCGGATACCACATCCACTGTCCGATAATCGGTCACGAAAGCACAGGAACGCACATCCTATGGTCGAAAGCCCCCATTTCCCTTTGCTTTCAATGGTAACGTGGCACCTATAATCTTGCGTCCCCGCAAAGGAACATATACCCACACATCAACATAATGGAGGAATCATGGAAAGCCCGTGGGAAGAACCAATCCTACAATCCAGCTTCACCAAAGAATTCCTTGTTCTTACACGTTTTGCCTGCGCCTCCCTGCGTCCCAGCGGATTTGGATACTTAATGGGGGACGGCACAGTGAACAAAAAACGTCCCGTTGAACTGTGGATTACAGCCCGTATGACCCATGTATTTGCCCTCGCATCCCTATGCGGTATCGCGGGTATGTCAGAATTTGCTGAACACGGGATCCGTTCCTTAACCACTGCTTTTCGCGATCATGAAAACGGTGGCTGGTTCAGCGCAGTAGAACACGGTATCGACGAAAACGGTCACGGCCACTGCGTTGGAGACGGTCGTAAAGAAGCCTATGCTCACGCATTCGTTATCCTCGCAGCTTCAAGTGCCCTCACAGCAGGTATAGAGGGCGCACGCCAACTCCTTGAGGACGCGCTCGCCGATCAAGATACCCACTGGTGGGAACCAGAACACGGGCGTGTATGCGAATCATGGGATAAGGAATATACGCAGAAAGAAGCCTACCGTGGCCTCAACTCCAACATGCACACGGTGGAAGCATATCTGGCGGCTTATCATGCGACAGGGGAACGCTTGTGGCTAGACCGTGCGCGCGCAATCACCCGCTGGGCCGCTGATCTATGTGCGCAGTGGGGCGCCCGTTTACCTGAACACTTTGATAGTAAATGGGCAGTGCAGACAGATTTCAATAAAGAAAATCCTCATGATCCTTTCCGCCCCTACGGTGTTACACCGGGACACGCATGTGAATGGGCTCGCCTGATGCTGCATGTGCGTGGTGCTTTGAGGGAAAATGGTGACGAAATTCCAGACTGGACACTAGAAGCTCCTCATGCACTTTTTAGTCGTGCTGCTGAGGAAGGATGGGATAGCAAGCATGGTGGCTTTGTGTATACCACCGACTTTGACGGTCAGCCAGTTGTCACAGAACGTATGCACTGGGTTTTATGTGAAGCATTAAGTGCAGCAATGGTATTGGGACGCGAACTTCACGTCGTGGGGCGAACGCAAGACGCTGAGGAAGTATCTGACTTTTTTGCTTCATGGCTTGCATGGGCCGATCAGTACCTACGTGAAGACATTGGCAGATGGGTACATGAAGTGAATGAAAACGGTGACGTGTCAACGACAACGTGGGACGGTAAACCTGACGTATATCATGTAGCGCAGATGCTTCTTTTACCGCTGTTACCGCCAGCAGCTAGTTTCGCAGAATCAGCGCGACGGGCACGTGAGAGCCACTCGTTTCTATAAGGAAAACTTTTTCGAGGATCCTCACCTACAGGATTGACCTGAGTGATGCGGCCAACACAGGTGCCGTCTTTTATTTGTTTGATAAAAGCCCATTATTTCACCTGCAGGGCATAGGCCTGATATGAAGACTCATATATACAATACAGAGGTCCTACGTCATATTTTTCACAGGGTTCAACGATAAAATATGTAGGCTTGGCCTCTACACTTGTTCTATGGGTGGACTTACGACACATGCACAGGATCCTTTTGCTTTAACAGGTCTGACTTACGACGACGTTCTTTTGCTACCGGAATTAACGGATGTTGTTCCCTCAACTGTGGATACAACCTCATATCTCACAAAAAATATTCAACTACGTATTCCGTTGCTGTCAGCGGCAATGGATACGGTTACCGAAGCGCGTATGGCAATTGCTATGGCACGTCAAGGTGGCATTGGAATTTTGCACCGAAACCTTTCCATCGATGAGCAAGCACAGCAAGTGCGCCAAGTGAAACGCTCAGAATCAGGCATGGTGGAAGATCCTGTGACCGTCAGGCCCGATGCCACAATCGAGGAACTTGATCGTTTATGTGGACAGTACAGGGTTTCTGGTCTGCCGGTTGTTGGCGAAAATGGTGAACTCTTAGGTATTATCACCAATCGTGATCTGCGTTTTGTCCCCCCACAGGATTGGTCGCATTTACATGTATCTGATTGCATGACACCGCGTGAACGTTTAGTGACAGGACATGTAGGTATTTCACGCGAGGACGCGAAAGCTCTTTTGGCACAGCACCGAGTCGAAAAACTACCGATCATTGATGACAACGGTTGTTTAACGGGCCTGATTACAGTTAAAGACTTCGTAAAGACAGAGCAGTATCCTAATGCCACCAAAGATGCTCGCGGTCGTTTAGTTGTTGGCGCCGCAGTGGGCTACTGGGGAGACACGTGGGAACGCGCCAGCGCACTTGCTGAGGCAGGTGTTGACGTCCTTGTGGTTGATACTGCAAACGGTGGCGCTGCTTTGGCTCTTGACATGATTCGCCGCATTAAAGCAGATTCTGCTTTTGAAGGGGTGCAAATCATTGGTGGAAATGTGGCAACTACCGAGGGTGCTCAAGCTCTGATTGATGCCGGTGTGGATGCTGTGAAAGTGGGGGTTGGTCCTGGATCTATTTGCACGACTCGTGTTGTTGCAGGTGTGGGTGTTCCTCAAATCACTGCTATTCATTTAGCTGCGAAGGCTTGTGGGCCAGCGGGCGTGCCATTAATTGCTGATGGCGGACTGCAATATTCAGGCGATATTGGTAAGGCATTGGTTGCTGGCGCGGATACAGTGATGCTGGGCTCCTTGCTTGCTGGTTGTGAGGAATCACCCGGTGAACTGGTATTTACCAATGGTAAGCAATTTAAGCGTTACCGTGGAATGGGTTCGCTGGGGGCAATGAGTTCACGTGGACGTAAATCGTATTCAAAGGACCGTTATTTCCAAGCAGATGTATCAAGTGATGACAAAATCATTCCTGAAGGCATTGAAGGACAGGTTCCTTATACAGGTGCTTTAGCTTCAGTGGTTTACCAACTGGTAGGCGGTTTGCATCAGACAATGTTCTATTTGGGCGCTTCAACTATTGCCGACCTGAAAAAGAATGGTCGTTTTGTCAGGATCACATCAGCAGGTCTGCGTGAATCACACCCGCATGATGTTCAAATGACAACGGAAGCACCAAATTATCACAGCCTGAAGTGACAGTGCTTGACGTGGCAATTCTGTAAGCGGCGGAGGGAAAATATTATTCCCTTCGCCGCTTGATATTTGCTACCTGTTTTGAAACAGGGGAGGGGATTTGTCGTGACACCTGTGGAACTCATACAGTAGGAGAAAGCCAGAGACTGAAATGGAGGCTCCTGATGTTGATTTTGATTGACGACGCTGACCCAAAGGCTATTGAAGATACATTGTCATTTTTACCAGTTGACGGTGTGACAACAAATCCAGCGATTTTGGCACGTTATGGGGCGGATCCTCTGGCCACATTGAAACGAATTAAGGAAATCCTGCCTTTTGGCTCACAAATGCATGCGCAATTAGTATCGACAACAACTGAGGGCATGTTGGCTGAAGCAGCCGCTTTACGTGAAACTTTAGGTGAACATATTTTCGTGAAAGTGCCTGTGACACGCGAAGGCTATGCAGCAATGCCCTTATTGAAGCAGCGAGGTTTTTACATTACTGCGACAGGTATTCACTCAGCTATGCAAGGTTTCATGGCAGCAAAAGCAGGATGCCGTTATATCGCTCCTTACGTGAACCGTATGGATAACTATGGTATTTCAGGTGTCCGTGTGGCAGCTGATATGCACAGGATGCTTCGTGCTCAGGGGATTCAATCAGATGTGCTTGCCGCGTCTTTCAAGAACTCAGAGCAAGTCCTTGAACTTGTCCGTGACGGCATTGGGGCAATCACAGCCGCCCCTGATGTACTTGCACACCTTGTCAGTAATCCGGCAACCGATATGGCAATTCATGAGCAAAATGCCGATTTTGCTGGACTTGTCGGTGGGCCGATGACTTGGGCTGACCTGGTTGCTGCCACAGGTGAAAAGTAGAATTTCACCTCACGAATTTCACCTGAGCTACCAGTAGGCATGATGTGTGCTGGTACCTGATCGCAGAGCGCGCACGACTAGGCTTATGAGCATGAGGACTACTCAAGAGGCCATGCGCGAGAGATAACAACCTCCTTACCTACACTGCGTCGCATATATTCCTCACGGTCAGCTGCCCATTGTGCATGTTCACGTTTTTGCCATTCGTGAAGCTCCATACACGTCATAGCCCCAAAGGTGTCGGAGTGCTTTCGCGCAATCCCTCCAAGGACATCAAGAGTCATTTGCACATCCACTTCCGCAGTATGGGCATTTTCTTCAGCAACCACACCATATACAGGTGCCATCAGCACCAGTGTTTTCTTTCCTTTGCGATATTTACCAACAACACGGTCAATAACAAGCGGATCAATAACCGGTGAAGGTAAACGACCAAGACGTTCTTCTAAAGTAGGTAAACCATGGCGACGAAGCTCAGCTTCCATCAGAGAAATATCGTAGGGAGCATTGAAAACAACCACAGGAAAACCTCGTTTCCAATGGTCAGTTAAAGTCGAAGCCACATCATCAAGTACCTGAGTAATCGGCTGCCCATTTTCACGCGCATATTCTGTGGTGATCCCATGAACAGCACTCGCTTTTTCAGGTATTTCCACACCAGGATCAGCTAGCCATGTGCGCATCAGATCAGCTTCACGAGGGTGAGCGCCTGCACGTCTCAAAACAAGGGCAGCAGTAACTAAACGATCTTCGTGAACATGCACTCCCGTTGTTTCCGTGTCAAAACCTAACCACGGAACATCTGTCCATATCATCTCTTTTTCACTCATACTTCCAGTGTCCCCTATAACTCCCACATCTGCGTACACTTCAACACCAAAAGTGCAACGCAGCGCTCAATACATGCTGCCTTTGTGCTGAGAAATCCCGTGCGCATACACCCGTATAGAAATATGAGACAAGTAATTTCTATGAGGTGGAAATATACATAAGCATATTGACTGAAAGAAAAAGACTGTTCCCGATAGTATGAGTACGTGAGTCATGAAATTGAAATTGGTCGAGGCAAACGTGGACGACGCGCCTACACGCTAGACGACATCGCTTTAGTGCCTGCACGACGTACCCGCGATCCAGAAGACGTCAACGTGGGCTGGCAAATTGATGCCTACCATGTTGATATTCCAATTATGGCTGCCCCCATGGACTCAGTGATGAGCCCTCAGACAGCTATCGAATGTGGACGCTTGGGCGGTATCGGCGTTCTGGATTTGGATGGTCTATGGACCCGTTATGAGGATCCAGAACCACTACTTGAAGAAGTTTCGCATCTTGACGGGGAAGAATCTATTCCTTTTTTACAGAAAGCCTACTCTGAGCCAATTCAACCTGAACTCATTACAGCTCGACTCCAACAGATTCGTGAGGCCGGTGTTGTCGTCGCGGGCCGCCTATCACCACAAAGAACACAAAAATACTGGCGATATGTTGTCGATGCGGGTGTGGATTTATTCGTTATTCGTGGCACCACTGTATCGGCTGAACACGTATCTTCACGCGCAGAACCACTCAACCTCAAACGTTTTATCTACGAACTTGATGTGCCTGTGATTGTGGGAGGCGTATCAACCACAACTGCAGCTTTACATCTGATGCGGACAGGAGCAGCAGGAATCCTCGTCGGTTTCGGAGGCGGCGCAGCCCATTCAACTCGACAGTCTTTGGGCGTACATGCGCCAATGGCGACGGCACTGGCTGATGTTGCTGCTGCCCGTCGAGATTACATGGATGAATCTGGGGGACGTTATGTGCATGTCATTGCGGATGGAGGTATTGGACGTTCAGGTGACCTGTCACGTGCCATTGCCTGTGGTGCTGATGCCGTTATGTTAGGTGCAGCACTTGCGCGTGCTGAGGAAGCTCCCGGTCGCGGATGGCATTGGGGAAGCGAAGCAACACACCCTGAAATGCCACGAGGACAGCGCGTACATGTGGGAACAAGCGGAACAATGAAACAGATCCTCTACGGCCCCTCAACACGGGCAGATGGCTCATTAAACTTTGTTGGCGCATTGAAACGAACAATGGCTTCAACAGGTTACAGCGAAGTGAAAGACCTGCAGCGTGTTGAAGTGGTTGTCAGCCCTTACCGCCCGCTATGAACTCTACTGATACTCATGCGTCGCTTTTTACGCTAGATGAGGTGCAGACACGCTTATATGCGATACGCCTATAAGCGTCAATTGGGTGTAAAAAGTGCTGCTTTCCCACGGATAAAACATGAGAAAGCAGCACCTGTACGTTTTAGATGAGGCCCAACTTAAGGAGGAAAGTGCTCACACGGTCCTTTCAGACATCAGAAAAGCCTCACGTCCTTATTCATTTGTTGAACTGGGAAGGCCAATAATGTCAGTGAACTACCGTGAAGCAGAACAACATGAGGGCCACCAGAATCTATAAACCAGGACGTTTACCAATGGTCAGAGTAACTTCCTGAGTACCAGCAAAGAAATCATTCCCCTTATCATCAACAACAATGAAAGCAGGGAAATCTTCTACCTCAATCTTCCACACAGCTTCCATGCCAAGCTCAGGGTACTCAAGTAATTCAACTTTCTTGATGCAATGCGCAGCTAATTCTGCTGCGGGACCACCGATAGAGCCCAGATAGAAACCCCCGTGCTTGTGACAGGCCTGAGTTACCTGATCGGAACGGTTTCCTTTAGCTACCATAATCATTGAGCCACCCAGAGACTGAAAACGATCCACATAAGAATCCATACGTCCCGCAGTCGTTGGGCCGAAAGAACCTGAAGGCATACCTTCCGGTGTTTTCGCAGGTCCGGCATAGTACACAGGATGATCTAGCATGTACTGCGGCATAGGCTCGCCATTATCCAGACGCTCACGAATTTTCGCATGGGCAATATCACGAGCAACAATCATCGTGCCTGACAAAGCCAAACGAGTCTTAACGGGATACTGAGAAAGCTGAGCTAGGACTTCAGCCATTGGACGGTTCAAATCAACGTGAATAGCGCCCTCACCATCAGAACCAAGTTCTTCATCAGTTGTCGCAGGTAAGAAACGTCCCGGATTAAAATCAAGCTGCTCCAAAAACACACCTTCTGGGGTGATTTTTGCTTTCGCTTGACGGTCAGCGGAACAGGACACAGCAATGGCAACAGGTAGAGAAGCCCCGTGGCGTGGAAGCCGAATGACACGCACATCATGGCAGAAGTATTTACCGCCAAACTGCGCTCCAATTCCCATCTGCTGAGTCAGCTCAAAAACAGCTTTTTCCATTTCGACATCACGGAAGCCATTACCGCACTCAGACCCGTGGGTGGGTAAAGAATCTAAATAGTGCGCAGAAGCATACTTTGCTGTTTTGAGGCAGTATTCAGCGCTCGTACCACCAATAACGATAGCAAGGTGATAGGGCGGGCATGCTGCTGTTCCTAATGAACGTATTTTTTCTTCGAGGAACTGCATCATGTGCTCGGGATCCAAAATGGCTTTCGTCATTTGGTAAAGGTAGGACTTATTTGCAGAACCTCCGCCTTTAGCCATGAAAAGGAAATGGTAATCACATTCATGCCCCCGGTGAGTGTCAGCGTAGAGTTCGACTTGTGCGGGCAGGTTGCAGCCGGTGTTCTTTTCGTCGTACATGGTTAAAGGCGCATTTTGTGAATAGCGCAGATTAAGCTCGGTGTAAGCGTCATATACGCCGTGCGAAAGGGCGCGTTCGTCGTTTCCTTCTGTGATGATTCGTTGGCCGCGCTCGCCTTTGATGATGGCTGTGCCGGTGTCTTGACACATGGGGAGCACGCCCGCCGAAGCAACATTCGCATTTTTTAAGAGATCGAGTGCGACGAAGCGGTCATTTGCTGAAGCCTCGGGATCTTCCAAAATTTTTGCTAGCTGTTCGAGGTGTTCTGTTCGCAGGAAATAAGAAATGTCATGGTAGGCCTCGCGAGCTAGTGTTTGGAGGGCTTCGGGGGCGATTTTCAGGTAAGGGACACCCTCTGGTCCTTCTACGGTTTGTACGCCCTCAGTGGTAATGAGGCGGTATGTGGTGGTGTCTTCTCCGAGGGGAAGTAAGTCTTCGTAGAAGAACTCAGTCATGGTAACTCCTTGTTGCTGGTGATACATGGGTTGTACACACCGTATGACGTAACTGGGGTAGGAGTGGGGACCCCTGTCCTCATTTGATACTTCCGCAGGAAAAAGGAAGCGAGGTGGGAGTGTTTTTCTTTGAGAATACTGGGATTTTCACGTGTGATGATAGGGAGAAAATTGGGAGGATATGAGGAAATACAAGTGTGTCATCGCGTGATATGTGACCCTCAGGCTCCGAATTAGTGATGAGGTGATTTTGCGTATATTCCGTAATTACATTCCACAGTTCTTTCTTATTTCGGTGACAATAGAGAGGACAAAGCTAGAACCCAATGATGTGGAGGACTTATGAGTGAATACCGTATCGAACATGACACTATGGGTGAAGTACGTGTCCCTATAGAAGCTCTCTACCGCGCTCAAACACAACGGGCAGTGGAAAACTTCCCCATTTCTGGTCAGCAATTAGCGCCACACCACATTGCCGCACTTGGACAAATTAAACGTGCGGCTGCCCTGGCTAATGCTGAACTTGGTGTTATCAGTCAAGACATCTGCGATGCCATTGTTTCTGCTGCTGAAAAAGTAATCGCCGGTGAAGTCAATGACCATTTCCCGATTGATATTTTCCAAACAGGTTCAGGCACCTCATCAAATATGAACACAAATGAGGTTATTGCCACCATAGCAACACGTGAATCAGGGCACGAAATACATCCGAATGACCACGTGAATGCCTCACAATCATCCAATGACGTATTCCCTAGCTCTATTCACATAGCTGCATACCAAGCTACCCTGGAAGTGCTTATTCCTGGGTTACGGACTCTGCATGATTCGTTGGAACAAAAAGCCACAGAATTTGCTGATGTCGTTAAATCTGGTCGTACGCACTTAATGGATGCAACGCCAATCACCCTTGGTCAAGAATTTTCTGGCTATGCGACACAGATTTCTAAAGGGATTGGTCGTATCGAGGCTGCCCTACCCAATCTTGCTGAATTGCCTTTGGGTGGAACTGCTGTAGGAACCGGAATCAATACGCCGACAGGGTTTTCTGCCCGAGTCATTGAGCTGATCGCTGAAAATACAGGTTTACCTTTACGTGAAGCTGAAAATCACTTTGAAGCACAAGCTGCTCAGGATTCTCTGGTGGAATTGTCAGGTGCCATGCGTACAGTGGCTGTTTCCTTGGTGAAAATTGCTAATGACCTGCGCTGGATGGGTTCTGGCCCGCGTACAGGTATTGGTGAAATTTTCTTGCCAGATTTGCAGCCGGGCTCATCAATCATGCCGGGTAAGGTGAATCCTGTTTTGCCAGAAGCAACTGTGCAAGTATGCGCACAAGTGATCGGTAATGATGCGGCTGTGGCCTTTGCTGGAGCGCAAGGCAACTTTGATTTGCTGGTGATGCTGCCGGTGATGGCTTCCAACATTTTAGAATCAGCATCAATTTTAGGGAATGTGTCGCAGGTTCTCGCGGCGCGTTGCATTGACGGTATTCAGGCAAATGAAGAACGATGCTTGCGTTTAGCGCAGTCTTCACCTTCTATTGTGACGCCTCTGAACCGTTTGATCGGTTATGAATCAGCTGCAAAGATCGCAAAACATTCAGTGAAACATGATTTAACTGTGCGTGAGGCGGCTATTGATTTGGGATTTGTTGAACGAGGTGAAATAACAGAAGAACAGCTTGATGCTGCTCTTGATGTGCGTACAATGACCGGTCAGTGACACTACGGATGATACGCATAAAGCCTTGATGCTACATAATTTTATTGAGTGGCTTTATCGTATCTGACGAGGTGAAATAACTCTACGGGTCTTGGTGACATATTGCTACCAAGGCCCGTATTGTATTTTGTGTCCTCTGATTATTTTCATTACGGCACGTACCTGTCAGAGATTTTTGGTATTGCTTTATACAAGCCAAGAGCAACTTGAGAGTCACGCAATGAAAGAAAAGAATAAAATACCGTGTAAATTTTACCTAGCGCACAGGTGAAGTCAGGAGCATGTATATATGGAATTCTTCGGCATTTCAGGAACAGAAGCTCTTGTGCTTGCATGTGTCGGATTAATTATCCTAGGGCCAAAAACAATGGTGAATGTTGCTCGTACCCTGCTCAAAGCTCGCTCTCGCCTTCAAGAATTTCAACAGGCGGCTCATGAACAAATGCAGACAGTGATTGAAGAAACGGAGCTACCGGATATTAGCGTTCCCCAAATTGACGTAATTTCTTTGTCAGAGCAGAAAAAAGAAGCCGACCACGCTGAGCCCACCACATTCGCGTAGCGCATATGCCAACAGCGCAGTAATACAGTCCAAGTAAAGCGAGTGATTGCACGATCATTGACCAGATATCTGGAAGCGGATTCGTAATAGCGGCAAAAGTGAAAGCTCCCATTACTGCCCATCGCCAGCCGCGAATGTATCCGCGAACAGAGACTATGTGTAGCGCATGTAAACCAATGATGACGAGAGGAAAGAGCGCACTGATTCCCATGACAACAGTCAATGTGATGACGAAAGTGATGTAAGAATCAATATCGAGTAGGGAACCGGCTCGTTCAGGTATTTCTGATAAAAGAATCCCAAGTAAACGGGGAAAGAAAAACCAGCCCAGCATTGCTCCGCCGGAAAATAAAATGACGCTTGCGCATGTTAAAGCGATGATGAGGCGACGGTGGTGGCGTTCCAAAGCGGGGGCGATAAAAAACCATACCTGTGCAAGCCACCAAGGGCTTGCACCTATGAGTCCAATCCAGGCAGAAACCGATAAGCGGAGAGTGAGCGGGGAAAGAACTGTCCGAAAATTTACTCCGTCATGATGTATGGGCTGGGTCTGGGCGGCAAAAATCTCATCGAGGGGCTTTACGAGCATCTCAAGCAAAAGGGGATATATGCACCAGCCAGCGATTGCTATAAGAGCAATACCCATTAAAGAGAGCAGGATGCGTTTGCGAAGCTCAAGTAAATGCTCCGTCAGGGGCATGAGACCTGTGGGGTTAGCAGAAATTAGTGTGTGCTTTCTGAAGGGGAAGGGTCTGTCTCTGTAGGTGGGACGGAAGGCGCAGCTTCAGATGTGATTTTTTCTACTTGAGGAGCATCTGAGGACGGCTCATCATCTTGAAGTTCTTTTTTCAGAATTTTTACTGATTGTCCTAGTGATTTCGCCAAATCAGGGAGTTTTTGTGCGCCAAAAATAATGAGGGCAACAAGTAGAAGGATAAAAAAATGTATGGGTCGCATATAAGTATTTCCTTATGAGGGAGGTTGAAACCTTAAAGCAATAAGGTTAGTCTAATCCACACTTTACAAAAAAGGATCATTACGTAAATATCTTTCTCTCGTTCTAGGAGGGTTAGCTGTGTTCCTAGCCAACTTTCTGATTGCCTTACGTGAAGGTGTTGAGGCATCTCTCATCGTCGGCATCATTTTGGCTTACCTAGCCAAAGTTGGACGTAAAGACCTGTTCCCACAGGTTGCTTTAGGCACCATCATTGCTGTCCTCGTTCCCTTGTCTTTAGGTGCCTATATGACCTGGGGACCTTATACCCTGAGCTTCGCTGCCCAAGAAATCATCGGCGGAGGACTTTCCTTAGTTGCCGTGGCAATGGTCACGTGGATGATTTTATGGATGAGTAAAAACTCGCACGCACTCACAGAAAAACTCCGAAGCGACACCAATGCGGCTCTTAAAACAGGGTCCACATGGGGCATCGTGTGGATTGCCGTTGTCGCCGTTGGACGCGAAGGAATCGAAACAGCCCTATTTGTCTGGGCCACAGTGAAATCTTCTGCAACAAACTCGGTCATTGACCCAACCTTGGGTGTACTCACCGGTCTTATCGTTGCAGTACTTATCGGTTGGGCAGTCTATACAGGTGCTGCTCGTATTAACCTCTCCCTTTTCTTTAATATCACAGGATTATTGTTAATCTTCGTGGCAGCCGGAGTCATGTCATACGGCATCGGTGACTTCCAAGAAGCCAATGTTCTGCCCGGCTGGGGAGTACCGATCTACGACTTCACGTACCTCGTTGACGGTTCCCTTGCCTCATGGCTGAACACATCAGCATGGTGGTGGGTCCTCCTTGAAGCCATGTTTAACCTCAATGCGGCCCCCACGCATCTTCAATTCTTCGCATGGCTTATCTACATCGTCAGTGTTTTACCCATTTTCCTCGTGCGTTCACGAATATGTTCACCTGCAGATCGTCCGTCTGCGGTGGCTCACAGCCACGCGGAAACAGCGTAAACACCACTACATCCCAAGAAAAATCTCACAAAGGAGAAACATGAAAATTTCACGTGTGAGCATTGCCGCTTCTACGGCAGGTGTTCTTGCTTTCACCCTCGCCGGTTGCGTGGCAAATAACCCTAGCGCAAATAATCAATCAGAAAAAGCAAATCCTTCCGCTTTGAGCGTAGCCATCAGCGATGACACATGTGTTGTGTCTGCAGCAACCGCCCCTTCAGGTGTCACCACATTCACCTTGACGAACAACGGCACAGTACGCAACGAATTTGAAATCCTCGCTGATGACAAACTCCGTATCGTCGGTGAACGTGAAAACCTTGGCCCCGGCACAACCGTCGAATACACCATCGCATTAGAACCTGGTACCTACTACACCGCATGTAAGAAGAATATGGTGGGTGCCCTCGTAGGAACCGCACAATTCACAGTCACTGACTCAGGCACAAAAGCTGAAGTCAGCGCTGATGAACAAAGCATGATTGATTCAGCTGTCACAAACTACACCGCTTACATCCGTGACCAAGCAGGACAACTCTTAGCTGAAACACAAAAATTCGCCGAAATCTACATCTCCGGTGCCACAGAAGCAGCAAAAGCAGCATATGCACCAACCCGCATGTACTACGAACGTATCGAACCGACCGCCGAAGCATTCGGTGACATCGACCCAGCCCTCGACCTACGCGAAGCTGACTTCCAAGAAGGCGAATCCGGTATGGACGAATGGACCGGCTGGCACCTCATCGAGAAAGACTTGTGGCGTCCCGAAGGCTATGAAGGCCTGAGCGAGGAACAACGCAAAGACACTGCCGGTAAACTCGTTGAAAATACTCAGCATCTGTACGATCTGGTCTATTCGGCAGAATTCTCTGTTTCACTTGACGACATCTCCAATGGTGCAATTGCGCTACTCGAAGAAGTAGCCACCAGCAAGATCACCGGTGAAGAAGAAGCCTTCTCACACACCGACCTATGGGACTTTGTCGCTAACGTCGAAGGTGCAAAAGTTGCCTACGGAAACGTTGAAACCCTAGCAAAGCAAAAAGATCCTGAACTGGCCAAGCGTATCCACGAAGCCTTTGAAGGAATGCAAGCTGAACTCGGTAAATACGTTGAAGGTGACGGATACGCCTCCTACGACACTGTTGATGACGCTGGTCGTAAAGCATTATCAGATAAGGTGAATGCTCTGCGTCTGCCTCTAGCTCAGCTGACGGCGGCGATCATCAAGTGAAAGAGCATCAGAATGCTTCACAGGGCACCCCGCGGGATCAAGAAAATCCTGCGGGGTTTCCCCCTGCTACAGGAAAAACAGAAGCCTCACACGAAACCACTGAAAAACCTCATGGCTTATCGCGGCGACAATTCCTTGGTTTAGCTGGACTTGGGGCATTAACCTTTGGTTTAGGAGGGGCATCAGGATTTGCTCTTGGACGGCAAGCAGGCGACAACATTGCCAGTGACGTGCTGCAGACCTCCTATCCTTTCCGAGGTAAACATCAGCAAGGGATTTTGACCCCAGCGCAGCAGCAAATGCATACAGCTGCTTTTGACCTGACCACAGATAGCCGTGATACCCTCATTGAACTGCTGCGTGACTGGACTTTAGCGGCAGAACGTATGACTCAAGGTGAACCGGTAGCAAATCACGCCACAAATCTTGAAGCTGCTCCACGTGACACGGGAGAAACCATTGGTGCAGGCCCTGCTGCTTTGACTATCAGTTTTGGAGTAGGACGTTCACTGTTCCTCACTGATGAAGGCGTTGATCGTTTCGGCTTAGCTGGCAAGCTTCCGCAAGTCCTCGAACAAGGAATTCCTCGCATGGCAGCTGAGAAACTGGATCCTCAGCGAGGTGGAGGTGACCTGATTATTCAAGCCTGCTCAGAAGACCCGATGGTGAACCTCCATGCCCTGCACAACCTCACGCGCATTGCTTTTGGACGCGCAACAATGCGGTGGACACAGTTGGGATATGGGCGTACTTCCTCGACTTCTTCCACGCAAAGAACACCACGTAACCTCTTTGGTTTCAAAGATGGAACATCAAATATTAAAGCTGAAGATTCCCCTGAAGAACTGAATACTCATTTGTGGATTCAGCCTGAAGACGACCAAGGATCATGGGCAGCAGGGGGCACGTACATGTGTACCCGCAAAATCAAAATGATGATGGAAGTCTGGGATGAACTCAGTCTTGGTGAGCAGCAACGCATTGTCGGACGAGACAAATTCCACGGGGCACCACTGTCTGGTGGGAAAGAATTCAGCGCCCCGGATTTTTCAGCTCAAGCAAATGGCAAACCTGTCATTGATCCCACTTCACATGTGGCATTGATGCACCCAACTAATAATTCAGGTAAACGAATGTTACGTCGCGGGTATAACTACCTTGAAGGCGTTGATTACCTTGGACGTTTGGAAGCTGGCTTGTTCTTCATTGCTTTTGTGCGTGATCCTGCAGTGAATTTCATACCTGTTTTGTCGCGTATGTCTGATGATTTACTGACAGAATACTTGCAACATATTGCGTCGGGTATGTATCTGATACTGCCTGGTGTACGTGAAGGTGATACTTACGTAGGAGAAACACTCTTGGCGTAATAGACCCTTTTTGTAAGCAATTAATCACGTGTTGTGCTGTGCGTTGAAAAACGCAGGTACAGCACGTGATGTTTTATAAGTTGAAGGATAAGTGCGCCCTGATGAGGAAAGCCCAGCCTGAGGAAAGCAGAGACTGAAGAAAGCAGGGACTGAAGAAAGCGCTGACGAAATAAAAATATGGCTTCAGCGTAAGCGCCGTGACTTATGACTTATCAACGCGCATTACACATGATTGGATGTCCACACCGCGACTTTATCAGCTAAAACCCACAGGACGCTCGCGACAAGTATGCCATTGAAAGGCAGGAAAACAGTCAAAGGATGAGCGGGCGCACACCATGCGAAAGCAGCGCACGCAACAGCGTGTATTCCCGTGAAAAAAGCATTAGCGCATAACAGCGGGCATGCAGCTCGATGACCGGCCTGCCAGATCTGCTCAGAGCTGCGCAACGCGCGACTCGGTAAAGCTAAACGCGAAGCAAAAGGCAAAGTTCCACGAAAAATATGGAAAATAATGTAGGCCAAAGCTCCGGTACACAGCAGGAAAAGTACGCTTCCCGCATAAGCGAAGAACAGAGTGAGTGACACGACAATGCCTTTCTATACGTCACAAATTTTACCGAGAAAATTTGCGAGAGTGCTCAGGTTTTAGCCTGCCATACTGCATATGGAGAGCTTTCCCCGGTGATTTGTCACATTTGTGACATTAATTTTCGATAAGGCCCGCCACAGCAGCATCCAGCTCAGCAACCCAATCCGCTCCCGATACATCTGAGGGCATACGCCAATCACCGCGAGGCGAAAGGGACCCGCCTGCCACAACCTTTGGCCCATTGGGCAGGGCACTCCGTTTGAATTGCTGACTAAAATAACGACTCAAGAACAAACGCTCCCAGCGCACAATAGTTGACAAATCGTAGGCAACTTTCTCTGAAGACGGGAAAGTAGCCGGCCAATTTCCTCGTGATATATCTGACCATGCATGATGAGCTAAAAAGGCAATCTTTGAAGGCCGTGCGCCTCGCCGTAAAATGTAAAAAAGGGTGAAATCCTGCAGATTGTACGGGCCGATTCGCTCTTGTGTTGATTGCATATGCCCATCTGAGGTCGCCGGAATAAGTTCCGGTGAAATCTCTTGATCCACAATTGACAAAAGAGCACGATTGACGCGCGCATCAAATTGATTGGATGAGGCCGCCCAACGAATAAGATGTTGGATCAAAGTTTTCGGAACCCCTGCATTTACCCCGTAATGACTCATATGGTCACCGACCCCATAGGTACACCATCCTAAGGCGAGTTCAGATAAGTCACCTGTGCCAAGGACAATACCGCCATGGTGATTAGCTAAGCGAAATAAATAATCAGTGCGCAGGCCAGCTTGAACATTTTCAAATGTCACATCATAAAGGTCAGTGCCGTGAGCATAGGGATGTTTCATATCAGCTAGCATTTGACGGGCAGCGGGACGAATGTCGATCTCCTCAAAAGAAACCCCAAGGGAACGACCAAGTTCCCAGGCTTTCGCGAGGGTTTCAGGACTGGTTGCAAAGCCAGGCATGGTGTAGGCCAAAATATCGGTCCGAGGCCGTTTGAGCTGGTCCATCGCATGTGCTGCAACAATGAGGGCATGGGTTGAATCAAGCCCGCCCGATACGCCGATCACGAGCTTTGGTTGTCCTATTGCACGCAGACGCTGCGCGAGGGCAGTTACTTGAATGTTGTAGGCCTCATAGCAATCATGGTCGAGTCGCTGTGGGTCATTAGGTACAAATGGGAAACGATCAACAACACGTTCAAAACCAATATCCTCACGTGGAGGAGTAAGTGACACCTGCACGCGGACCGGGGAAAAATCTGTAGGCGTATGCCCGTTTACGGCAAGAAAATCAGCATTATCTTGGAAAGTACCTTGACGGCTACGTTCTGTGCGGAGGCGGTCCAGATCAATGTCAGCAGTGATAATATGCGTGTCTTGTATGAAACGTGGTCCCTGCGCTAAAAGATCTCCGGCCTCATAAATTACCGTGTGACCATCCCACGTGAGATCCGTTGAGGACTCACCTAAGCCAGCTGCGGCATATATATAGGCGGCGTTGAGTCGGGCTGAGGCACTTCGTGTGTACAGATCACGGTCATCGGCTCTGCCTACTGTTGTGGGGGAAGCAGAAAGATTTGCTAAGACAGTTGCCCCATGTAGTGCTGCTATAGAAGCAGGGGAGACGGGAACCCACATATCTTCACAAATCTCAACTCCGAGTGTGAATCCAGGTATATCGGTTGCCTCAATAAGTGTGGGGCCAAAAGGAACAAAGAGACGATCAGATTCAGCGAGATTGTCAGCATCTGACAGGTCGCATGCCCAAGGTGTGATATCAATGTGTCGAGGTGTGTGAGGTCCTAGAGTAGCGAAATACCGTTTTTCGTAGAATTCACGATAGTTCGGTAAGTGTGTTTTCGGAATCACTGCGAGGACACGGCCACGATGGAAAATAACAGCACAGTTGTAAATTCGGTGAAAGTGTCGCAGTGGCGCGCCAACGACAAGTAGGGGAGCCATATCAGTGGTTGCTTGACGGAGTGTTTGCAGGGCTTTTTCCACATTGTCAAGGAGCACATCTTGTAAGAAAAGGTCGTCGAGCGAATATCCACTGACGGATAATTCAGGGAATACGGCTACACTCACACCATGTTCGTGACATTGCCTGGCAGCGCTTATGATTTCTTCAACATTCTTGTGCGGGCAAGCAGGATGCACAGGGAATGAGATTGCGGCAACACGAGCAAAACCTTGGTCGTAGATGTTGAAAAAATTCATGGTGACTCCTGTTGCGAGTGTGCGCTGATCTTCAGGTGGAAGTGTACGTGCATATGTGAGTGTCTTCTACTGAAAGATTCACAGATGAGTAGGGCTGTCCTTCCAGCGCGACAGGTCCGTGTCGGTATCGGTAAAACACGAAATTGAGAAAGAATATGGGGTCTGACCCTGAAAGCCAGACCCCATAAGGTGTGAGAAATACCCTTGAATATATGAGGGTCAGACTAGGCTGAGTGCCTGCTGTGCAATCGCATATTCTTCATTTGTTGGGACAACCATGACACGCACAGAAGATTCCGGTGTGGAAATAGTGACGGCTGTATCGTGGCGGGCATTATTTGCTGCCTCATCAAGGAAAACACCAAAAGGTGCGAGGCGTTCAATAATTTCAGCGCGTAAATTGGTGTCGTTTTCTCCGATTCCTGCGGTGAATGTGAGGACATCAAGGCCACCAAGTTCAGCGGTATAGGAACCAATGTATTTCACGATACGGGTGATATACACATCTAATGCCACGCGTGCGCGGCGACGTGTTTGTTCATCGTCGCTGGTAGTCATGGCGCGGACAGCACGCATATCATTTTCGCCGGTTAAGCCTTTCAAACCGGATTTCTTGTTGAAAAGCGTATCGAGTTCTTCTGCTGACCAGCCGGTTTGACGTTGCAAATGGAAAACAACAGCAGGGTCAATATCACCGGTACGGGTACCCATAACTAGGCCTTCTAATGGTGTCAGACCCATAGATGTGTCGATAGCGTGCCCATTTTTGATTGCTGACACAGAAGCGCCATTGCCGAGGTGAAGGACAATCTGACGTAAATCATCGCGTTCAAGTAGGTGTGACACGCTCTGAGAAACGTACTGATGGCTGGTGCCATGAGCTCCATAACGGCGAATAGAGTATTTTTCCGCTACATCACGGTCAAGGGCGTAAGTCGCAGTTTCTTCGGGGAGACTCTGGAAGAAAGCTGTGTCAAAAACAGCGACATGAGGAACATCTGGCATGAGGTCGCGTGCCACATCAATGCCTTTAAGGTGCGCAGGATTATGCAGGGGAGCAAGCGCGCATAGGTCGTGAATGAGGGTGCGCACATCGTCAGTAATTAAAGTGGGTCCATCAAAGTAACGGCCACCTTGTACAACGCGGTGTCCAACTGCGACGATATGTGCTTCGGATAAACGTGGGCCGACCTCGTCAAAAAGACGAAGAACTTCACGCATTCCTACTTCGTGATCTGCGATAGGGGCATTCACTTCAGTGGTATTGCTATCGTATTTGTGGACGATATGGCCTTCTGATTCGCCAATACGCTCAACGAGGCCTTTTGCATATGCTTGGCCAGTTTGCGGATCAACAAGTTGGTACTTAATGGAGGACGAACCTGAGTTTATGACTAGGACAGTTTGTTTCACGATAAATGGGCCTTTCCATAAATGAAAATGAGATGAGTGTGAGGCTGGATTATGTACAACTGATAAAAGCTATACGTGCTGCGCTGACATATTACGAGGCGTTGTTTGAGTTTTGTGCTTGGACAGCTGTCAAAGCAACAGTATTCACAATATCTTCCACAAGGGCGCCGCGTGACAAGTCATTCACTGGTTTATTTAATCCTTGCAAGATTGGGCCAACAGCAACTGCGCCAGATGAACGTTGAACAGCTTTGTACCCAATATTTCCTGCGTTAAGAGAGGGGAATACGAATACGGTAGCGTGGCCTGCAACTGTGGAATGCGGCAGTTTTGTGGCAGCCACAGCTTCATCAACAGATGCGTCGAATTGGATAGGGCCTTCGATTGCGAGTTCGGGGGCCTTTTCTTGAGCAATGCGGGTTGCTTCAGCAACGGCTTCCACATCTACGCCAGAACCGGAGGTCCCTGTGGAATAGGACAGCATCGCAACTTTTGGTTCGATACCGAATTGGCGAGCTGTATATGCAGAGGAAATTGCGATATCTGCAAGTTGTTCAGGCGTGGGGTTGGGATTTACTGCGCAGTCACCGAAAGCCCACACGCGATCAGCCATGAGCATGAGGAAAATTGAGGAGACAATCGATACGCCCGGTGCTGTCTTGATAATTTGGAATGAAGGAACAATGGTGTGAGCAGTCGTATGGGCTGCACCTGAAACCATGCCATCGGCATCTCCCATATGTACCATCATCGTGCCAAAGTAGGATACGTCACGTACCTTCTCGCGAGCCTGCTCGATGGTAATGCCTTTCTTTTGACGCAGACGCGCAAATTCAGCGGCATACTTTTCGTGAAGCACAGGATCGTCCACAGCGACAATGCTAGCCGCAGAAACATCAACACCGAGCTGTTCGCTGCGCTGACGGATAGCTACTTCGTCGCCAACAAGGATGATGTCAGCAATGCCGCGTTGAAGTACTTCTGCTGCTGCTTTGAGGACACGATCATCTTCTGGTTCGGGTAGGACAATGCGTTTACGATCTGAACGAGCACGATCAACAAGATTTGCTTGGAAGGTCAGTGGTGTAACTGCTGATGGAGGGGTGAGGCCTGTCAAAGTAGCTCGTGACTCATCGGTGAGCGGCAGGGAGAGTATGTGTACATCGTCCACTGAAACTGCTTGAGCCATTGCTGCAGGTAAGAGGACGGCGCTGAGTTGCGCATGATGTTTTTGTGCGCGCATACGTGCTGTGCGAATTTCTGCGGCAACAAGGTCGGCAGAATACCCTTCGGTGTCTAAAGCCAAGATGACATGTGCCTGTGTTGCTGCAGCTAAATTAAGACTCCAGTCGAATGTGTCAAAGAGGTGTAGTGCAACGTCGGCTACACCCTCGATAAGTACATATTCACTGTCGCATGCGCGTACAGCTTCTACGGCGAGGGGAAGTGCGCGTTCAGGCGAAGCGGCTGCACTGGTAAGGTCTGTGCCTGCAAAGGCGCTCATGCGGCTGAGCGGCGCTGCAGCAGAGAGGCATTGAGCGAGGTCGTCGGCGGCTCGGGTGGTGTGTATACCTTCCGGGGCGATAACGAGGAAACGGGAAATCACGGATGCTCCTTCGTATACGTGCGACATATGTGTGCAACGGTGGTGGCCGGAATTGGTCACTTCCTTAATGGTATCTGTGCTTGTGGCCCACACGTGCAGAAAATAGTGTGAAGCGCGGCTCGTCCATGCTAGGGTCCGAAAGGTGAATGAGCAAAAAAGATCGCGTTTTTCTGCTTATGCCGCTTGGCTTGAGCGTGCTACTCGCATAGTGACTGTTCTGTGGTTATGTGTCTTTCTTGTTCTCATTGTGACGAATCATCCTCATCGCGCGGTTTTATTATTAGCGGGTTTTTCATTGTTTTATGCCTGTGTACGCGCTATTTTTCCCGGTAGGCCATGGTTTGCTTCGCGGGGGCGTTTTTTTGATTGTGCGTTGTGGATTCTTGTAGCTGTGGCGTGTTGGTGGTTTGCGCCGTGGACTGCCACCGTTGGGGTGGGATAGTCACGTATGAAAGGGGGTTTTCCCAGCTTTTTGTTTGTAAATTGCCCAATAAGGCATACATAGGCCTGACATATATCTTGATATCGAGTAATCTGGGGATTGAGATTGTCAATCGTGACATATTTTATAAAGGAGTGCTCATGTCAAAGATCAAAGTTGCAGGGCCAGTCGTTGAACTCGATGGCGATGAAATGACTCGAATTATGTGGCAATTTATTAAAGAACGCTTGATCTACCCCTACCTTGATATTGACCTTCGCTACTATGATCTGTCAGTACAAAACAGGGACGCCACCGACGACCAAGTGACAATCGACTCCGCATACGCCATTAAAGAACACGGCGTAGGCGTCAAATGCGCAACCATTACTCCTGACGAAGCGCGTGTAGAAGAATTCGGCTTGAAAAAAATGTGGAAAAGCCCTAACGGAACTATCCGCAATATCCTTGGCGGCGTTATTTTCCGTGAACCAATCATCATCTCTAACATTCCACGCCTAGTCCCGCACTGGACAAAACCCATCGTCATTGGACGTCACGCCTTTGGTGACCAATACAAAGCAACAGATCTGACCCTTCCCGGAGCCGGCACATTGACCCTGACCTTCACACCCGAGGACGGTTCAGAACCCATAGAACACGAAATTATCCGCGTCCCCAAAGACGGCGGTGTAGCGATGGGAATGTACAACTTCAACGAATCCATCGCTGATTTTGCGCGCGCCTCTTTTGCCTACGGATTACAACGAGGCTATCCGGTGTATCTCTCAACAAAAAACACGATCCTTAAAGCCTATGATGGAGCTTTTAAGGATACTTTTGCCCGTGTATTTGAAGAAGAATACAAAGAACAATTCGATGCCGCAGGACTTACATACGAGCATCGACTTATTGACGACATGGTGGCATGTAGTTTACGGTGGCCCGGCGGTTACGTGTGGGCCTGTAAGAACTACGACGGCGACGTTCAATCCGACACGGTAGCACAAGGCTTTGGGTCCCTCGGATTAATGACATCAGTGCTGATGAGCCCTGACGGTCGTACGATGGAAGCCGAAGCCGCACATGGCACTGTTACCCGACACTATCGTCGTCATCAAAAAGGTGAACCCACCTCTACCAATCCGATTGCATCAATTTTTGCATGGACCCGCGCACTGGAACACCGAGGAAAACTTGACGGAACACCTGAAGTCATCGGTTTTGCGCAAGCAATGGAAAAAGTAATCATTCGCACTGTAGAAAAAGGACAGATGACGAAAGACCTCGCACGCCTCATCAGCGCAGAATCTCCCTGGCTGACAACCGAAGAATTCCTCCATGTCCTCGATGAAAATATGCAGGAATACAGCAAGAAACACTGAAAGAAACAAAGGGACGGTCATATCCATAAAGAAATGGCCGTCCCTTTACCTATACATGTACTTCACAACTCATCAAGAATGGTAAAGGGTAAGCAGGGCCAATCTGCTACCCCAGAAAGTCCATATGCTGATACGTTCTCCGGTAAAACCTCATCAAAAGGCAGTCTTTAAGCGACCCTTCCTCTACAACACAAGGAAAATAGGTATGCGTAAGTTTATGGAAAAGAGTGGCATCCTCGTATGGGTGCTTGTCGCAATTGTTCTGGCTCTTGTCCTTGGCTCACTCCGCATTGGCGATCAGCACATCATTCCTGAAACACTCGGTCGTTTCTTCTCGACATTCTCTGCGATTTTCAGCCAATTCCTTGGCTTCTCAATTCCGCTCATCATCATTGGGCTTGTTACCCCAGCTATCGCAGATCTTGGTAAAGGCGCAGGTAAATGGCTAGGCATTACAGCGGCAATCGCCTACGGATCCACCCTATTTGCAGGATTTCTTACCTACCTTGCGTGTGCAACCATATTCCCACACGTCCTTGGATCTTCACTTGCTGACGCGAAAGAACCAGGTAGTGCTCTCGCATCGTACTTTGTTGTCCAGATGCCGCCAGTCATGGATGTTATGACAGCGTTACTCCTATCATTCATCATCGGCATCGGTCTTTCATTCGTTCCCAGAGGCGTCCTACGCAAAGGAGTGATCGAATTACGAGCCATCATCACGCGCCTCATTGAAAAAGTAATTGTCCCCCTGTTGCCATTGCATATTTTCGGCATCTTCTTAAACTTCACCTACACAGGTGAAGCATGGGGCATTATGCGCAACATGCTCAGCGTGGTTGTCATCGTTCTTATTCTTGAACTCGTCATCCTTTTGACGCAGTACTTTGTTGCCGGAGCCATCGCACGGAAGAATCCTTTCACATCACTGCTTACTATGCTCCCGGCATACTTCACCGCTTTGGGAACATCATCATCTGCAGCAACAATTCCGGTAACACTGCGCCAAGCACGTAAATTAGGTGTCTCACAACCAGTAGCATCCTTCACGATCCCTCTGTGCGCCACCATTCACCTGGCCGGATCCACCTCAAAGATTTTTGCTTTCGCTTTCGCAATTGTCTACACCCACGGAATGACAATCACAGCAGCTCAATGGGTAGGTTTTGTTTTCATGCTCGGCATTACGATGGTTGCCGCCCCCGGCGTGCCTGGCGGAGCAATCATGGCCTCCACAGGCTTGCTTGCCTCAATGCTAGGCTTCGATGAATCCGCTGTTGCATTGATGATTGCTACCTACATTGCCCTCGACTCTTTCGGTACGGCAACCAATGTCACAGGTGATGCTGCGATTTCACTGGTTGTTGACAAGCTCGCCGGAGGACACCTTGGCAGCGAAGCCGACCCAGAAAATGCGCGTGAACTTGCATTTGATGGAATGGCTTACCTGGATAAAGTGTCAGTAGAAGGAGTCGTCACCCCAGAAGAACGTGCCCAAAGCGCGCTCACCTCTCAGGTATAAACCCCTGAATTCTTGAAAAGAATTGGCTCGCTGACTGCGTGAAATCCTGCAGTCAGCGAGCCATATTTATAGAGTAATCTGTATAACTGTCTGCTATTTACTTTCACGCAAGGAGAACATGTGAAAAAGTCACATATGCTGTTCTCACACATGCGTGCACGTACTATCGCAGACTTCCTTACCCTATCCAGACCAGATGTATGGAACGGAAAAACTTATGGAACACACTACTGATTGCGACGAACAGCAAGGTATGACACCTCGCATAGGTGTCCTTACCTCAGGCGGTGACGCTCAAGGAATGAATGCTGCGGTACGTGCCGTTGTGCGAACCGCACTTGCCCGAGGCGTTCAACCGTACGCGATCCTTGAAGGATGGTCAGGTGCTGTCAACGGTGGTGACTCCATTAAACGCATGGGATGGTCAGATGCCTCAGGGATTCTCTCCCAAGGGGGAACTGTTATCGGAACAGCGCGTTGCCCAGAATTTCGTGAATACTGGGGCCGCCACGCTGCGGCTCTGCACCTGTTAGAACACGGGATTGATCGCCTAGTTGTCATCGGAGGGGACGGTTCCCTTTCAGGCACCAACGAATTCCGTGAAGAATGGTCACAGCATGTGCGTGAACTCGTTGAGGAAGGACACATCAGCCAAGAGATCGCAGATGCGCACCCTATTTTGCATGTCGTTGGACTTGTCGGTTCTATCGACAACGACATGGTAGGTACCGATATGACGATCGGCGCAGATACCGCATTACATCGAATTCTTGATGCCATTGACCAGATTTCCTCTACCGCCGCTTCGCATCAGCGCACATTTATTGTTGAGGTGATGGGACGACACTGCGGTTACCTACCTTTAATGGCGGCTGTCGCTGGCGGGGCTGACTATGTTTTTACTCCTGAAAATCCAGCAGGACCCGGCTGGGAAGACGACATGGCAACCAAACTACGTTTAGGACGCGAAGCAGGTCGTCGTGAATCTATTGTTCTGGTTGCAGAAGGTGCCACAGACCGCGAAGGAAATGCTCTGACAACGGCCCATATTGCGCACGCATTAAAAGAACGAACAGGCGAAGATGCGCGTATCACGATTTTGGGGCACGTACAGCGCGGCGGCTCACCTTCAGCATATGACCGTTGGATGTCAACCTTGCTGGGGTATGCAGCGGTCCAAGAAATCTTAGATAACGATACGCATACACAGGCACGTATTCTAGGGGTGCGACGCAACCGAATTACTCGTCTACCCCTGATGAAAGCAGTAACCGATACGCGCGGAGTGAAAGATTTAGTTGCTGCAGGAGATTTCTCAGGCGCTCAAGCTGCCCGTGGATCTTCTTTCAAAACAATGGTGCGAATTAACGAAATTCTTTCTTCACCTCCGCAACTCATATCCCCACCTCAGGATCATCCTCGTCGAATTGCAATCCTGCACGCTGGCGGTCTAGCCCCAGGGATGAATACGGCCGCCCGTGTTGCGGTTCGTCTGGGTATTGCGCGCGGATGGACCATGCTTGGCGTTGAAGGTTCTTGGGCTGGTTTAGCTGATGGCCAAGTGCGTGAATTGTCATGGGGAGATGTTGAAGGCTGGGCTTTCCAAGGAGGCGCAGAACTGGGCACTCGCCGTCCCGTGCCCTCAGTAGAACAGTTCTATGCACTTGGACGGGCAATTGAAAAACATGAAATTGATGCGCTCATGGTGATCGGCGGGCTCAACGCCTACCTTGCTGTCCATGCGATGAACGCAGAAAGAGATCGTTACCCTGCTTTTTGTTTACCAATCGTTTTGATACCGGCAACGATAGACAATAACTTGCCCGGGTCAGAACTGTCGATTGGCGCCGACACCGCACTCAATAATGCTATATGGGCACTGGACCGTATTAAAGAATCGGCTGCCGCTTCTAAACGCTGTTTCGTTGCTCGACTGATGGGACGGCGCTGCGGCTACCTTACACTGATGTCTGGTATCGCCACGGGAGCTGAATACGCTTACCTTAATGAACAGCCCGTGGCATTGGCAGATATTGATAAAGACGCACGTAAACTTCGTGAATCTTTCCAAGAAGGACGGCGTCTTTTCTTAGTTGTAGTCAATGAAGCCAATGATCCGCACTATGATTCAGAATTCTTGGCAACTGCTTTTGAAGCCGAAGGTCAAGGCATCTACGATGTGCGTCATGCGGCACTAGGACATTTACAACAAGGCGGAGCGCCCAGCGCTTTTGACCGCCTACTTGCCACACGCCTTGTTGATTGCGGCATAGAGGAAATAGCTGACCAGATAGCTTCGGGTCGCGCGCGTCACGTGTATGTCGGGCAAGTAGAAGGCGGTATGGATGTGCGACCGGTAGAACGCATGTCTGATGACCTCGATATGAAGAATCGTCGTCCTGTTACTCAATGGTGGGCGGAATTACGACCTGTTTTAACAACCGTATCCTTTAAAGATCCTGATGTGAATGTGCAACCAGTGACAATTGTGGATGCAGCTGATTTAGCCCACTAACACGAGCAGGACACATGCGAATCATGTGGACCTGATTTACCGACCACGTAATCGAAAACCATAGAAGAAAAAGGAAAACTATGAGTGACCTCGTTCCACTTGACCCCACAATGACATCTGCGTGGGAAAACCTCGATAAAGCAGCCGATACATTTGAACCGGATTTGCGTGCGTGGTTTGCTGCTGAACCTGACCGTGCGCAGCAGTGGACCCGTACAGCTGGTGATCTGGTCGTTGATCTGTCAAAGAACCTCATTACTCATGAAATCATGACAGAACTACTGGCATTAGCTGAACAAACGAAGGTGTACGAATTACGTGATGCCATGTACTCCGGTGTTCACATTAACACCACGGAAGATCGTGCAGTCTTACATACGGCTTTACGCCGCCCAGCGAATGACACATTAGAAGTGGACGGACAGAATGCTATTGCAGATGTCCACGATGTTTTAGAGCGCGTGCACGATTTTGCCGAACGAGTACGTTCAGGGCAATGGACAGGTATCACAGGCAAGCCTGTGCGTACCGTAGTAAATGTGGGGATCGGCGGATCTGATCTTGGGCCAGTTATGGCATATGAGGCATTGAAACCATACGTTCGTGAAGGTTTGGAATGTCGTTTCATATCGAATATTGATCCAACTGATGCTGGTGAAGTAACAAAAGACCTTGACCCTGAAACCACTCTGGTTATCGTGGCCTCAAAGACTTTCACCACTTTGGAAACTATTACGAATGCGCGTGTAGTGCGCGAGTGGTTCCTTAACGCACTGCGTGAACGTAACATTATTGCCACAGGTGATACGCCCGCAGAAAAAGAAGCAATTTCACGTCATTTCGTTGCCGTATCAACAGCTTTAGATAAGGTCGCTGAATTTGGTATTGACCCGAAGAATGCTTTTGGATTCTGGAATTGGGTAGGCGGCCGCTATTCAGTTGATTCTGCTGTTGGCACCTCACTGGCTATCGCTATTGGCCCGCAGGCTTTTGCGGAGTTCTTACGCGGTTTCCATGTAATGGACTGTCATTTTGCTCAGGCGGAGCCAGAACATAATGTCCCGTTGCTCATGGGCTTATTGAATGTGTGGTACTCCAATTTCCTTGGAGCAGATACCCACGCTGTTTTGCCATATTCGCAGTATCTGCATCGTTTCCCCGCATATTTGCAGCAGCTCACCATGGAATCAAATGGGAAATCTGTGCGCCGCGACGGTGCTCCTGTGACTTACGATACCGGTGAGATTTTCTGGGGTGAACCGGGAACAAATGGTCAACATGCGTTCTATCAGCTTATCCATCAGGGCTCACGTATGGTCCCAGCAGATTTCATTGCTTTTGCACGCCCAACATGGCCTTTGCGTGACGGTGAAGCGGATATGCATGAGCTTTTCCTGTCGAATTTCTTGGCGCAAACAAAGGCTCTGGCTTTTGGTAAGACCAGTGAAGAAGTGCGAGCTGAAGGCACTGCGGAACACATCGTGTCGGCACGTGTTTTTACAGGTAACCGTCCAACGACCTCCATTATGGCTGCTGAATTGAATCCGTCAGTTCTGGGTCAGCTCATTGCTTTATATGAGCACATCACATTTGTGCAGGGAGCAGTGTGGGGCTTGGATAGCTTTGACCAGTGGGGTGTGGAACTTGGGAAAGTACTTGCAAAGCAAATCATGCCAGCAATTGCTGGGGATGAAGCTGCGTTAGCTGCTCAGGATTCGTCTACCCGCGCGCTGATTGAGTTTTACCGGGCGCATCGTTCCTAAGTGATAGTTCTCAGCGTTTATACCATCGCTGAGAACAAGGGCGTATCCCATGAGGTTACGCGATGCTACAGAGAGCGAGTACTCTGTGGATCGTTGAACCTCATGGGATTTTCCTATGTAGTGCAGGAGCAATGAAAGTAGTATCCCCTGAGTGCAGGGCTTGTGTGAAAAGAATCCTCTGTAGCTCATGCAGATACATGCACAACATGTATGAGGCGTGTGCCACACGCTTTCTTTTGGTGAAAATATGAGCAACGGCATAAAAATATGGATTTGGGACTGCAGGCATAGGAAAAAATCTGCAGAAACGCCTACGCTTAACATTGTCAGCTTGAATTCACCTGAGGGAACATTACAGCCGCAATATGCGTGCCGCTTGTTCCCCAATTAAGGAGCAAATAGATATGTCACAACCTCGTATTGTCACCGTAACTGGTGCTGCTGGCAATATTGGCTATGCACTGCTTTTCCGCATCGCTTCTGGAGCGGTTTTTGGTCCGGATGTTCCAGTGAAACTGAATCTGCTGGAAATTCCTCAGGGCGCAAAAGCTGCTGAAGGTACCGCAATGGAACTGGATGACTGCGCATTCCCATTGCTCGCAGGCGTAGACATTTACACAGATGCTCATGCAGCATTTGAAGGAACAAATGCCGCATTCCTTGTGGGTGCTATGCCCCGTCGTCAAGGTATGGAACGCGCAGATCTTCTGGAAGCAAACGCCGGTATTTTCGGCCCGCAAGGAGCCGCTATTAACGCTGGTGCTGCTGACGACGTGCGTGTTTTGGTTGTCGGCAACCCTGCAAATACAAATGCGACTATTGCCGCGAATGCTGCTCCAGATGTCCCTGCTTCGCGTTTCACTGCGATGATGCGTCTGGATCATAACCGCGCGATTTCTCAGCTTGCTCGCAAAACAGGTGCTCCTGTTGCTGATATTAAGAACCTCGTGGTGTGGGGTAACCACTCTGCCGATCAGTACCCTGACGTGTCATGGGCAACTGTTGGTGGCACAGCCGCATCAGAATTGGTGGATGAAGCATGGCTGTCTGAAGAATTCCGTCCGGTTGTCGCTAAGCGTGGCGCTGCAATTATTGAGGCGCGCGGCGCTTCTTCAGCTGCTTCAGCAGCGGGCGCAGCAATTGACCACATGCATGACTGGGTGTTAGGCACACCTGAAGGCGAATGGACCACATCAGCAGTGATGATGGATGGCAGCCACTATGGTGTGCCGGCTGGTCTGTGCTTCGGTATGCCAGTAACCTCTAACGGTGGCGAATGGCAGATCGTTGAGGGCCTGGAAATTTCTGAGGCTTCACGCGCAGGCATTGACCACAATATTGCTGCTCTGCAGGAAGAATACGACGCTGTGAAGGCTTTGGGTTTCATTAAGTAACGTTTTCGTCGCTGCATACTTTCTGTGGGCCATACGATGCTGTACGCATCGTATGGCCCACCACACTATGTCTAGCTTCATTTATGCGCACAGACTATGCATGCAGAGGTTTTTCATGCTCAGCATGTGTGAGGCCTTCAATTTGAATAGTAGAATGCGTGATCGTCAGTGGGAAATGACTGAAAGTACACTCTTGCAAAGTATGGAGGATAGTGTCACGCTCAGCGGCACTGAGTTTTTCATCAACACTGACATGAGCGGTCAAAGCTACGATTCCTGTCGCAATCACTGACACATGCATGTCATGGATAGCTTGTACTCCCTCAATTGAAAGAAAATGCTGACGTAGTTCACCCAGATTTAATTCTTGCGGCGTGTGCTCCAATAAAATAGTGACGCAGCGACGCAAGAGCGATAAGGCGCGAGGACCCATTAAAGCTGCAATAACGAGGGAAGCTACAGCATCAGCTGCCCACCATCCCACATAAATGCTCAAAACAGCGGCCACAATAACAGCGAAAGACCCGAGCGCGTCATTGAGGACTTCAAGGAAAGCGCCCCTCATATTGAGTGAATCGTGTCGGCCCCCTGTTAAAATAATCAACGCAATAATATTCGCTATCAGACCAGTAATGCCAAGGACTGACATTACAAGGCCATTAACGGGCGTGGGGGATAGTAAACGCGGAATCGCTTCCCACGCAACACCTACACAAACAGCGAAAAGCATACCCGCTTGCAGTGCCGTCGCTAGGATTTCAGATCGCGCCCACCCCCATGTGTGACGGTCTGAACGGGGTTTTTGAGCTAAAAAAGTTGCGATAAGAGCAATAAGGAGCCCTGAGGAATCCACAGCCATATGCGCGGCATCTGCTGCTAAAGATAAAGAACCTGACAGGGATGAGGCAATGATCTCAGCCAGGAAAACACTTAAAGTGATACCGAGGGCAAGGCTGAGACGAATTGTGGAGGATACGCCCTGCACATGATTGTGTTCATGGTTATGTGAATGCTGGTGAGCGTGGGCTGATGTGTGTGGGCGCGGAGAAGAAGTCGTGCGCTGATGGAGTTCTCGGCGTGAAGGAAATAAGGGAGCGTGTGTATGCGTTGCGTCTGTGGAAGGAATACAGGGGTTCTGAGGGTGTGTTAAATCCTGTGGCAGGTTTTCAGAATCTGTAGAAGCCATTCCTTAAACATACCCGTGAGGGGTATTGAAATCAATGCTGGAATCCTCAGCTCAAAATACCTGCCCAGCAATGATGCTCATGTTTATGGGCCTGTATGACGTGAAAGTAGTGGAAGCGTTACCCTAATGTGCATGACTGACACAACTTCGCAGCGTATTAAACTGGTTGTCACTCTTTCGTGCCCTGACCAGCCAGGTATTGTCCATGCAGTGACAGGTGTGATGACCGGGAATGGATGCAATATTATCCAGTCCCAGCAATTTGGTGACCCTGATTCAGGCCTGTTTTTTATGCGCGTGGAGGTTGATTCCCCTGTCGGTCGTGAACCTGTGGAAACTGGACTAACTGAAGTAGCAGAGCGTTTTGGTGCCCAGTGGAATGTAGATGAACTGGGACGCCCTTTACGTACGGTCATTATGGTGTCGCGTGAGGGACATTGCCTGCAAGATTTACTGTACCGTCAACGCACTCAAGGGCTACCGATTGATGTAGTGGCAGTTGTGGGTAATCACCCGGATTTAGCGCCTGTCGCTCAATTTTACGGGATTCCTTTCCTTCTGGTCCCCGTCACGCCGGAAAGCAAAGCGCAAGCTGAACAACGACTCCTTGACCTTGTTGATGCTGAAAAGGTTGAGCTTGTTGTTTTGGCGCGATATATGCAGATTATTTCCGAACGCGTATGCGAAGTAATGGCAGGCCGGATCATTAATATTCATCATTCTTTCCTGCCAAGTTTCAAAGGTGCTCGGCCATATGCGCAGGCTCATGATCGCGGTGTGAAACTGATTGGTGCAACCGCCCATTACGTAACGCCGGATCTTGACGAAGGGCCAATCATTGAACAGGATGTGACCCGAGTATCTCACGCTGATTCTACTTACGACATGGTGGCTTTAGGGCAGGACGTGGAACGTCGTGTACTGGCTCAAGCTGTGCGTTGGCATAGTGAACACCGCGTGCTGCTGGATGGGGCGCGTACGGTAGTTTTTTCACGCTAACTCGACAATTCATTCGCCCTTCGTAAGCAGGTCAAGTCACGTATTGTGCGCTTATATGCGCGTAGCCCACTCCGTTTCACTTGCTTTCAGAGGGCCATTGTTCCCTGTGTGAATGTGGTGGATTTCCTGCTAGGAGTGTCCGGATTTTCTGGAGAGAAACCACATGGTAGTGCTATCTGCGCTAAGCTGAACAAGTCGTGACTGGCGCACAGGTGGGGGACCACCGGGGAGCGATTATGGAGGTCGTGGCCGCCCGCCTGGGCCTGACTCCGTGGTAGTAAGTACATGTACTACCGCTAGTGAAAGACAGCACTGACAACGCATAGGAGATCACATGGATCGTCTGAACGACCTTACTTTGGCTGAACTTGACCCCGAAATTCGTGCGGTCCTGGACCAGGAACTTCAACGGCAACGCTCGACATTAGAAATGATTGCCTCAGAAAACTTTGTTCCACGCGCTGTTTTAGAAGCGCAAGGCTCAGTCCTCACCAATAAATATGCGGAAGGCTACCCAGGTCGTCGTTACTATGGCGGATGTGAATTTGTTGACATAGCAGAAAATCTCGCAATCGAACGAGCAAAACAAGTCTTTGGTGCAGATTACGTGAATGTGCAGCCTCATGCGGGTGCTCAAGCAAATGCTGCTGCTCTGATGGCAATGGCAAATGTTGGCGATACAATCCTTGGTTTGTCTTTAGCTCACGGCGGTCATTTGACGCACGGGATGAGAATTAATTTCTCAGGGAAAAACTACAATGCGCTCGCCTATGAAGTTGACCGTGAAACCATGCGTATTGAACCTGAAGCAGTACGTGAAGTAGCTGTACGTGAACGCCCGCGAGTCATTATTGCTGGATGGTCTGCGTATCCTCGTCATTTAGATTTCCAAGCATTCCGTGATATTGCTGATGAGGTAGGGGCTGCTTTATGGGTGGATATGGCTCATTTTGCTGGTCTTGTTGCTGCAGGTTTGCATCCAAATCCGGTGCCTTTTGCAGATATCACCACGACAACTGTTCATAAGACACTGGCTGGTCCACGTTCAGGTATGATCCTTTCCTCACGCGGGGAACAATGGGGCAAGAAACTAAATTCCGCCGTATTCCCAGGCCAGCAAGGCGGTCCATTAATGCATGCGATTGCAGCGAAAGCTATCGCAATGAAGATCGCTCAGACCGAAGAATTCCGTGATCGTCAGCGTCGTACTTTGGAAGGTGCGCAGATCATCGCGCAGCGTCTGAATGAACCGGATGCTCAAGCGGCGGGGATACGCCTTGTAACCGGTGGTACAGACGTGCACTTGGTTTTGGTGGATCTTGTTCGCTCTCAGTTGGACGGGAAAGCAGCAGAGGACCTCTTACATGCGGTTGGTATCACAGTGAATCGTAATGCGGTTCCTTTCGATCCTCGTCCTGCGATGACCACATCTGGTTTGCGTATTGGTACTCCCGCATTGGCGACTCGCGGATTTGATGCGCAAGACTTCGCAGAGGTTGCTGACATCATTGCGACTGCGCTGGTACAAGGGGCATCAGGGGTATCTGTCGATGTTGATGCTTTGCGTGCACGTGTGGGGCGTTTGACTGATAAACACCCCTTGTATGCGGGTCTTAATCAATGAGGGCGCCTTGGGTAGGTCCAGCACGTCTCCTTGACGGAGTAAAGGTGGCCTCAGCAATAAAAAATGAGCTTAGTCAGCGCGTAGGCCTCCTGCATGAACGCGGTGTTGCTCCTGGTCTTGGCACTATTTTGGTAGGTGAAGATCCAGGTTCGGTTGCATATGTTGCGGGGAAACATCGTGACTGTTCTGAAGTGGGTATTGAATCAATACGCGTGGATTTACCAGCCGATGCATCGCAAGGTGATATTGAGGCGGCAATAGATCAATTGAATGAGGATCCCTCATGCACGGGATACATTGTTCAATTACCTTTGCCTAGGGGTATTGATACGAATGCTGTGCTGGAACGTATTGATCCAGCAAAGGACGCGGATGGCTTACATCCGATGAATCTTGGCCGTTTGGTGTTGCGCGCAAATGAACCGATTGATTCTCCGTTGCCCTGTACTCCACGTGCTGTCATTGAGTTGATGGAACGCCACGGGATTACTTTGGACGGTAAAAATGTCTGTGTCATTGGGCGTGGCGTGACGGTGGGGCGTTCTATTGGCCTGCTGCTGACACGTCGCGCAGTGAATGCGACGGTGACGTTGTGCCATACGGGGACACGTGATCTTGCGGGCCATGTGCGTCAGGCGGATGTGGTTGTTGCTGCTGCGGGTTTTGCAGGACTAGTGAAACCGGATATGGTGAAACCGGGTGCGGTAGTTTTAGATGTCGGCGTTTCACGCGTGTATGACGAGGCCACAGGGAAATCGCGTTTGCATGGTGATGTTGCTGATGGGGTAGATGAAGTTGCTTCGTGGCTTTCACCAAATCCTGGTGGAGTGGGACCGATGACTCGTGCGCTTTTGCTGATGAACGTGGTTGAAGCTGCTGAACGTCAGGTAGCAATGCGCTGAGCGTATCTGTTTTCTTTGGGGGCATGGTGTAGATTGCACTGTGCCCCCAAAATATGTGCAGATTGCACTTATGATGTACTGAATGACAGCTGGTATAGCATGCGTATGCCCTTTGCTGGCTGAGAAAATATAGGACAGAGCGACTACGTTGTTGTATGGACCATTTGGTCAACTAGTATGCGCTTTTACTACAATGGTATTGATATTTATTTGACACTGAAGTTTGAGAGATTTTATGCGACGCGTAGTGGTTGTGCTGTTTTCTGTCCTGTGCCTGTGTATGTCGGGCCTACTTGCACCAGCCTATGCGGCCAGTGGATTGGATCAGACACAGGTGGCTGAGGTGATTGCCAATGTGCGTTCAACTTTGAGCGCCTTAACCTATGATTCGCCTCAAGTGGCAGGAAAAATCGCGCCCTCACGATTCTCGTATGCCGATGTGACACATAAGCGCATTGCGATTGCTAAAGCAACTGGCCGTAACTTTGTGGAGGTCACAGAGGATGAGGCAAAGCAGGAACTTCATAAGGAATACGTGGCGGGTTCTGGATATGCCCAAGCGTTTGCTGATGTGCAAGCAAACCTTGAGACGTATCTTGCCCAGGTGATTTCCTCGGACTCGCAAAATAGTGGGCGTGACGCTGACTACTACACCAGAACAATTCAGGCTAAACCTGCTGAATTGTTGCTTGGCTTAGCATATGAGCAGCGCCTGTATGACTTTGATTATGGGCAGGTAAATTTTGCTCAGGGCCTACGCACTTCAGGTTCATTTGGTAAAGCCTTCAATCCCCTTGATGTTGCCATCGCTTTAGGGTCGCAAACCGGCGATCAATATGCGATGTCTAAGAATATTGACACATTTACCCGCATACTTGCTGGCACAGTGAGTAACGAGCGAACACTTGACGGTTTCATTAAGAGCGTTGTTCCTGCTGACCAGGTTGATGACTGGTATGCGGGTCAGCTCACTGCGCATGGAAATACTGTCGCAGAAAATGCAAGCCCCAGCATTGCTGATGGTATCTATCGCTTGTATTCAAAAATGGTGTCGTCACGAAAACTCCTGTCTTATTTTTTGCCGCTGGTCACGCGAACCAATAGTGACATGTACGTGCTCTCGAATGTGTCCTCGGTGAGTTGGGGTATGCGTGAAGGGTATGTTGCGGATAAGACCAATACCTCCGATATGGCAACATTCAAAGAACGTGTTGCCCAGCGCGGTCAAGACCAAGCTGCCTATGTTGATTTTTGGGCGCGTATGGTGCCTGAATTTGCAGGAAATTTGAAAACTGACCGTATCGTCACAGAAGGTTACTTTGTGGCTGGCCGTGGGAGTGGTGAAGCCGCATGGTCACCCCAAGGGGGAGCAAACGCGGCTGAAGCGGTCAAGGCTTTCTTTGGTCCAATGAAGCTGTGGTCAGCTCATAAGCATGTTGGTGCTGAAGCATCAGGTAATGACATTACGTTCTGGACAGCACGACTTTTGAATGATACTGGCAGCTCAGCCTACAGTCACGAGCTGACTCATCAGCTTGCACAAAACCCTCCTCATGCGTATCTCAAAGGCAATAGGCACCGTTCAGGTACGTCAACAGAGCTGTTACCACGTGGCTTGTATGAAACTTTGGAAAATAACGACCCGATCTATCAGTTGAACCAGATCATGAACTGGCCGGCCAGTGGATATGCAAATTCAACGGTCACCTCATTTACTGATGAGAGTTCCGTGAAAAACTACATGAAGAACCTACTGGATGTGACCAACACTCTTGACCTGATCGAAGCTCAAGAAATACTTGCGCGTGATGCAGTAACGAAACAGAAATGGTTCAACATTGTTACTCTCACCCCAAGTAACAGACCCTATACGGGCAAGTATGATGAAAATTTCACAGTTTCACGTGAGGAAGATGCCGTGAACTGGACATCTATTAATGACCTCGTTGATGCGAATGCTGTTGTTTCTCGTTATGAAGCTGTCGGTTTAAGGCATGTAGGCACGGTTCCCTATAACAGCTATCCGACGGTCCCCTTATTCAGCCCACTCTTTGGTGCGCCTCAATCACCTGAAGGCGCGACGGGTGATGTCCATATACGACGTATCGCTTGGGAACTCCTTGGTGAGTACGGGTTTAGCAACGGTTGGGTTCCTTACCTGTCTGACCAATACAAACCAGCAGGTACACCAGAAGGTGCTCTCTTTGCTGATAGTGAAGTGCTCAAGAAAATCAGTCCCTACAGCTCAGATGCTGAATTCCGTAAAGCAATGTTTGCTCAGCGTGAAGCTAAGCTCGATCAGCTTTCACCAGTGAAGATCACCTACGGTGGACAGACCATCACGATTGAAAATGCAGCCAAGCTACGCGAGTTGATGAAAACGGCTGTGGATCAAGACCTTGCAAACACTCGCACAGGTGTACGTGCAAAAGACACTTATGTTGAACAGTTGAAGTCTGCTATCTACCTCGCGTATAAGGCGCAAACGAACGAGTTCACAACCTCGATCTACAGTGCGCCGACCACATATCACGTGACCTATCGTTTCGAGGGTGATGTGCCGCAGGATGTGACTGTGCCCGTTGTAACGCAAGAGTACAGGAACGGAGATACTGTACAAGCTGCGCTTGTGACCTCAACCAGTCCTGAACACAATGGTGTGGATGGTACATGGGCTTTTAATGGATGGAAACTAGCCGGTAGCGATGATATTGTCACGCAAGCATCGGTGACAGATCACGATATTGAGTTTGTAGGATCGTGGACATTCACACCTCACACCTACACTGTCACCTACCGGATTGATGGTGATACGCAGCCGGAAAATTCCCCCGCTGTGCCCGTTGATAACAACACGTACACCACAGGAGAAAACGTCACCGTTAATCCGGCTCTCGCAACGAGCGCCACAATGAACAATGGTGTACCCGGCACGTGGACTTTCAACGGATGGATGTATAACGGAACTATCGTTGAACAGCTAAAAGTCAATAAAGCGAATGTGGAACTTGTGGGTATGTGGGTATTCACGCCCGCACACCAGCACACGGTCACGTTTGTTTACAAGGCTGCTGATACTTCTCCGGCTTTACCTGCTGAATTGAAAGCTCCTGAAGCGGCCTCTGGCTATGAAGGTCACAGTGTGACGATGCCTGACCAGCCTCAAGACTATAAGGACACTCAGGCTGATGGCACGTGGCATTTTGTTGGGTGGAACCCGACTATTCGCACTTTTGGCAGTGAAGATGTGACTGTGACGGGTACGTGGACTTTCGCGAGCAATCAGCACACTGCGACTTTCACGTATCGTAGTGGTACTGAGGGTAAGGTTTTGCCTGCTTCACTTGCTGCGCCTGCGCCTGTTGCGGGTGTGAAGGGTGATGTGGTGAGTGCGCCTGTTCCTGTGCCAAATACTGTGGCTGAGGGTGATGGCGTGTGGTCTTTCACTGGGTGGGATCATGATTCTCAGACTTTCGGTGTTGGGGATCTGGCTTTTGCTGGTACGTGGACGTATGCGGAAAACCAGCACACTGCTACTTTCACTTACCAGTCAGGAACACAGGGTAGGGATCTTCCTGCGTCTTTGGTTCATCCACAAAATCAAACTGGTGCTCAAGGAACCGTGGTGAACGCCCCAGCACCTGAGTCGGCTAGTGTGGCTGATGCTGATAATGACGGTGTGTGGTCTTTCACCGGGTGGGATCACGAGAGTCAGACTTTCGCTGACAGGGATCTGGCGTTTGTTGGTACGTGGACTTTTGCGAGTAATCAGCACACCGCGACCTTCACGTACCGGTCGGGTACGCAGGGTAAGGATTTGCCGGCTTCACTTACTGCTCCTGCGCCTGTGAGTGGTGTGAAGGGCGATCAGGTGGCTGCTCCGGCCCCTGCTGAGGCCGTGCTGGCTGTGGCTGATGGCACCTGGTCTTTTACCGGGTGGGATCACGAGAGTCAGACTTTCGCTAGCGGGGATCTGGCGTTTGTTGGCACGTGGACTTTTGCGAGCAATGAGCACACTGCTACTTTCACCTACCGGTCGGGTACGCAGGGTAAAGATCTTCCTGCTTCGCTTACCGCTCCTGCGCCTGTGACAGGCGGGAAGGGCGATGTGGTGAATGCTCCGATGCCTGAGCAGGACAAGATTGCTGAGGATGACGGTGTGTGGACCTTTACCGGGTGGGATCATGATTCTCAGACTTTCGCTGGCGAGGACCTGGCGTTTGTTGGCACGTGGACGTACTTGTTGAATGCTCACCTTGCCACCTTCACCTACCGCTCAGGAACAGAAGGCAAGGATCTTCCTGCGTCTTTGGTCATACAGCATAATCAGAGTGGTTCTCAAGGAACCGTGGTGAACGCTCCGGCCCCTGAGCACTCCACTGTGGCTGATGCTGATAATGACGGCGTGTGGACTTTTGCTGGGTGGGATCACGAGAGTCAGACTATTGATACTGAGGATGTGGCGTTTGTTGGTACGTGGACTTTCGCGAGCAATCAGCACGCCGCGACCTTCACCTACCGGTCAGGAACACAAGGCAGGGACTTGCCTGCTTCACTTGTTGCTCCTGCGCCTGTGACTGGTGTGAAGGGGAGTGTGGTGAACGCTCCGGCTCCTGCTGAGGCCGTGGTGGCTGTTTCTGACGGCACGTGGTCTTTCCAGGGTTGGGATGAGAATGCTCGCACTATTGGGGTTGAGGATGTGGCTTTTGTTGGCACGTGGGTTTTCACTGCGAAACCAACCCCAACCCCAGCTCCGCAACCTCAACCACAACCGCAACCACAGCCGGGTGATATGCCGCAGTCCGGTGATGCGCCACAGTCCGGCGATGCGCCTGAGTCTGGTGACTCACCGCAGTCGGGTGGCGCGTCTGAGCTGGTGGGTGTTGCTCCGGTTGCTCCTTTTGCGTCGGATCCTTCTTCGTGTGTGGTTGCGCCTTTTGTGACGATTCCGTTGACTGAGGGTGTTGTGTACAGGATGGATGGTCGTGTGGTTGATGCGGGTGAGCATGCGTATGAGTATGGTTCTACTGTTGTTGTGACTGCGCAGCCGTTGCCTGGGTTTGTGTTTGTTGAGGGTGCTCGTACGCGTTGGTCGTGGAGTGCTCCTGCGCGCGATCAGCTTGGTTGCGAGGTGGTTGATGCTGGGGCTGAAAGTGGCGCCTTGGACCAGTCGGGTTCGGGTGGCTTGTCTGATGAGGTGACTGTTGTTCCTGTGCGTCCTGTTTCTCGTCATTTAGCGAATACGGGTACGGGTGTGCTGGTTTTGTTGGTGCTGGTGGGTGCTTTGGCTGGTTGTGGCGCTGTGGCGCGTGGTGTGGAGCGTCGTGCCAGGGGCTAGTGCCTGAGTGCTCTCAGCAAAAGAAATCGCGTTGAGCGTGCGTGTCCTTCTTGCTTGTTTAAGGTGAGAAGGACACGCTTTTTATCAAGAAAACCAGCAACAAACCACTTGTGAAAAGTAGGCTGCCCACCCTCAAGCGCAGCATGTGCGTTAGTGTTTCCACAACAAACAAAAACAAAAACCCGAAGCATCCACATCGTTGTGAGTACTGCGGGCCTCCTTTTCGCAGGATTCCTTCATCCTACTCTGTGTAAAATCTCATCAAAATACTTTTGGTGGATCGTTATATTTTCGTAACTCCATATTTTGAAAATTAAGGCATCGTATTTTTTATCTAAAAATTTACGTATAGCCACAATATGTCAATATCGGATGCATAGGTTTTGAGCGCTAAAGGAAAGTCATAAAAATATACATACTTTAACCGTGAAGTTTTTTGAGATAACCCGGCATGCAATAGCAGAAAACAGTGACAATATCGCATGAATCGGATTAGCTCCTGTCATGCCTGCCACATACTTCATAGACAAGCCAATCCTCATAGAACACTCACACTACTGTGAACACCGTGGGCATGAAATGTTTTGAACGGGCACAATAGTCATGCTCATTGAAGGGGGATAAGTGAAACGTTCACAAGATTCAGGGACCATGCGGATAACCACGGTTAACCTCAACGGTATTCGCGCCGCCATGAAACGCGACATGAAACAGTGGCTCGAATATGAAGAACCTGCGCTCCTCCTCCTACAAGAAGTCCGCGCTGACCCTCAGATAGTCACAGATCTTTTAGGGGACCAGTGGCGCACTATCGTTGTGCCATGCCGTATTAAAGGTCGAGCAGGTGTCGCCATAGCGGTACACCGTGATCGTGCTGATCTGCTGCACTGCGAAAACATAAACGGTACTGACCCAATGGACCCGCGTACTTACCTATACGAGGATGAGAACGACGTGGATTCAGGACGCTGGGTTGAAGCACATATTGAAACGCCAGCAGGGAGCACCCTCAAAGTTGTTTCAGCCTACTTCCATTCGGGTGAAAAAGACACACCTAAGCAAGAAGCAAAAATGGCGCATATGCCTCGTATTAGTACACGAATGAGTGAACTGCTCACCCAAGAATCTCATGCACTTGTGGCAGGTGACTTCAATATTGTGCGCTCACGTGCAGATATCAAAAACTGGACACCAAATCACAATAAGAGCGCAGGTGTTCTGGATGAAGAAATTGCCTTCCTAGAACAATGGGTACACGAAGGCTGGCATGACATGATGCGTGACTTAGCGGGTGACGTACAAGGTCCTTATACATGGTGGTCATGGCGAGGAAAAGCATTCGATAATGATTCTGGGTGGCGTATTGATTACCAGTATGTGACTCCTCAGTTAGCTGAGTGTGCGCGTTCTTTCTTTATAGGTCGCGCGCAGAGCTACGATCAGCGTTTCTCGGACCATGCGCCTTTAAGTATTGATTACGCGCTCTGAGGTGGGTAATCCTGTGCCGCGCTCAATTTAAAAAGCCTGTGTGGATTAAACTTTAGTTCGACGTTTGCTCATAGGCATGTGGGCTTTATTCGTGGCCAGCAACCGTGTGCTTGCGCGTATCCGCACACTTTTCCCCTTACACCTGTGCTGTCCCTGTATTTTGAGGTGAGAGATTTTCTTATCGTGACCTGCCGCGACATGCTGCGATGGGGCCCTTTGCATGCCTTGAGCGCAAAAATAGTACCTGAGAGGCGCTTGCTGTAATGTTTCAGATTACATAACAGATTCTAAATCGAATAAAGCTAAAGAAGAATATGTTCCACTTGCATCCACACGATCAAGTCTGAATCCTGGGACCAACCAAGAGGCGTGAATGGACTGCCCATACTCGAAAGCACGAGTAAGAGCGTCCTCGTTAACGCCCTGCGCAAGTGTCGCGTGAGGATGATAAGGGAAACGTAACTGATGATCTAAAGGCCCTGAGCGTATATCCTCTGCCAGCATCGCACATTCAGAAGCGCCTTCTGCGACATGCGCGAAAACCACAGGGGATTCCGGCTGGAACGATCCAGCTCCTTGAAGGGTTAAACGAAAAGGACGGTGCTTTTGCGCCACAGAACGTAAATGCCGAATCACTTCTTCACGCTCGTCAGATGAGATAGCCAAGGGAGGCATGAGTGTAATATGCGCAGGCACTGAAGCACCGAGTTTATCGCCAAAACTCAGGCGCGCTTGTGTCAATTCACTTACCCAAGGCTCAGGGATTGCGATGACGACTCCGAGCCATTCTTCGCCGGGAGACAAAGGCTGCAAGAACATGAAAAAACCTGAAATTGACGACAAAAACATGTCAACATGTCACGGATGTTTACATCATCGCGTTTCAAGCTGACACGCTATCGTAAACTCTGAAGGACTTGGAATCCAACCTGGAGGTTGTTAACGTTGATGGTGCGGTTAGTGATATGCGCACCAGAAGGGGCAATAGTGACCTATCATCTCGACCTTTATCCACTTCGTAAAAGAAAGACGCGCTCATGACAACCGTAGGTGTGGTACCTACCATCGGATGCGCCTCAATGCTTCCTACAGCAGCGTTGATGCTGATTGGGTAGGAGGGGCATGTTCCGCGGTACTGGAACTTCTTGCGTGTATATGCGTAAATTCAGGTGCGCGTGGGCTGGCGTGGATACGTGTGAAAGAAAGAATAAGTGAAGGTAAAAGACATGCTCAGCGACAAAATAATTACATGGAATGAAGCTGTTGATCCCCGTGCAGGTATTGAAAATGCGCGGACGCTTTTCGTTGAAACTTTCGGTACAGAACCGACAGGCGTATGGTCAGCTCCGGGACGAGTCAACATCATCGGTGAACACGTGGACTATAACGGAGGCCCATGCCTGCCAATAGCGCTGCCGCATCGTGCCTATATTGCTGTATCCATGCGAAATGATCGTCGGATACGTTTAGTATCCCCTCAGACACGAGAACAGATTGATGAACTTGATCTTGACCAGATTGGCCCACGTGGAAGCGAATATGAAGTAACGACGTGGGCAGCGTATCTTGCGGGAGTGGCTTGGGCTTTTGAACGCGCAGGTTATGGGCCACTGCAAGGTTTTGATGCTGCTTTATGGTCATGTGTGCCACGGGGCGGAGGCCTCTCATCATCGGCAGCTTTGGAGTGCGCTATGGCTGTTGCCCTTGATGATTTAGGTGATTTTGGCATTGCTGGGACGGTGCAGGCTCCCCATGATGAAGGGCGGAAAATCCTTGTCGATTTGTGTCGGCGTGCTGAAAATGAAATCGCCGGTGCGAATACAGGGGGATTAGATCAGACGGCTTCTTTGCGTTGTCGCGCTGGGCATGCGCTTGCATTGGATTGTCGAGATATGTCGGTTGCACATATTCCTTTTGACCTTGCCAGTGAGGATCTTGCCTTACTGGTTATTGACACGCGGGCAGCACATTCTTTGGCTGACGGCCAATACGGTCAACGTCGTGCAGATAGTGAAGAAGCTGCGCGTATCCTCGGGGTGAATCTGCTTGTTGAAGCTGAGGATGTGGAAGCTGCCACGCGCGTGTTATCTGAGGTAGGTGCTGATTCCCAGCGTTTGGTGCAGCGCACACGGCACGTGATTTCTGAAATTGCGCGGACACGGGCTTTCATTGATGTGCTCACGCAGGGGCCTCTTGAAGGGGAACGTTTGTATGTTGCTGGAGCTTTAATGAATGATTCTCATGATTCTTTACGTGATGACTATGAGGTTTCGTGTGAGGAATTAGATGTCGCTGTAGCTGCTGCCCGCGCAGCGGGAGCTTACGGTGCTCGTATGACTGGGGGAGGCTTCGGCGGTTCAGCTATTGCTTTAGTTCGCCTCAATGAGGCTGAGAAAGTTGCACGAACGGTCGCTCGTGCCTACGCAGATCGTGGATGGGAAAGCCCTCATTTTCTGACAGCAATCGCTGGCGCTCCTGCAGGGAGGGATATCTGAGGCTGTGAAACAGCGAACCTCTTTGTTGTTCACAGAGCCTATGCCACTCAGATAATGAGAGAATCATGGACATGAATTCCTCTGCTCCTTGGCTCATCGTGGGACTGGGAAACCCCGGTGCCCAGTATGCTGATACGCGACATAATGTCGGTCATATGACCGTGCAGCTCCTTGCAGAACGGGCAGGAAATACTATGACCTCCCATCGTGCAAGTAGTACACATACCGCTGATATACGTCTAGGAACACTACCCGGAGGAATCCCCGGCCCACGTGTCACACTCGCCATAAGCGATAGCTACATGAATACCAGTGGCGGCCCAATTTCACGCCTGATGAACTACCTGAATATAGGGCCAGAACAGCTCCTCGTCATACACGATGACTTGGATTTACCTGCGCACGAGTTACGCCTGAAAAAAGGCGGCGGCGAAGGCGGACATAATGGCCTCAAGTCGCTGACCCAGCACCTAGGAACACGCGACTACTTTCGTTTACGCATTGGTATAGGACGGCCCCCAGGTCGTCAAGATCCTGCCGCGTATGTCCTTGCTCGGCTGAATGTGCGTGATCGTGCAGAAATGAATGTCACGATTGAACAAGCCGCAGATGTGGTGCAAGACATGGTGCTGCATGGTTTTGTTGAAACACAACAAAAATTGCATACAGCTCGTTCTTAATATCGTTCTTAATAGTGTTATTCCTAAGTGAACCCGTAGTGAAAGACGTTACGTGAAATTCGCTGGACTTTCCTCCCTGCTAATCCAAGACCCGGCATATGCGCAGGCATGTGAATCAATAGGCCGTGGACTCAGCGGCACACTTGTTATACCTGTAGGCGCACGCCCGGCCTTGATTGCGGAAATCGCGCGCAATCTGGCAGATCATCACAATGCTCATGCGCACAAAGCGCCACTCGTGGTCGTGACAGCCACAGGACGTGAAGCACAATCGCTGGTGCAGGCTCTGCAACAATGGGTTCCCGCACATGATGTTGCTCTTTTCCCAGCATGGGAAACTCTGCCTCATGAAAGACTATCCCCACAGGCCGATACGATCGCTCAACGTGTTGCTGTTTTACGCCGCCTGAAACATCCGATGCACAACAATCCGAATGCGCGTCCTGTCCGTATTCTGGTGTGCCCAGTACGTGCTTTTGTGCAACCTGTGATCGGTGGTTTAGGTGACGATGAACCCGTGTACGTGCGCGTCGGTGACCGTGTTGATATGACTGACCTTGTTGCCCGCTTGACTCACCTGGGATACCAAAGTGTTGATATGGTCGAAAAACGCGGCCACTTCAGCGTGCGCGGTGGAATTATTGATGTTTTTGTTGCACATGAAAAACATCCTTTCCGCATCGAATTATGGGGAGACGAGGTAGAAGATATTCGTATCTTCTCTGTTTCAGATCAACGAACCATTGAACAAGCTACACATGGGATGTGGGCAACTGCTTGTCAAGAACTTCTACTGACACCGCAGGTGCGTGAGCGTGCCCGTCAAGCTGCACAGCACTATAGTGGGGCTGCGGAACTCCTTGAATTAGCTGCCGAAGGTATTCATGCCCCCGGTATTGAATCACTGGCCCCCCTCATTGTTCCCCACATGGAACGCCTCTTAGATTCCATCCCAGAAGCTTCCCCAATCCTCGTATGTGATCCTGAACGTGTACGTTCGCGTGCCCACGATCTCGTGGCAACAACGGAAGAATTTTTAACAGCCGCATGGTCCGCAGCAGCCGGAGGTGGCACCATCCCTCTGGAAGCCGATCATGCCTCATTTATTGATTATGAGGAACTACGAGGCAAGGCTGGCCGCATATGGTGGGACCTGACATCCTTACCGCCCGCAGAATTACTTGAATCACTTCCCGTATCACCTGCCACCACAGGGGACACAGATGATAGCCCTTCATATACGGGTGATACTCAAGCGATTATTGCTTCCCCGACCATCATGGCTGTTGGTATGCGTGAAGCGCATGCTTATCGTGGTGACATTGAAAAAGCAACGAGCGACCTTACAGATTTAGCTCGCCAATCATGGCGAATCGTTCTTGCCTCGGATGCGCCCGGTTCAGCACAGCGCATGACACATGTTTTGAACAGTGCTGGTCTAGCTGCGCGACTGGTTGAAGAACTGTCAGTGTCAGAGATGATCCCAGCGATTGTGCATGTCATTGCGGCGCCGATGGGGAAAGGATTCGTCGCGCCTGACCTGAAATTTGTTCTCCTGACTGAATCTGATCTGACTGGCAGGCAGGGGGCGACAACGAAAGATATGCGACGTATGCCTTCACGTCGCAAAAAAGGTGTGGATCCGCTGACCTTAAAAGCGGGGGATTTAATTGTTCATGAACATCATGGAATTGGACGATTTATTGAACTGGTTGCACGAACTGTTGGTCGTGGTGATAGTGCGGTAACTCGTGATTATCTGGTCATCGAATACGCTCCGTCGAAACGTGGGCAACCAGGTGATCGTTTATTTATGCCAACAGATTCCCTCGACCAAATTTCAAAGTACACGGGGTCTGATACGCCGTCATTGACCAAAATGGGTGGTGCTGAGTGGGCGAAAACAAAAGCTCGTGCCCGCAAAGCAGTCAATGAGGTCGCTAAAGAACTGATTCGCCTGTACGCGGCGCGTCAGGCTACGCGTGGATATGCGTTTTCGCCGGATACGCCGTGGCAACGTGAATTAGAAGATGCTTTCCCGTATGTGGAAACGCCGGATCAGCTTGTTACAATTGATGAAGTAAAAGCCGATATGGAAAAACCTATTCCAATGGATCGCCTGCTCACAGGTGATGTGGGTTACGGTAAAACAGAGGTCGCGGTTCGTGCAGCTTTTAAGGCTGTGCAAGACGGCAAACAGGTGGCAATTTTGGTGCCAACGACCTTGCTTGTCCAACAGCATGTGGAAACTTTCCAGGAACGTTATGCGGGTTTCCCTGTGACGGTGGCGGCATTGTCACGTTTTTCTACGCCTCAAGAAACTGAACGCGTCCGTCAGGGCTTAGCTTCAGGTGGGGTGGATGTGGTGATTGGAACCCATGCGCTGCTCACAGGAACGGTGGCTTTCAAAGATTTAGGTCTGGTGGTGATTGATGAGGAACAGCGTTTCGGTGTGGAACATAAAGAAACGTTGAAAGCCTTGCGTACAGATGTGGACGTGTTATCGATGTCTGCTACCCCTATTCCGCGCACATTAGAGATGGCTGTGTCGGGTATTCGTGAGATGTCGATTTTGCAAACGCCTCCTGAGGAACGTCAACCGGTTCTTACTTTCGTTGGGCCGCATACAGATGCTCAGGTTATTGCAGCTATTCGACGGGAATTACTGCGTGATGGGCAAGTGTTTTATGTGCATAATCGGGTGGATTCAATTAATTCGGTTGCGGATCATATTTCGCAGTTGCTTCCAGAAGCTCGTGTGCGTGTGGCGCATGGTAAGTTAACGGAGCATCAGTTAGAAGAAGTGATTATTGACTTTTGGAATCATGATTTCGATGTGCTTGTATGTACGACAATTGTGGAAACGGGTCTTGATATTTCTAATGCGAATACGCTGATTGTGGATCGTGCCGATATTTTTGGCCTCTCACAGCTTCATCAGTTACGAGGCCGTGTCGGGCGTGGGCGTGAACGTGCCTATGCGTATTTTTTCTATCCGCAAGATCGGACGCTTACTGAAACTGCGCATGAACGTTTGTCCACTATTGCTGCTCATAGTGAATTGGGTTCAGGTTTAGCGGTTGCGCAAAAGGATCTTGAGATTCGAGGTGCCGGTAATCTTTTAGGTGGCGCACAGTCGGGGCATATTGAGGGTGTAGGTTTTGACTTGTATGTGCGGATGGTTGCCGATGCTGTAGCTGCTTATAAAGGTGAGAAAACTGAGAATATGACGGATGTGCGTCTGGATGTGCCGGTGGATGCGCATATACCTGACAGTTATATTCGGGGTGAGCGTTTGCGTCTTGAAATGTATGGTCGTATCGCTTCAACGAAGACGCCTCAGGAAGAATCTGATGTGCGTGTGGAACTTGAGGACCGTTATGGTCCTGTTCCGCGTGAAGTGAATTTATTATTTGCTGTGGCGCGTTTGCGTGAGGTTATTCGTGCTGCTGGGCTTGAAGAAGTGATGCTTCAAGGAAAGTATGTGCGTTTTTCTCCGGTTCAGTTGGCTGATTCGCAGGTGATACGTCTTAAACGTTTGCATCCGGGGGCTGTTATTAAAACAGCGGTCAGGCAGGTACTTATTCCAGCGCCGATGACTTCGCGGATAGGTGGAGTGCCTTTAACCGACGAACCTTTGTTAGAGTGGATACGGGATGTGGTAACGAAGATCCTTGTTCCGTTCTCTGCATGATTTAGAATGAGTGAGGAATCGGCCGGTTGCGTGCTGGCAGTGTGCCGTAAAGCTGGAGGAACAGTAATGAAATTAGTGGCGTGGAAAAAAGCGTGTGTGGTTGCGGGTCTTGCTGTCGCCGCTGTGGGGATGAGTGCCTGTTCAGCGCAGCCTGGTGTGGCTGTATCTGTAGGTGATGTGGTGTACACGCAGGCGCAGGTTGAAGAAGGTGTACGTCAGTATGCTGAAATGATGGGTAAGCGTCCTCAGGCTGATCGTTTGGTTCAAGCATTGCCGGCGTGGGCAGTAGGTATTGCTCTTGGTCAAAGTCAAGGTGTTGCTTTAGATGATACGCAGGTGCGTGAGCAGCTGGGTGTGCTGAAAGAATCGAATAATATTCAGGCGATTCCGGAAAATCCAGGAAAAGTTGTGTCGGATTTGGTGCGTTACTCATATGTGCAGCAACAACTGGCAGCCGTTTCACAAGATTCACAGAAGGCCGCTCAGTTGTTGGATACTTTCAAGGATCTTCAAGCTCATATGCCGGTGAGTGTGAATCCGCGTTATGGGTCAGTGGATATGCAAACGGGTAATCCGATTAAACCATTATTTGGTGATGTGGTAGCCGCTGATTCTTTGGGTGCGACTGCTATGCAGCAAGGCCAGTAAAGACTGAGAATCAAGGGGGAGTGTGCGGGAGTATACTCCCCCTTTTTATGTGATTTACCTCATGTGTATTGTGTAGTGCTGTACATGAAAATGGGGACTAATGTCATCTTCTCTTTCATTTGGTGAGGGTGGATAAGGCTGGTCAGTGTAGGGGAAATGAAATTCCAGGATGACCTCAGGCCCGCCACGTACTAACGTTATCTTTGACCGCAGTCACGCAGTTGATCGATTGGAGAATAACGTGGCAATGATTGAAGGCATTGGAGCACGCGAGATTTTGGATTCGCGCGGTAACCCGACCGTTGAGGTTGAGGTCCTGCTTGAGGACGGAACCCATGAGCGTGCGGCTGTTCCTTCAGGTGCTTCTACAGGCGCGTTTGAAGCTGTAGAGCGTCGTGACGGCGATAAGGGCCGCTACTTGGGTAAGGGCGTTCAGGATGCTGTTGAAGCTGTGAGTGAAGTGATTGCTCCTGAACTTATTGGTGAAGATGCCGCCGATCAGCGCCTCATTGACCAAGTGATGATTGACTTGGATGGTACTGACAACAAAGGCAAACTGGGTGCGAACGCAATTTTGGGCGTCTCCTTGGCTGTTGCTAAGGCTGCTGCAACTTCTGCAGGTCTGGAACTGTACCAGTACCTTGGTGGCCCTAACGCCCATGTCCTTCCGGTTCCGATGATGAATATTCTTAATGGTGGTTCACATGCTGACACCAACGTGGATATTCAGGAATTCATGATTGCTCCTTTGGGTGCAGATACATTCCGTGATGCCTTGCGTTGGGGTGCAGAGGTTTACCACACGTTGAAGGCTGTTATTAAAGAACGTGGCCTGTCCACAGGTTTGGGTGACGAAGGTGGTTTCGCACCGAATCTGTCGTCGAATGCTGCTGCTTTGGACTTGATTGTTGAAGCTATTGAAAAGGCTGGATTACGTCCTGGTGATGATGTGGCTTTGGCTCTGGATGTGGCTTCTACCGAGTTCTTCAAGGATGGTAAGTACCAGTTCGAAGGTGAAGCACGCCCGACCGAATACATGGTGGATTACTACGAGAAGCTCATTACCGATTACCCACTGGTTTCCATTGAAGATCCATTGTCTGAAGATGAATGGGATGCATGGACAGCTCTGACCACTCAGATTGGTAGCCGCGTCCAGTTGGTTGGTGACGATTTGTTTGTTACGAACCCTGCTCGTTTGCGCAAGGGTATTGATTTGGGTGCTGCTAATGCGCTGCTGGTGAAGGTAAACCAGATTGGTTCTTTGACAGAGACTTTGGACGCTGTAGAAGAAGCTCACCGTAATGGTTATCGTTCAATGACTTCTCACCGTTCCGGTGAAACTGAAGACACAACGATTGCTGATTTGGCTGTGGCAACTAACTCCGGTCAGATCAAGACGGGTGCTCCGGCACGTTCAGAGCGTGTGGCAAAGTACAATCAGCTGCTTCGTATTGAAGAACAGCTGGGTGAAGCCGCTGTGTATGCTGGTCGTTCCGCATTCCCACGTTTTGGTCGCTGAAAACTGTAGGTGATGCTACCTAGTTCAGGTGTATCGTCACCGTAAGGCGTAGCGATTATTCAGGGTGAGGTGCTTATGCGCCTCACCCTGAATGTGTTTTTGTGAAAAGTAGTGACTATTTAGGTTGTTTCGCGGATATGCAGGTGTGTTGGCAGTAGTACGCTGCGTGGAGCGTGACCGTTGAGCATATCTTGTGTCAATGCGAATGCGTGCGCGCCTTGTTCGTGCATGGGTTGAGCGATGGTGCTGAGCTGTGGTGAATCGTCACTAGCTGTGGGGTGGTCGTCGTAGCCGATAATTTTTACGTCAGTGGGTACGGTTAGGCCATGCGCAGTGAGGACGGAAAGGGCTCCTCGGGCTATGCGATCTGAGGCAGCAAGGACGCTGTCAAAAGGAATTCCTGAGGCCAAAATGTCACGCATGGCTTGTGCTCCATTTTCTGGTGACCATCCGCCCCAGCGTATGCGTGAGTTATCTAGGTGAGGGAATATTTGTCGGTACCCTTGGAGTCGTTCTTGTGCGGCGGGTTGTTTGGGTGCGCCTAATAAAGCCACAGGATTGCGGGAACCGCGTGAGGCAAGGTGAGTGGCTGCTTGGGCGGCTCCTCGCCTGTCGTCAGAATAGACGAATGAGAATCGGTGGCTCCAGTGGGGAATATGGTCTTGTCCACATAAGACAACGGGGATGGTGTGTGTGAGTAGGGGAGTGAGGAATTCTTGGTCGGCCCAAGGGGAAAGGTGAATGACTGCGTCTACTGCTTGATTTGTTATGAGACGTAAGGCTTTGCGCTGCTCAGCGGGGGTTGCTGTGGGGAGGAGGATGGGCATGTAGGGGGTTGCAGCCATTGCGTCGGTAATTCCGCGGAGTATAAGCGCGAATGTGGGGTCGGCAAAGAAGGTGTCGAGTGGCTCTGATATGACGATGGCGATGGATTCTGATTTGCCTGTGGCAAGTGAGCGGGCGCGAATGGAGGCTGTGTAGTTGAGGGTGTCGATAGCGTCTTGTACTGCTTTTTTTGTGCTGCTGGATACTGGATATGTTCCTGAGAGTACGCGGGAGACTGTTGCTTTTGATACTCCTGCGCTTCGTGCAACGTCATCAATGGTGGGGCGTTTGTGGGGTGTGTGAGGCATATGTGTAGGGGTCTTTGGGTGGGGGAGTAATTCGTATCCCATTGAGTATGCCATATTTTTTATAGTGTGAGTTGTTTCATAATAAAGAAATTTTTTTCACTGTAGTGTGTGATATACGATATAGAAACCGGTTTCTATGCGTCGAAGAGGACACAATATGTTGACGTATCCATGGGAAAACCCCAACAACTTGGCTGCAGGACGATTACCTGCCCATGCCTATTTCTTGCCCTACCGCACACGAACCCAAGCACTACGCGCATGCGCCACTGCCTCACTTATCCCCACACGTGAAGGGGCCAGCGACTACCTTTCCTTAAACGGTCCGTGGCATTTCGCCCTCTATGACAATCCACAGCGTATCCCTGCGGACTTCCCACACATTCTGCAAGAAAACTACGACATCGTCACCGTGCCTCATATGTGGCAAATGGATGGATACGGAAAACTCCAATACACAGACGAAGGCTATCCATTCCCAATAGACCCACCGCATGTTCCATCACAAAATCCCACAGGCGCATACCAACGCGTATTCACCCTCGACCAAATAGATCCCACACGACGCTACATTCTGCGTTTCGATGGAGTGGAATCATACTTCCAAGTAACCCTCAACGGGACAAACATTGGCTTTTCAAAAGGCTCACGTCTAAGCGCAGAATTCGACATCACAGACAGCCTGACCCCTGGTGAAAACCTTGTGACGGTTATGGTATGCCAATACAGCGACGGTACATATATTGAAGACCAAGATATGTGGTGGGCTGCCGGAATATTTCGTGAAGTCTGGATACTCAGCAGGCCCTCTATTTACCTCCACGACTTTTACCTAACGACTGCGATGTGCGAAAAAGCGGCTCAACTCAACCTTGAAGCCACATTGAACAGTGCTGGGACGGATATGCTCCTCGAATGGGAAATCCACGAAAAACACACATCACATGTCATTGCCTCAGGTACTCACAAATTTGATGCCACAGGACACCTCAACCTGACACGCACCATCGACACAGTACAGTGGTGGAACCCTGAAAAACCCGTACTCTACACCCTCATAATGACTGTGCGCCACGCAACGGATAACAGTTTGAGCGAAGTAATTCCCTATCATTTTGGTTTCCGTGACATCAGCATAAAAGACGGGAAACTCCTACTCAACGGTCAATACTTTGTTATGCACGGCGTGAACCGTCACGACCATCACCCTGATCGTTTACGTGCAGTCACAATGGAAGACGTCGCACAAGACCTACATATGATGAAAGCGCACCACATCAACGCCGTGCGAACATCGCATTATCCGAACGACCCCCGCTTTTATCAGATGTGCGACCAACTAGGACTTATCGTCCTCGCTGAAACAGACCTTGAAAGTCATGGCTTTGCCACCGTCGGTGACATATCGCGGCTAAGCAATGATCCCACATGGGAAAAAGCCTACGTAGACCGGATTGAACGTCATGTTCTTGCCCAACGTAACCACCCCTCCATTGTGATGTGGTCACTAGGAAATGAATCAGGATACGGATGCAATATTCGTGCAATGGCAGCCCGCTGTCGAGAACTTGATCCAAAACGCCCAATCCACTACGAAGAAGACAGGCACGCAGAAGTAACAGATGTCATCTCCACAATGTACTCACGGGTATCGCAGATGTACGACTTTGCGCAAAACCCTCACCCTAAACCACGAATCCTCTGCGAATACGCACACGCAATGGGCAACGGTCCCGGAGGCCTGAGCGAATACCAAGAAATAATCGACACATACGACCACATACAAGGCCACTTCGTATGGGAGTGGATTGACCACGGCATACGAATAACAGATGGCGACGGAATAGAAAGCTACAAATACGGTGGCGACTTTGGTGACAAGCCCAATAACGGAAACTTTTGTATTGACGGCCTAGTATTTCCCTGGCGTGAACCAAGTCCCGGCCTCACAGAATACGCTGCCGTTATCGCGCCCATACGTTTGACGTACACAGGAACCCAGCTTCACGTACGCACCCGCCGCTATTTCACGCCACTGGAACACGTCACATTAACGATGACTGTGTATTACGACGCCCAGCCGGTACAGACATGCACAACGACATGCCCTCCTCTATATCCACGAGAAATAACAACACTTGAACTGACAGATTTCTTCGATGAAAAAATCGTGAACGGCCAAGCGGACACCCTCAAAAATAACAGAAGTACCCCGCGCGAAATCTATATCACTGTACGCGCCTTCCAAGGAACAGATGAGGAAACTCAGAGCGCACCAGTGACACTGGGACAAACCCAAATCATGATACGTGAACGCGCTTGGGAGGACGGACATAAGCGAGTAGGCGAAAACACAATCCACACTCACGAAGAAAAACACGTATCCTTTGCATGCCAACAGACAGATGAAGAACACACCGTGAGTGTGCAAACATCACGTGGCCGCTGCACATTTGACCGTATCACCGGTCGCCTTTTGAAATGGTGCTACAACGGGTACGACATACTGACCCATTCGCCACATCTGACCTTTTGGCACGCCTGCATCGACAATCACGCCCAAGAAAACGCAGAACTATGGGCACCACGCTACTTACACCTATGTCAAGAAGCAACACGCTCTGTGCAATGGGAACAGCACGAGGATTACGTGCAAATGACTGTACACACCACTATCGCTCCACCCGCACACGAATACGGAATGAGGTGCATCTACACCTGGTACATACACGACAACGGCACTATTGACCTCCACGTGAGCGGCCAACCATACGGACCTTTCGCGGACGTGATTCCTCGTGTAGGAATACGCATGGGTGTTTCCCGCGACATGTGTTACGTGAACTACTACGGGCGTGGTCCTGAAGAAAACTACCCGGATTCATGCCAAGCACAATTGCTCGGACGCTACAGCACTCATATCGCACATATGGTCACCCCTTATGTGGTTCCGCAGGACATGGGAAATCGAAGCGAAATTCGAGACTTTACGTTGAGTAACGCTCAAGGACACAGCCTGCACATTGAGGCAGTCGATTGCCCCGTGAATATTCGAGCATTGCCTTACACAGATGAAGTATTAGAACAAGCACAACACAGCGATGAATTATCCGAAGCAGATCACATTGAAATGAATATTGACTGGAAACTCCTAGGACTCGGATCAAATTCATGGGGTTCTGAAGTATTAGAAAAATATCGCGTGAGATGGGAACCCTTCTCACATTGGATCCGTTTCTCCGTTACTCAACAGGGGGAAAAATGAAAGTCTTTTCATCACTCCCAAGCGCTATGGATGTGCTCGCCGGCCACAAAAAATGGGATCGCACTTTTGAAGCTATACGCATATGCACACAGCTACCTGCAGGCCCAACATATTCGGTTGGTGACTCACTGACATGGCGCATTGTGAAACAAGAGGACAGCGACAAACATTTTGTCGCGCGACGCAGATACCAGCGTTTGCTCTATTGCCTCAGCGGGCAAGTGGAATACGACATATGCGCGCACTGGGAAAGCACGCAACCCTACAGTGATTTAAGTGATACCCACACAGTCGTAGGGGAGTACTCCACACATACTTTGCCCCCCGGAAACCTGCTCATTGTTGATATCACAGAAGGGACGCGAATACGAATAGGGCCGGACGGTTGCGCACTTTTACTCCATGTCACAGTGGAAGGACATTCTTTTCACAACAAGTAGGTGTCTGCCTCTTATAACACCTGCATCTACCGATCATCAGATCACGGTCACATAACATGTACTCATTGATAAAGGAAAACATATGACTTCATCAGCTCGTGCCAGAGTCGGCACATATGCGCTTCTCACCATGACGGTGGCTGCTGTTTTTAATTTCCGCAACGTGATTAATAATTCAGTGTCCATTGGTTTAGCCTCAGCTCCTGCTTTCCTATGTGCCACATTGCTGTATTTCTTGCCCTACACGCTCATTGTGGCTGAGCTGGTCGCATTGAATAAAAACTCCGAATCCGGTGACTACCAGTGGGTAAAAACATCACTGGGAGGCCGTTGGGCATTTCTTGGAGCATTCTCCTACTGGTTCGTCAATCTTTTCTACTTTGCTTCTTTACTCCCCATTGTTTTGGTGTATGCCTCATACGCCTTCTGGGGTGAAGAAAAAGTACTTTCGCAAACGGCAATCACTGTTATTTCAATTGCGATTTTTGCTCTAGCAACATGGGTGTCCACCAAAGGTGCCTCATGGATTGGCTCAGTGACAAATGTGGGAGCCACACTCATGATGGCAATGTCTTTAGCATTCGTTATTCTCACACTTAGCGCACTGATGGGCGGTCTTGAACCAGCTACTCCCATCACTTTAGAAGCGATGAGCCCCGATACTACATCTTTCGCTACAATGTGGGCCTTTTTAGGTACATTAGCGTGGATCATTCAAGGAGTCGGCGGAGCAGAATCTGTGGGAGTCTACATCAACGACTTACGAGGTGGCGTGCGCACTTTCATTCGGACAATCATCACCGCCGGTTTGCTCATCGGCTTACTGTACGCAGTAGCCTCACTGTTAATGACAGTTTTTGTCCCTGCCGGTGAATTGTCCTATTCATCAGGTATTTTTCAAACAATGGGAGCTTTAGGCTCGTATTTTGGTTTGAGCACTGCACTGGTGAATCGGATTGTTGGTTTCGTTATGCTTGCAGCCACCCTTGGCTCTTTACTGATGTGGACAGCAACACCGGTGAAAATCTTTTTCTCTGAAATTCCAAAAGGAATCTTTGGTTCACGCTTGGTTGAACTCAATGACAAAGGTATTCCGTGGCGCGCCGCATGGGTGCAATTCGCTATCGTGGTACCAATTTTGATTATTCCGGCTTTAGGTTCAGATTCTATTAACGGCCTACTGGAAATCGTTATCAATATGACCGCAGCAACAGCTCTTATTCCACCACTCTTTATTTACCTTGCTTACTTCTTCTTCCGCAAAAACTATGACGCTATTCCGCGTAAATTCCGCGTTGGATCGCGTACTTTCGGCATGTCAATGGCAGGATTCATGATGGTGGTTTTCAGCTTTGTATTTATCACCGGAACACTGCCTTTTGGTCAAGAAGTATGGCTCACGCTTGTGTATAACATCGGTGGCGTTGTGGTCTTTATTGGTGGAGCCTACGTGATATACGCACGCTATATCCGTAAATTACGGCTCACAGACCCTGAAGCAGCTCAACGTGAACTCACGCCTACAGCCGTGTATATGACACCTGCGGATACGCAGTGAAAAAACAGCAGCTAATACACTCAGACCGAAAAGCTCACACAGGTCTGAATACCATTGGCTGAAATAGAAAAACATGCGGGTGGCTTCCTTATCTGTAAGGGAACCACCCGCATGTCGCATATGAGTGCTTTTCCCTTTCATCCGTTGAAGTAATGAGCAAAGGAAAAAGGGTGAGTCGCTACTGTCAGTTCGTTGTGGAATCGTCCTCATCGTCATGATCTGACATGCTCGGTCCCTCATTGCGCATTGAAGCATCGGGATCGGTATTAGCATCAGGCGTTAAACCTTCTGCCCAACCCATAGTTCCATCTAAAAGCGCAGCCAAAGCATCATCAATATCCGCATCTTGTTCTTGCGCTGCTTGCCTCATCACCAGGAAAGCAGAAGGAGAATCTAAATCTTCTGACGTAGGAATCATATGAGGATGCGACCATAGGGCGTCTCGTCCCTGCCGTCCCTGCTCTGCCTCCACTAAGCAGAAAATCTCAGCAGCACCTCGCGCGCGACGTGGCCGCATATGCAAGCCGATAAGGGAACCTAAAATTTCTTCCGCTGGCGCTCCTGAGGCTCGACGGCGACGCATCATTTCACGAAGATTATCGGCATGAGGCAGGTAAGGCATAGCTGCCTGAGTGGTCACGACTTCGACCCATCCCTCAACTAAAGCCAGAAGGGTTTCTAAACGAGTCAGTGCTTCACGTTGCTTAGGTGAAGGTTCAGCAGAAAAAATAATATTCCCATTCAGGGCTTCTTCTAATGAGTCAGGATCGGAAGGATCCACCTGTGAAGCTGCTAAAGAGATAGCATCCATATCGATAGCAATATGCGTAGAATACTTTTCCACTGCGCGAATAAGGTCCCCAGCCAACCACGGTACAGCAGCAAATAAACGCTGATGAGCACACTCACGTAAAGCAATATATTGCTGAACTTCCTCAAAAGGAATATCTAAACCATCAGCAAATGCTTCAATGTTATGCACGATGACGGCAGCAGAACCCGCGCCAGCCAAAGGCAAACCAACATCTGTTGAACCAAAAGACTCTTGCGCTAATGCGGATAAAGCCTGACCAACCTGAGAAGCAAACATGAGGGAAGCTAGCTGAGGCATCATTTGTTGCGTATGTCCAAAGAGCGCGCGAGCCTGCTCAGGAAGATGCTCTATAGCCTCCTCATTGTCGCCGAATTGAGTGCGGATAGCCTCAGATAATGCGCGAGTCACATTTTGTGCTACAGGTTCACATACGCGTTTCCACACGTCAACAGTATTATCAACCCACTGTGTACGTGACCATACGTGACGGCTGACCTGTCCAGGCATAAAATCAGTAACCGCGTCCAACCATAAGTCGGCAACAGTTAGTGCTTGACGAGCCCTTTGGGCTTGAGCTGCCGAAGGTAGTGGATCACCGGCAGTGTAGGCTTGCTGACGCGCCAAATCAGTGGCAACTTTCCAATTGACAGGCTCAGTAGAAGTTGACATGAGGTACTGGAACTGGCCGATAGCTGCTTCCATATGCGCAGGAGAAGGAAAATGCTGAGCAAAATCTTGAGGATTAATCCCTGAGGCTCGTAAAGCCCGAGCAGCTTCATCTGCGGCTTCATCCCCAAGAAGCTGACGCAAGAACTGTGCGAAGGAAGAATTATCAGCGTCAAAATCATCGTATGACAAAGGATCAGTGTGATCGTCATTCATAAAAAAGACATTAGCCTGAACACAGATAACAAGCGCGTTGAAAATATGGGAATTTCCTGTGAGTGTCCTCGCTGTTCGCTGAAATATCATGCGTGAACAGGTGCGCCTGCACTCTAGGAGTCACAATAGAGGCGTGCCTGAAGAAAAGAAAAAAACAGAAGCGGAATACGCAACCCACGCTGTGCAGCATAATGCTCCGGGGCTGCTGCTTCGTCTGAGGCAAAGCCTTCACACGTCAGTAAAAGAAATACGTTTACGCGTATGGCTTACTTTCGCGCTGGTAAGCGGTTTAAGTATTGCTGCAGTGGCAATACCGCTTCCGTATGTCATTACAAGTCCAGGCCCTACAGTTGATGTAGTAGGTATGTGGTCAGGTAAACCGGTCATCGACATCACAGGTACGCACTCCGACACTCATCAGCCTCTTACCTTAGATGCCCCTCATACAGCAGAACAAGCAACAGGGGAGCTTCGTCTGGTAACAGTGTCAGAAATGGGAGGGCCGGGTTATTCGGTCAATGCGCTCACGGTCCTAGTGAAATGGTTGGAAGGGGGAAATACTATCCAACGCTACAGTGACGTGTATGGTCCGCAGGTCACACATGAACAGATCGAACAATTCGGTAAAGCGCAGATGAAAAGCGCCCAATCCACCTCATCAGTGGCAGCATTAGAAGAACTCGGCTGGAGTGTGCCAGCGACAGTGACCGTAGAAGGAACTGTCGAAGGAAGCGGAGCACAGGAAGTCCTCCATGAAAAGGATATTCTTCGGACAATAATTACTCCCGATGGCGTGCGCCATGAAGTAAATTCTGCTTCTGTTCCTTTCCGCCTGATGCGTCATGTTCCTGCTGGTTCACTTGTGACACTTGAAGTGGAACGAGGCGGTGTACTAACCAGCGTGGAAGTACAGACAACAGCCTCTGAAGGAATTGACGAAGGTGAAGGATCAAAAATTGGTGTGTATTTATCAGCAGATGTGATGATGCCTGTTGACATTCACATTGACTTGGAAAATATTACGGGCCCCTCTGCTGGAATGATGTTTGCTCTGGGAATTATTGATCGCATGACTCCCGGTGACATCACGGGTGGACAAAAAATTGCAGGAACAGGAACAGTGAGTTACGACGGGCAGATAGGTCCGATCGGTGGAATACAACAAAAAATGAGGGGAGCTGTACGTGATGGTGCCATGTGGTTCCTTGCTCCGCAGATGAACTGCTCAGAAGTCATCGGTCACATACCTGAAGGATTACATGTATTTTCAGTGTCAACACTCAGTGAAGCAAAAGCTGCTGTTGAAGCAATAGCTTCAGGGCGCACACAGCAACTACCTACCTGCCAGGCTCCCTAAAGGCAATAGAGAAGAGGCTGTGCCCCTCAGTTTTGCTTTGCATGAAGGAAATTGTGTATTCAGACTTATTCCTGCGGAGCAAAAGAAGCCAGTAAAGCCTCTGTCAAGCTGGGAGCTAAAGCCGATCCTTGCCCTACCTTATCGTCGCTGTCATGTGAGCGACTACGAACCGCTGACCAAGATTGGCCAGTACGTAAAACTCCAGCAACCAAACGCACATCTGTACGTGCAGGATGATTCTGGATAAATTGGAGGGCGAGTTCAGGATCTGTCGGAGCTTCTTCTTCTACTTGAGGAGGAACAACAACACGTTCCACACTGACTGCGGCCCCTGCAACTTCCTCAGGCCAAGCCAAATGACCAAGAATATCTTCTAAATCATTTTCATAAAGGTCGTCTTGAATGATGGCGCTCAAATGCTCCGCGCTTCCATCCCACCCGTGTTTTAGTTGCTTTTTCACATCCACAGGCAGGTCACTGCGTTCAAGTAAATCCTGTGTTGGAACCAGCGCATACAGTGAAGGTGCATGATCCCATCCAGCACGTGCAGCAGTTTTTTCAATGTCAACGACGACATTCGCTAAAGCAATCTGTTGGCGTGTAGGCATAAACTCAGTGGAAGTCATAGGAATATTTTCGCATTTTATGTGCTCAAGATCAGTAAAGACCAAGTTTTGGTGAAGGATCGCATGAGGCATTTCAACGCTCCTCCACTTACAACCGGTAGCTTTCCTCATTGAGCATTAGGATGGAAATAAGTAAAAGAAAAAATACGAGAGGACTGCTCAGTGAGCTTCTTCCCCATGTCATCTGATAACCCCCAACCCAAAATGCCACGCGCATTCTCACTCCCTTCTAAAGGAATGAAACCAGGAATTGTTGTCGTCCTCGTTTTGGCGCTGCTTGGTCTATTTGTTTATGCTGCCGCCTCTTTTTGGACAGAGATCTTGTGGTATCAGCAAATGGAATCTACACGAATCCTACTGACACGTTGGATCGCTATTGCTGCCCTATTCCTTATCGGTTTTCTGGTAACCACTCTTGGAACACGATGGGTTTTCGCATGGTCATGGGCACGACGTGAAGCTGCTACGAGAGGGCAAATATCTGCAAATTTACGAGGATACCGTGAAGCCCTTGAGCCTGTTCGTGGCTTAGTTTTCTGGGGCGTGTCCTTGTTCCTTGGTGTCACTACAGGTTTACGTGTAGCTACAGAATGGCAGACCATTCTGACATTTATTCACCGCACACCTTTCGGTACAGCTGACCCCGAATTCGGTTTAGATATTTCTTTCTTTGTCTTTGTTCTCCCGATGTTGCAGCTGGCGGTGGAGCTTCTTTTACGGATAAGCGTCACTATGCTAATTGCTGCATTAGTTGTTAGCTATCTTTACGGCACTATTCGCTTATTCCCACGTCCCCATGCTTCGCGTCCTGCGCGTTTGCTGAGCGGCATCTTGGCAGCAGTCGTTTCTTTATGTTTTGCTGCCTCCCACTGGTTGAGCCGCTATTCCATCATGTTTGCGCGCGGTGAAAAATGGGATGGCGCGATGTACACGAATATTCACGCCACCTTGCCTACACACACGATTCTGTCAGTGATTTTTGTACTCGTGGCGCTCCTTTTTGTTGTCGCGGCTTTCCGTGGGACTTGGCGTTTACCTGCTGCTGGCGTGGTCGTTACAATTGTGTCCTCTCTGGTATTAGGAATGGTATATCCCAGCCTTGTCCAGCAGTTCCGAGTTGTACCGAATGAACGTCAACTGGAATCCGAATACATTCAACGCAATATTGATGCAACTTTGCAGGCCTACGGCCTCGATAATGTTGAATACCAGACTTATGACGCAAAAACAACGGTGGAATCCGGTCAATTACGTGCAGATACAGAAACAACCTCACAAATTCGTTTACTTGATCCCCTTGTCATTGGTAAGGCCGTGCAGCAACTTCAACAGTCACGTCCGTACTACGGTTTTGGTAATGGTTTCAATGTGGATCGTTACACTGTTAACGGTGAAAAACGTGACACTGTGATTTCGATGCGTGAACTCAATCTTGCAGGCCTATCAGAAGAACAACGTACATGGGCGAATCTGCATACCGTGTACACCCACGGTTTTGGGGTGGTTGCTGCTTACGGTAATACGGTGACAGCCGGTGGTTTGCCCTCTTACTGGGAGCAGTCAATTCCTTCGGTCGGAGAAATGGGTGAATATGAACCTCGCGTGTATTTCTCACCCTCGACGACGACATACTCTATTGTCGGGGCACCGCAGGGAGCGCCTAACCAAGAACTTGATTATCCGGACGATAATGCGCCCGGCGGCCAAGTTTCGACAACTTTCCAAGGAAATGGTGGTCCTTCGCTCGGTAATGTCTGGAATAAATTGCTGTATTCCATTAAATTCCGTTCAACCGATATTTTCTTCTCCTCACAAACAAATGAGGCATCACAAATTCTGTACGACCGTGACCCAATGCTTCGTGTCGCTAAAGTTGCTCCGTACCTCACATTAGAACAGGGCGCGTACCCCGCGGTTGTTGATATGGATGATGATTCTTCGACACCAAAGAGGCTGGTATGGGTTGTTGATGCCTACACCACAACAGATAACTACCCTTACGCTCAGCATCGAGCTTTAGATCAAGCAACAATTGATTCCCGTTCCACGGAGGCGGGACAATACATTCAAGAAAATACCGTCAATTACATGCGTAACTCGGTGAAAGCAATTGTTGATGCCTATGACGGGTCAGTTCGCCTGTACCAGTGGGATAAAGAAGATCCTGTTTTGCGCACGTGGATGAATGTGTATCCTGACACGGTTCAGCCTTTGGAGAGTATTTCTGCAGATCTTATGAGCCATCTGCGTTACCCGCAGGACCTTTTCAAAGTGCAGCGGGAGCTTCTCACAAGCTATCACGTCACCAGCGGGTCAGATTTTTACACAGGTGGTGACCGTTGGCGTTTAGCGCAAGAAACTTCTACGGCAGCAGCGTCACATACGCCGGCAGCATCATCTGATACTTCTGCTTCGGGAACAAGCCAGATAAATACTGCTGTGCAGCCTCCCTACTATTTGACGATGCAAATGCCGGGGCAGCCCACGGCTGAATTTTCGTTGACGTCAGTTTTTGTTCCCGGCGGTGAATCGCGTCGTGAAGCTATGGCGGGCTTTATTGCTGTGGATTCTGAAACAGGAAAGCAAGCAGGAAAGATTCGTGAGGGCTATGGGAAAATCCGTTTGATTGCTTTACCCGCCTCAACAACGGTTCCTGGCCCAGGACAGATTCAAAATGCATACGATACGAATAACGCAATCGCGTCGCAGCTCAATATTTTGAACCTGTCTGATTCCACGGTGATACGCGGTAACTTGCTGACACTTCCGGTCGGGGGCGGCTTGTTGTACGTGCAGCCTGTGTACATTCAAGGTTCAGGTAATGCACAGTACCCAATTTTACGTTTCGTGCTCACTGCTTTTGGCGATCAAGTTGGTTTTGCGCCCACGCTTCAAGAATCGTTAGATCAGACTTTTGGGGGAGACTCCGCAGCTGAAACAGCTGATGCGCAATCAAATCAGCAGGATATGTCACATCACAGTACTGATACAGTATCTGGCAGCGCTCAGGAACGCTTACATCAAGCAATCGTTGATGCCTCTGCTGCGATGAAAGCCGCAGAAGAAGCGCGTGTATCAGGCGATTGGGCTGCCTATGGTGCTGCACAAAAGAAACTGGATGAAGCGATTGCACGTGCCTTGTCTGTGCAGCAAGAACTCGGTTTTGATGTGACCTCATCAGCTCATGAAGCTGGCCAGTCATCGGATACGCAACACATGTCTGACCTTGCCCAATCAGCGGCTTCAGGAGCCACTCAGTCTGGCTCTTAAGAAAAACAATGCGTGGATGCGTTCTACCTATGATGCTGTGCAGCGGCAGGGTACATGCGTATCCAGTTGTGTTGAAGCATTGAAAGCATGAATACAGATGATCGGGGAGTAGCTGAAGCTGCTCCCCGATCATTCATACACCTATTTGCTGTGCCTGAAGTATTACTCTTGTGGCCGGTAAGCACCTTTTTAAGTGATGATGAAACTTATTCGTTTTCTTCACCGCGCAGGCGTGGAGTAGAAACCTTTTCAGGATGGACCCCTACTTTATCTGAATAAAAGGTGCGGATAACATCCATGTCTTTACGCATATCGCCACTTAAATGAATGGAATGTGCCCAGCCGAATGTGCGAGTTGTCCGGTCAATGAAGCCAAGCTGTACAGGGAGGTTTGCGCCGCGGGCTATGCGATAAAAACCTGACTTCCAGTACGGACGCGGTGAGCGTGTTCCTTTAGGGGTGAGGACAATTGTGAAAGTTTCCCCGCGATTAGCTGCTTCACGAGCTGCATGTGTAATGGTTTCAACCAGTCCGGTGGAGCGAGTACGATCAATACCGATACCACCAATTTTTTTAACAAATGAGCCAAATAACGGAACTTTTACCACAGAATCTTTCACAAAGAAACAAAAAGGCCGGTCAATGCTCCAAAAAGCTACTGCCATGAAAATAGCGTCCCAGTTAGACGTGTGAGGAGCGCCAATAACCATTGCTTGTTCAGGCAGTGGTTCGTGTACGAAAGTCCATGAAGAAAAACGCATATACGTGCGCGCGATTGCTTTCCTGAGGCGCATATGAGTGCCTTTCGCAAATGGTTGAGGATACGTGTATTCGGGATGTTGTCTTTTGAGAGGATGCATAGGTGGCGTTGAAGTGCCGGCAGCAAATCTCAAACTTTACGACATACAGCCTAGATGTCACAGGCAGCGTGTCCAAGTTCGCAAGGATGAAGATAGGCCAAAGGTGAGGAAACAGATAGGCTGGATGTCAGTGGATCGCGCTCATGTCTGAAAGTGTTTCGGGTAGGAACGTGACTGTGTACGAGCGAAAATATGATTCGCGCGGCCTTAGAAGGCCTCATCCAAGGAGGAAACTTATGCCCCAGCGCTCAGATTTGCGCAATGTTGCTATTGTCGCCCATGTCGATCATGGGAAAACGACTTTAGTAGATGCGATGTTGTGGCAATCAGGCGCTTTCAATGAGCGTGACACTGTTGAAAAAACCGGCGAACGTGTAATGGATTCGGGTGATCTTGAACGCGAAAAAGGTATTACGATCCTCGCGAAAAACACGGCTGTTCATTATCGTGGTCCGGCTGCTCATGAAATCGGGGCTGTAGATGGTGTCATCATCAATGTAATTGACACGCCTGGACACGCTGATTTTGGTGGCGAAGTTGAGCGTGGCCTTTCGATGGTCGATGGTGTGGTTTTGCTGGTTGACGCTTCAGAAGGCCCTTTGCCGCAAACACGTTTTGTTTTGCGTAAAGCCCTCCACGCGCAGCTTCCTGTCATTGTTGTGGTCAATAAAGTTGATCGCCCTGATTCACGTATCGAAGAAGTTGTTTCTGAGACAACAGATTTGCTTTTGTCTTTGGCTGAGGACCTGATGAATGAGGGCATAGAAGCAGATGTCGATGCTTTGCTTGATGTCCCGGTTGTGTACGCCTCAGCAAAAGCAGGTGTGTCCTCGTTGACAAATCCAGGTGACGGTCAGTTACCTACTGAGGATTTAGAACCGTTGTTCCGCACGATTTTAACTCGTATTCCAGGGCCAACGTATGAGGATGACATGCCTTTACAAGCGCATGTGACTAACTTGGATGCTTCTCCTTTCTTGGGGCGTTTGGCTTTGCTTCGCGTTCATAATGGAACTTTGCGTAAAGGCGCGACAGTAGGTTTGGCTCGACATGATGGTTCAGTAAAAACTGTGCGTATTACTGAGCTGTTAATGACAGAGGGTTTGCAACGCTATTCGGCTGAATCAGCTGCTCCGGGTGATATTGTCGCGGTTGCAGGTATTGATGACATCACTATTGGTGAATCTTTAGTCGATATGGATGATCCTCGTCCTTTGCCATTAATTACGGTGGATGATCCTGCGATTTCTATGACTATTGGGATTAATACGTCTCCGATGGCTGGTCGTGTCAAAGGAGCGAAAGTAACGGCTCGTCAGGTAAAAGACCGTTTAGATCGTGAGCTAGTTGGCAATGTGTCCTTACGTGTTTTACCAACAGAACGTCCAGATGCGTGGGAGGTTCAAGGCCGTGGTGAACTTGCTTTAGCTATTTTGGTTGAACAGATGCGTCGTGAGGGTTTTGAGCTCACTGTTGGTAAACCTCAGGTTGTCACTAAAGAAATTGATGGTGTGACGCAGGAACCAATGGAGCGAATGACCATTGATATTCCTGAGGAATATATGGGTGCGGTGACGCAGCTCATGGCTCAACGTAAAGGCCGTATGGAAACAATGGCAAATCATGGGTCCGGTTGGATGCGTATGGAGTTTTTAGTTCCGGCACGTGGCCTTATTGGTTTCCGTACACGTTTCTTAACAGAGACACGTGGCACAGGTATTGCTTCGTCGATTGCTGAAGGTTACGCTCCGTGGCAAGGCCCAATTGAGCAGCGTCTGACAGGTTCTTTAGTTGCTGATCGCGCAGGTCAAGCAACCCCTTATGCAATGATTAACTTGCAAGAACGCGGTACTTTTATTATTGAAGCAGGTTCAGAAGTGTATGAGGGGCAAGTTGTCGGCGAAAATTCTCGCGCAGAGGATATGGATGTCAATATTACTCGTGAGAAAAAGCAAACAAATACCCGCTCAGCTACAGCAGATGTCTATGAAGGATTGACTCCTTCGCGCCGTTTAACTTTGGAAGAATCATTGGAACATGCAGCAAATGATGAGTGTGTGGAAGTGACCCCTGAAGCGGTTCGTATCCGTAAAGTAGTTTTGGATAGTCAAGAGCGTTTCAAAATTGCTGCACGAGAACGTCGTGCTCAGCGGTGATCTTCGTTGCGATGATTATGTGATGCCTGTGCTGTGAAAGTGTCTGTGGAATATGTTTGCCTTATTTCTTCACGTGACATCATAGTGGGGATTTGAGGCGGTGGGGGTACAGTTTTTCCCGTGACCATAGTGGAAGCTTCAACGCGAACCAATCCTCGCTTTGTGTAGATAATCACATGATCTGGTGCTGTTTCGCGGACTTCTCCCAGCGCATCATGAAGTCCATCAGCCAAACGGTAGCGGACAACAACACGTGTCCCAGGCTTCCATTGCATCCACGGTAACGATGGAATGGGCATGGACTCGGCATTACGTGACATGTGGGAGATAATAGTCGTAATACCTGTGAGAAGGAGGAGTCCATGACGTATGTCATCGCCCAGCCCTGTGTTGACGTGAAAGACCGGGCATGTGTAGATGAGTGTCCGGTGGACTGCATTTATGAGGGTGCGCGTACTTTGTACATTCATCCTGAAGAATGCGTAGACTGTGGGGCATGTGAGCCTGTGTGCCCGACAGAAGCAATTTTCTATGAGGATGACCTCCCTGAAGAATGGTCAGATTACTATCGGGCAAATGTTGATTTCTTTAAGGATTTAGGTTCGCCTGGCGGTGCTCAGCGTGCTGGTGTGCAAGATTTTGATGATGAGATGATTGCGGCTTTACCTCCGCAGAACCAGGATTAAAAATCGCATCTTGCGCTGTAATGTGCTGCGAGTGACTTGAGAGAGATGGTTCAAGTGAGTGTGCCTCGCCCGTTGAATTTACCTGATTTTCCATGGGATTCTTTGCGCCCCTATCGCAAGAAAGCTGCTGAGCATCCTGACGGAGTATGTGACTTGTCGGTGGGGACGCCTGTGGATGAAACGCCGCTGTGTGTGCGTGAGGCTTTAGCGCAGGCTTCCCAAGCGCCTGGTTATCCGACGGTTATTGGTACTGATGAGGTACGCGAGGCAATTCTGCGCTGGTGCCGCCGCCGCTCCATGATTGATGTGGGGCATACGGGTGTGATTCCTACGATTGGTTCTAAAGAAGCGGTTGCGTGGCTTCCTTTCATTTTGGGTGTGCGTCCAGGGGATGTCGTTTTGGTTCCAGAATGTGCGTACCCTACCTATGATGTGGGGGCGCGTTTAGCGGGTGCGGTTGCGATTCCTGTAGATCCGTACGCTATAGATACCTGGCCTGATGCTCAGCTCGTATGGTTGAATTCACCTGGGAATCCCGATGGGCATGTTTTATCTGTGCAACAGTTGTGTGCGGTACGTGAATGGGCTGCCCGTCGTGGAGCGATTGTTATTTCTGATGAGTGTTATGCCTCTTTGCCCTGGGAAGAACCTTATGCTTCACAAGGGGTTCCCTCTCTTTTAGATGAGCGTGTATGCGAGGGGGATCCGACGGGTCTGTTGGTTGTGTATTCACTGTCAAAACAGTCGAATCTTGCAGGTTACCGCGCTGGTCTGTTGGCGGGAGATCCGGCTTTGGTTTCTCTGGTCGTTCAGTTGCGTAAACATTCAGGAATGATGGTGCCAACTCCTGTACAGCATGCGATGGCCGTTGCTTTAGATGATGTGCAACATGTGGATGAGCAGCGTGAACGTTATCGTGTGCGCCGTGAGTGTTTGTTAGCGGCTTTGCAGGGAACAGATTTGGTGTGTGATCCGCTTTCGGTTGCGGGCTTGTATTTGTGGGTGCGTCAAGCGCAGCAAGGTGAGGATGCTGCGACTGTTTTTTCCCGAGGCGGAGGCGATTCGTGGGCTTTGGTGGATCGTTTTGCTCGTGCGGGGATTGTGGTTGCTCCGGGTGATTTTTATGGTGAGGCGGCCCGTGGTGCGGTGCGTGTGGCTTTGACGGCTAGTGATGATCGTATTCGCGCGGCGGCTTTGCGTATTTCGGCTATGACACGGTAAAACAGTAAAAGGAGTAAAGGTCAAAAGTAAAACTCCTGCAATATAGAGCAAGAAGTAGTAAAGTTTAGGACTAGGGTCCCATTTTGAATGAGATGCCAAGGTCGAGACAACAAAGACGATGCTCGTCGCGCCGACAGGAGGATACGATGTCCCAAGAAAATACACCACATCACGATGAAGGTGACCTAAATTCAAATCTGCGCACACACGTTCCCGCATACCTGACCATCGGTGAAAATAGTCTGGAATTACCACGTCAACAAGCCACGGCAGGTACAGATGGTATTCGTATTGGTCGCCTCATGTCAGATGCCAATGTGGTCACGCTGGACACAGGTTTTACAAATACGGCCTCATGTCAATCAGCTATTACGTATATCGACGGGGAAGCTGGTATCTTGCGATACCGCGGTTATCCCATTGAACAACTTGCGAAACATTCATCATTCCTTGAAGTTGCCTACCTGCTGATTCACGGAGATTTACCGGATGCTTCTACTTTGGAAGCATTCATTCGTCGCGTCCAAAGACACAGGCTTCTACATGAAGATTTCAAAGCCTTCTTTACAGCTTTCCCGCATAAAGGTCATCCGATGGCAATTTTGCAGGCAGGTATTGCTGGCTTGGCAACATACTACGAGGACACCTTGAACCCGCGTGATGAAAAACAACTGCAAGATGCTCTTGTTTTATTGATCGCAAAAGTGCCGACAATGATTTCGTATATTGCAAAACGGGCCGCCGGATTACCGCTACTATACCCCGATGCACAACGCAGCTATATTGAAGATTTCATTCGTCTTACTTTCGGCATGCCCTTCCAAGCCTACGATATCGACCCTGCTTTAGTACGTGCGCTCGATATGCTCCTTATCCTGCATGCCGATCATGAACAAAACTGCTCAACCTCGACAGTCCGACTTGTGGGTTCCTCCCAAGCGAACCTGTATGCCTCGGTTGCTGCTGGTGTAGGTGCGCTCGCCGGACCGCTCCACGGTGGGGCAAATGAAGCTGTGTTACGCATGCTCCACAGTATTCGCAATACGGGAGAAAGCGTACGCACATTTGTTGAACGAGTGAAAAATAAAGATGAACATGTGCGTCTCATGGGCTTTGGGCACCGCGTGTACAAAAACTACGACCCACGTGCTGCCTTAGTGAAAGAAACAGCTCATGATGTCCTTTCGCGTCTAGGTAAGCGTGATGAACTTTTAGATATCGCAATGGAACTTGAAGACATTGCCCTCAGCGATGACTACTTCAAGGAACGTAAACTGTATCCGAATGTTGATTTCTATACGGGTCTTATTTACTCAGCAATGGGTTTCCCCACCAAGATGTTCACACCGCTTTTTGCTTTAGGGCGTTTACCGGGCTGGATTGCGCAATACGTTGAAATGACACGTGACCCAGAAAATAAGATTGGTCGTCCGCGACAGGTATATGTAGGCGAAACCTATCGTGACTACATACCTTTACGTCAGCGTTCGTCGCGTCGAGTGCTCTGAGCCGGAAAAGCGAGCGGGGGGCTGCTGGAAAATATTCCAGCAGCCCCCCGATGACTTATTCATATCGTATGAGAGAGGAATAAGTCAGTTTGTCGAATGCAACTCATCATTCAAAACGATGCCATGACCACCACGCGCCAGAGCCTCGACGCGACCAGAGAGTGAATTACGGCGGAACAAAACATTGGAAGCGCCAGCTAATTCACGCGCCGACACGGTGCGTGGCTCAGCGAAAAGACCATGCGCATTAGGGATAACTCCACCTGAAGGCATAAGAGTGACTTTTGTTCCTGCCGTCAAATATAGGCCAGCTTCAACAACACAATCATCCCCTAGTGGAATACCTAGACCAGAATTTGCTCCCAAAAGGCAACGCTTACCTAAACGCACCCGTTCTTTACCTCCACCGGATAACGTGCCCATTGTGGATGCCCCGCCACCAACATCAGATCCATCATCAATGACAACGCCTTGTGAAATACGGCCTTCCACCATGGAACGTCCAAGAGTTCCTGCATTGAAATTGACGAATCCTGCGTGCATCACTGTTGTGCCTTCGGCTAAATGTGCGCCTAAACGGACTTTAGCTCCATCGGCAATACGTACACCGGAAGGAAGGACATAGTTGACCATTGGTGGGAATTTATCCACACCCATGACGGTGACAGGATGGCCTAAATGTGCGCGCAGACGTAAACGTGTTTCTTCGAAATCTTCTACTGGGCAGGGGCCAACAGAAGTCCAGACAACGTTGGGTAGGCGTGAAAAAATGCCATCAAGATTAATTGTGTTGGGTTGAACAAGCCGATGGGACAGCAAATGTAGTCGCAGGTAAGCATCTGCGGTGGATTGGGGTTGATCTTCTAAATCAGTGCTGCACACAACTACCGTGGTACGCACACGTCGAGCATCATCTGTTTTTTGCAGCGTGCTGAGCGTGTCAAGAAGCTGTGCGTCCCCATTTTCTGGACGTTCACCAAGGTGCGGGTCAGGAAACCAGACATCTAAAGTACATCCACTGAGTGTGACTGTTGCCAGGCCAATACCCCATGCTTTCGTTGTATCCATCCCCTCACTTTATGAGAGAGGCTCAGGATAGGCCTGTTTATTCCATACCGTGGCCATCTTTCGTGTACGCGCAAGAGCAAAGAGGGGTGGACTCTGCATGTGGAGGTATTGAGCAGGCCGCCTTTTGAACAGAATATCGTGGAGATATGCCACTGCCTATTGGCGACGGTGATCCCACAAATCGGGCCAGAAAACACCGAGTTCGTTGGCAAGAGAACGCAGCAGAGGTAAAGAAATGCCAACGACGCTGTGATGGTCACCTTCCACGCCTGTGATGAAAGGCCCTCCAAGTCCATCGATTGTGAAAGAACCGGCAACATGTAATGGTTCGCCTGAATCAACATAGGCGTCGATCTCTGCATCACTTATATCGCCAAAATGAACCAAGGTGGAAGCACTTGCGGTCTTATAACCGATGAGGTCACGGTGACCATTCGTTCGAGTTTCGCTAAGTAATGCTAGGTGATGTCCGGTCCACAGTGTGGCTTGCGTGCGGCGCATATGACGGATGCGTTCACGAGCAATATCGGGGGTATGTGGCTTACCTGCCATTTTCCCATCTATTTCAAGCATGGAGTCGCAGCCAACAACCAGTAATTTCTCATGTGCAGGTATATCGTTCAAATCCTCTGGATTTTCTGACGCATGATCTGTTTGCGGGCGGCAGAGTATAGAAACAACCGCCATGCATTTTTCTTGTGCGAGTATGCTTACTTCATCTGCTGGGGTCGTGTTCCCGCCGCTAAAAGCCCGACCGCCTGGAAGCTGGCGAAGAACAGCATCTTCGTCGATGTCAGATATTCGGACAATGGGAGTAATACCTGCATGTATCAAAGTGCTACGACGTGCAGGTGAGCGTGAGGCAAGTATAAGGCGCATAGAAGTATTGTCTCTGATTATGTAAAAAAGTGTGATGAGGTGGCATGAAATATGACGAACTGGATCACCAAGATGATAATATGCGTGAGTTGCATTACACTGGAGAGTGATAGCTGACACACTTTGGAGGTGTGGGTACCTGTGAACACCCAACGGGGTGACCATTTTAGAGAACTTTTGCCCTCTGGCACTGCTGTGTATGAAAAACAGTGTGAGGACATAAGTTCTTTCGTTGCACCCGCTGAAAGTGCGCATGCGACTGCTGTCTCTGCCCCAGTGCCTATGGATACATCAGCCTCTGAAACCCTCCAGACCCATATGAAATCCTCCTATCTGCATGATGTGGAAGTGCCTGAAAATACTCACAATAAAAACTGCGAGCAGGAGTCACTGACCTCAGAAATATCTCAATGGTTGCGTGGCGGTACACCGGTATATAGTGCCCAAGATCTAGCGTCATGTACGGGTAGTAGCATCGAAGCTGTATGTGATTATTGGGCGCATATGGGTTTTCCTGTGCGTGATGAATATGCGGTTGCTTTTACTCAGCGAGATTTAACGGTCTACGCATTGTGGGCTGATCTTTTGCAATCAGGTGCTATTGATAGGTCAACAAGCAGGTCGCTTCTGCGTGCAAATGCGCATCTTGCCGATCGATTAGGCCTATGGCAAGTGGAAGCCTTGGTTGATGATGTTGTGCGACGGATGAGTGTGAATGATACGCAGGCGCGTGAAGTTGTTTTGCGAACAATGCAGGAAAAAGTCGCCGTCTTTGAAAAAATGTTTACGCACTCATGGCAACGGCAATTAGAGGCACTACTTACTCGCACTGAAAAAGAAATATCCAAGCGTAGCGGTGATGATATGCGCGCCCGATTCCCGCTGAATCGTTCCTTAGGTTTTGTTGATATGGTCTCCTACACTTCCTCGTCAACGATTTTAGGTGGAGCGCTTGTTGATCTCATTGGACATTTTGAGGACGCATGTCGAACGGCTGTAACTGAAGCCGGCGGTAGGGTTGTCAAAATGATTGGCGATGCTGTTTTATACATCGCTGATGATTTACCTACGGGTCTGAAAGTGGCAATGGATCTGGTTGAACGTTTGAGTGCAGATGATGAGATTTTGCCTGTGCGTGCCTCTTTTGTTCGAGGCGATGTCTTTTCGCGTTCAGGTGATGTTTTTGGGCCAACGGTGAATTTGGCATCACGTTTAGTGGATATCGCGCCCGTGGGAAAAATTTTGACCGACCCGACAACTGCCGCGGCAATTGCTGCAGGGCAAGGTGGGGATGGGTATCACTTGGAAGAATTTCCCAGCGCTCAATTGCGAGGCTTTGGAACGATCGCGCCTTATGTGGTTTCTGAACATCGGGCACAATGATCTGAATTTTTATGGAATTTTCCCTCTGTTTCACAATTTTACTATGTGAGCAAAAGGGAGTGAAAAGGTCAAAAAATATGAAAGTTGTATCAGGTAATAGTATAGGATAGCTACGTGACTATAGTGCTTCTTGTTGAGGATGATCCAGCAATCGCCGAACCACTTGCTCGTGCGCTCGGACGAGAAGGTTACGACGTGCGTGCGCATGGCACGGGTCGAGGTGCCCTAAATGAAGTTGACGGTGCTGATCTTGTAGTTCTTGACCTAGGCCTGCCTGATATGGACGGTCTTGAAGTTGCGCGTGAGATCCGTGCGGCCGGTCGGGCAACTCCTATTCTTATTTTGACAGCCCGAACAGATGAAGTTGATATGGTTGTTGGCCTTGATGCGGGTGCAGATGACTATGTGACTAAACCATTTAGGCTTGCTGAATTGTTGGCACGTGTACGTGCTTTACTGCGTCGCACAGTTGGTGAGACACCAGAAACGGACCTATGCGCGCAAGACGTGCGGGTAGATGTCCATGCTCATCGAGCTTTTATAGCCGATCAGGAACTTCAACTCACCGCTAAAGAATTTGATCTACTTCGTGTCCTTGTCCGTGAAGCTGGCAACGTTGTTGAACGCGATATTTTGATGCGCGAAGTCTGGGGTTCTGATCCAGCAGGCTCAACCAAGACTCTTGATATGCACGTGTCATGGTTACGACGCAAACTCGGTGACGATGCTGCTGATCCTCGCTACATTGCCACTGTACGAGGAATGGGTTTCCGTTTCGAGAAAGCCAGTCGATAACATACTTTTAATGCGTAAGCTCGGCTCAAAAGCCGAGCTTTCGTGTATTACCGGTACCCGCATAGCTATAGTGTGGCGCACCCCAGCAGGAGGAAAGAATGCGCAAAAGAACCGTTCGTATGATTCTGACGGCCGTCACAGTAGTAGCACTACTTTTAGGGATTCCCGGCGCTTTCGCTGCCTCTGTTTTTCAATGGCATTCTGAACAACGCGCATTGGATACGCGGGTCACCTCACTGGTGCGTGCGCTGGAACGTCGTATCCAACTGGGACACGAGATCACCGAAACAACAATTGAAGCGTGGACACTTCCCTCAAAGGAAGATCCGATGAGTGCGTGGACCCGTGTGGTCCTACCCAAAGGGCAAGTAATTACAGCAGGCACGCCGCACACAGGACTACGATTAACCTCCTCCACAGTATCTTCCACTCATATTCGTGTGCGTATGGATGTATCAGCCTATCCTGCGATTGAAAAAATTTTTTATGTGTGCCTGCTTTTCTTGGGCGGAGTGGTTTTTTCTCTCATCGTCGGCTGGATTATGGCTAATCGTTTCTCACGTAAGCTCTCTGCCCCTCTCATTTACCTATCCGCCCAAGCTGAGCAAATTGGGTCAGGGCATGTGCGGGCACGAGTCAAACCCTCTGGCATAGAAGAAATTGACCTCGTCCAAGAAGAACTCGTTCGTACCGGTGAACGTATGGCAGGACGTCTGGCTGCTGAACGACAATTTGCCGCCGATGCCTCACATCAGTTGCGTACTCCATTGACAGCTTTATCGATGCGCCTAGAAGAAATCGAACTGATTACTACGCAGGATGAAGTACGTGAAGAAGTACATTCATGCCTTGAACAAGTTGAACGTCTGACAGGTGTTCTCACGGATTTACTTGACGCAAATGCCCGCGGAGGAGGTCGTACAGAGGCTATTCATATCCTCGAAGTATTTAATACGCAGCGCGAAGAATGGGAAAACACATTTGAAAATGCTGGTCGCTCCCTCGTATTTACTGATGAGGCTGAATGTCCTCTTTTGGCAGATAATGCCAAACTTGGTCAAGTGCTTGCTACCCTCATTGAAAACTCGTTGAACTACGGTGAGGGGATAACTCGCGTTATTGCTCGACGTTCCTCAAATAAGCGTGGTGTGGTTATTGATGTATCCGATGAGGGACAAGGGATTGATCCTGATTTTTCTGCGGAAATCTTTGAATATGGAATATCTGGACACGGTTCAACAGGAATTGGTTTAGCACTGGCGAAAGACCTCACAAATGCTATGGGAGGGCGTTTAGAACTCGCTCAGGCTCAGCCACCGATTTTCCGTCTTTCACTTGCCGCAGTTCCGGCCTCGCTTGATCCTAACCGTGTGATGCCAGTGGGTCCTCTTGTTTCTATGGGGCGACGGTCACGACGATTCTAAAAAGAGCATTTTTACTGTGTGCTCAGTGACACCTGTAAATGCCTACAGATTCAATGATTATGCTCATGAGCCACTGGCTTATCTGTGTCTCACAATGAGCTTTACTTACCGTTACATGACAAGCGCGATAAAGTGGGAGAGTGGATCAACATCTTTGTACACGTCCTGTCCTCGCTGTTATTGGTGGAGGCCAGCTTGCCCGCATGATGCAAGAAAGCGCTATAGCGCTAGGAATAGACTTGCGTCCCCTTGTGGAAAGTCCCGATGGATCCACTGGGCAAGTGGTTGTTGACGCGCCCGTGGGTAGTCCAACACAGATACGTGATGTAGAGGCACTCATTTACGGCGCTGACGCTTTAACATTTGAACACGAACATATTGGACAAGATATCCTCACTGATCTTCCAGAGGGCCTGCCAATCCATCCCAGTGCCTCGGCACTTCTTTATGCGCAAGACAAAATCGCCATGAGGAAAAAACTCGCACATCTGGGAATCCCATGCCCCCGCTGGGCTGAAATCACCACGGCTGACGAACTGGAATCTTTCGCGCAAAAAGTAGGCTGGCCCCTGATCGTCAAAACACCGACAGGTGGCTATGACGGTCACGGTGTGCGCCTCATAAAGGCAACCCATGACATTGATGACTGGTTAGCGCGCGGGAAACCGCTCCTTGCAGAAGAAAAAGTTCCTTTTATCGCTGAAGCTGCGGCTCTTTTGGCACGTAGGCCCTCAGGAGAAATACGTTCATGGCCCCTGGCCACCACTGAACAAGCGCACGGGGTGTGCTCAATTGTGACTGCTCCTGCACAGGGACTTTCTGCTGATCTCATGGAAACTGGCATAAAAATTGGACGCACAATCGCTGAGGCGCTTGACGTGACCGGAGTACTTGCAGTGGAACTTTTCGTTGTTTCCACAGATAAAGGCATGAAATTACTGGTAAATGAATTAGCGATGCGCCCGCATAATTCAGGGCACTGGACCATTGATGGCTCTGTGACCAGCCAATTTGAACAACACATTCGCGCAGTTTTAGACCTTCCACTTGGTAGCACAGATATGCTTCGACCTGACTGCGTGACGGTGATGGCGAATCTTCTGGGCTCAGAGCTACCTGAGCCTGCGCGCGCACTGCCGGAAGCTTTAGCGGTGGACCCTGCTGTGCGTGTTCATCTCTATGGGAAAGAAGTGCGACCGGGCCGTAAACTTGGTCACGTAAATGTGGTGGATAAAGACCCTGCCCGCGCACGTGACCTCGCTATACGCGCGGTTGAAGCTTTAGCTGGTCATAGTGACAAAGCTGCAAACAGCGGCGCCGAGAAAGACTGAGATTATTCCAGCGTGGCATGAAGAAGAATCTATCGGTGCGAACGAAAAGGAAAAAAATGAATTTACCTGAGGATCTTTTGCTCAAAGCAACAGGGGCACAACCTGTCGTTGGAGTTGTGATGGGGTCAGATTCGGATTGGTCAGTGATGAGTGCTGCGGTGGAGGCACTCGCAGAATTCGACATCGCATGTGAAGTAGGTGTGCTCTCTGCGCACCGTATGCCAGAGGATATGGTGGCGTATGGGCGTATGGCTGCAGAACGTGGGTTACGTGTCATCATTGCTGGCGCAGGGGGAGCAGCTCATTTACCGGGGATGCTTGCTGCTTTAACGGAGCTACCGGTTATTGGTGTTCCTGTTCCTTTATCTCATGTCGATGGAATGGATTCCCTTCTGTCAATTGTGCAGATGCCTGCGGGCGTACCGGTTGCTACGGTGTCGATTGCTGGTGCGCGTAATGCTGGGCTACTTGCAGCACGAATCCTAGGTGCCGGTCAGGACGAAAATGCAGCTTCCTTGCGTGAAAGAATGCGTTCTTTCCAAAGAGAATTACGTGCTGTTGCTGTGGCAAAAGGTGAAGCGCTTACACACCGAGTGAATGAGGATAGGTCCACCTGCTCATGAGTGTGGTACCGACATAAAAAGTATGTATATGTCATGTGAATGTGTCGTACGCGCTCAGGTTGAACGAATGAGAATTATTGTGTTACAGAAATATGATTCAGTGTGTCTATCTGCAAAGAGTGGGATAGGGCGCTAGGCTGGAAATATGAGTATTCTTGTTACTGGCGGCGCGGGTTATATCGGTGCGCATGTGGTAAGGCTGCTTGAGCAGTCTGGTGAAAAAGTTGTCGTTGTTGATAACTTATCAACGGGACGCGTAGAGCGCATAGGTGGAGCAAAACTGATAACCGTTGATATTGCTACGGATAAAGCGCGGACACTGCTGGCAAATCTGATGGTTGATGAGGATGTTTCCGCTGTTATCCATTTTGCAGCGCGTAAACAAGTGGGTGAGTCAGTAGAACGACCAGCTTGGTACTATCAGCAAAATATCGGTGGCCTCGCAAATATCCTCATGGCTATGGGAGAAACCGGTGTTGACCGAATGATTTTCTCATCCTCTGCCGCCGTGTATGGGATGCCACCCGTTGAAGTTGTTAGTGAGGATGAGCAATGCCACCCCATTAATCCATACGGGGAAACAAAACTCATCGGTGAGTGGATGATGGCTGACTGTGAACGTGCATGGGGGCTGAACTGGATAGGTTTACGCTACTTTAATGTTGCCGGAACAGGATGGGTTGACCTTGAAGATCCAGCAATTTTGAACTTAGTTCCTATGGTTCTTGACCGATTAGCTAAAAATGAGCCACCGAAAATCTTCGGCACAGACTATCCCACACCAGATGGGACCTGTATCCGTGACTACATCCACGTCCTTGATTTGGCTCATGCTCATATTGCTGCTCTGCGGGCGCTCGAATCAGGAAAACCAGGACACCGCACCTACAATGTGGGCACAGGGGAGGGGACCTCTGTACGAGAAATTATTGAGGGAATACGACGGATTTCCGGATGGGAATTTCCTGTAGATGAATTGCCTCGCCGCGCAGGTGATCCACCGAAGCTCATCGGTAACGCTGAAAATATTTCTCACGATCTTGGATGGAAAGCTCAGCAGAGCGTGGAGGACATCCTCATATCTGCATGGGAAGCATGGCAGCAAGGACCTAGGCGTATTACTGTTCCTACGGAATAATCCATTACCTACACGTAAAGAAATCCTCCGTGTCACTGATGCGGAGGATTTCTTTGTATGCCGGTACTATCCCGAATGATCTGAGTAAATAACGGGATCAATACGACAGAACAGATCATCAAATCAGAATTTTTGAATGAAATCTTCTGCGGTCAAAGTTCCAGTACGCATTGCAGAAAAAAAGCGCGGTGCGGTTGTATCCACAAGGAGCACAGAAGAACCTGCAGCGGTTTGTTCATTGAGAGAAGCAATAGGTGGTGCGCCGACGAGCTGGTCTTTTTGAGCTTTCTTGAAAGCAAGTAATAAGCGCGCCACATCAAGAACAGAAGCATTTTTATCCACAGTGATAGCGCTTGAACCTGCCCGTTCAAGTGACAGAGTGCGCCCAGGATGAACAAGAGTCGAAGGTGAAAGGGCAGTAGCTACGGTTTGTGAAATAACTTGTCGTTGCCGTTGAGTACGACCAATATCACCCAGAGGATCGGCGTAACGCATCCGTGAGAAAGCAAGTGCCGTGGTTCCATCAGATACATGACAGCCAGCAGTCCAATTCAGTTGAGAGTACTCGTCTGACACGTCCATATCCATGCATAATTCAATGCCGCCGAGTGAATCAACGATGTGCGCTACGCCGCCCATCCCGATTTCCACATAATGGTCAACGGTAAGTGTGGTGAGTTTTTCAACGGTTTGCACTAAAAGTTCAGGGCCGCCGTATGAATAAGCGGCATTAATTTTTGACCAACCGTACTCAGGTATTTCCACATAGGTGTCGCGTGGAATAGAAACCATTGACGTTTGCCCGTTAGGAGCTTGGTGAATCAGAACAATTGAATCTGAGCGTTGCCCTTCGGCTCCGTCGCTGACAGCGCCATCAGCACGCGAATCTGAACCAGCAAGTAACCATGTAGTACCCGGAGTATCAGGGGCGGCAGAAAGCGCAGAAACTCGTTCTAAATGAGCGTTTGCATCCCATATGAGAAAAGCAGGCCACCCTACGAAAATAAGTATCGCCGTTACTAAAACACCTACTAAAAAGCCAGGCCAGCGACGACGTTTACGTCCCGGTGAACGTGCAGGGACCGTAGAGGGTGAAACTCTATTTGTTGGCGTAAAACCTGAAAAACGCGGGGAGGAAGCCGGAGCTGAACGTGCAGGATGAGGGTGAGGGGAAGTAAGTGGAGTGCGCCGCGCAGGTTGAAAAGATGGCGGCATAGTGGCTTGAACGCGATGCGGTACTTCTTGACCAGGCAGAGGAGTAGAACGAGAACCTGAAGATTCACAATGACCAGAAGTGGGAGTACCTGTGTCCTGATGACGAATTGAACGACGCTCGGGTACGGCACGACGATCGACACGTGGACTAAAAGATGGAGGGAGAGTCTGGTGATCTGACAGCTCAGAATTGATGGGAGAATCAGACTCTTTGAGCGAATGTGGAATAGAAGGTGAAAAATCTTCCTCTTTTTGCTGTTCCAGGGAGGGGTTACGCGGGCGCTGTCGTTTACGCGAAGGATCTGGTGAAAAAGAAGGAGGCTGAGTGGTCATATTAGTTCTGGGGAGGGCAAGAATCGGCTACCTGAGTTTCTGCGGCAGGCGCAGTGGCTGGGGCATTTTCAGAGGGGGTGGGAGTACTTTCTAAGACGGAAGATGATGGTGCTGCTGAATCTGGTGCGGTATTTTCTGTTGCCTGAGTAGGGGCAGTGACTATGGTTTCTTCACCTGAAATATCACGGTAAAGCGTGCCGATGGGGAAAGGAGAATCAGATTTCAAGGCTTCCCATACTGGACGAGCACGCGGGAGATCTTCTATAACGCGATTGAGGTCCCAAGGTGCAGGAGCATTCGGCATAGTGATGAATTGAAGACCGCTGCGCTCTAAAGAGGTCAGGGAAAGCATGAGTCCTGCCGCAGTGTTGATGTCGGCTAAATTCGGGGAAACCTTCAGAGCAGAAACTGTGGCTTTTAAGAAAGTGAGTAAAGAGGGTAAATCTGTCAGATAATTCTTAGACTTCAATGTTTTGAACATAGCGCCAACTAATTGATGTTGGCGGCCAATTCGTGAAAGATCTGAACCATCACCAAGATTGTATCGAGCGCGGGCATAAGCTAACGCCTGAGTAGAATCAATATTGTGGCATCCGGCGGATAAGCTTAAACCGGATAAAGCATCGTAGACTTCTTCTTCAAGGTTAAGCCACACGCCACCTAAAGCATCGACCATTGATTTGAAGCCAGAAAAATTCACGACAACGAAAGCATCAATTGTTAGACCAGTCAATTGTTCAACGGTGGCTTTCGTGCAGGCAACACCGCCTGCGAGGTCATCTGTGACCGCTCCTGTTGTAAAAGCGGAGTTAAACATACCGTCATAGGGCCGTGTTTGTGAACCATCGGAGCGCGTACAACTGGGGATTGCTGTAATGAGATCGCGCGGAATTGAGACAACTTGGATACGTGATCGGTCAGCGGATAGGTGAACAACCATTGTCGTATCAGATTGAATGGTGGAAAGTTCCTCAGAACTCCCATAGGCACGTGGATCTTCACCGTAACGTGAATCAACGCCAGAAACCAAGATATTGACTGCCTGACCTGTAAAAGGATCTCCTGGAGGTTCTTCCTCAGGTTCACTTTGAGGCATGACATTCTCAAAGGCAGAAATATCTAAGGCACTGTCGGATACTTGTCGCGCCAAGTCAAGGTAGATCCCTAAAACAGTTGTGCTGACAAGCAGAACAATACTCAAAAGAGCAGCGCACATCGTTTTCCATACCCCGAAACGGTAAGGATAAGTTGCAGCATGAGCAGCAGGGACAGTATCCGAATGTTGTATATGAGATGTCATCGTCACGAGTCTAAAGGGTTGAAAGAAAATATGGGATTTGACTGTGGAACATGTTGCAATTGTGTTGAATTCTACTGTGTGCCACCAGGGGAGTCAGAGGAAAAGCCAGATGCCTCAGTAGAGGATGGGACAACAGGTGGGGTTTGTGCGTTCTGGAGGGCAACTGCGCGTGCCAGTTGAGTGAGTTTATGTTCGGTTTGAACAGAGCGACGGTACGAGGTCATCATCTGCGCGAAGAAAGCAATAGTAAGGAAATAAACCAAAAGATTGATGCCGCGTTCAACACCGATCAAAGTGGCAAATTGGTTTAAGAAATGTGGAAAAAGAACAGCAAAAACAGCCAAAACAATAATAAATAACGTGCCAAGTCTGCGCAGAGCTTGATGTTGCGCTGTTTTTACAGGTTTGAGCATGAAAAAAATAAGGATCAATAAAGCTAAGACGAGGATAGCTTTAATTAACCAGTAGCTTGGCATAATTACCCCAGAATCAGGTCGACGAGAATATTGACAGAGTTAAGTAAAGACTGGCCTTTCGCACGTGAATAATCTGTGTAATCAATATGCACAGGCATTTCAGCCCAGGGCAGACGTGTACGCGCAAGTTCATTCACGATTTCGCTGGCGTGTGCCATGCGACTTTGACGTAGGTAAATACGTTTGACAGCATCCATACGCAGTAGACGTAAACCATTATGCGCATCAGTGAGGTGCAGGCCTGTCTGCCAGCGCGTGACCATAGCAGCCGTTTTAAGAACGAGGCGTTTCAAAGGGCTGATATCCACTTGCCCTTCAAGAAAACGTGAACCGTAAATAATCGCAAGATCATCTGCTAGAGCGCGTTCGCGCATAGCAACAGCATCCGAAACACGATGCTGCCCATCCGCATCAAAAGTAACGGCATAACGGGCATCAGTGTATTTCGTGAGGTAATCGAAACCTGTTTGTAAGGCTGCCCCTTGGCCAAGATTAATCGGATGCGTGATGACTGTGGCACCGGCATTCAAAGCAGCTTGACCTGACTTATCTGTGGAACCATCATCAATACACACAATATGTTCAAATGTGGGCAGAGCAGCGCGTATCACATCGCCGATTACTTGTTCTTCGTTATACAACGGGATAACGAGCCATGTGTCATGAATAGGCTTCATGAAACCAGTATTTCACACTGTTCTATGTGTGGTTGCTATTTATGCGCATATGTGTGATGTCTGTGTATTTCCTTGCCTAATGGGGAATGGCATTCCACATGAAACACATAGGTAGGCTGCATCCTCTGAAAGCCCTACGTAGCGTAGTATCGCTGTAGTACTTCTTATCCTTGTAAGGCACTCATAGTCCTGAATAGTCCTGAATGACGAAAGAGATCCGCATGAGCGAACTATCCTCACGTAAAGAACTTGGAATTGAAGAAACACCGATTCCCGGATTTTTACGCATTGATTTAACAGTGCATGGTGATAATCGTGGATGGTTCAAAGAAAACTGGCAGCGAGAAAAAATGGTGGACCTAGGCTTGCCAGACTTTCATCCCGTGCAGAATAACATCTCTTTCAATGATGAAATTGGTGTGACACGAGGAATTCATGCTGAGCCGTGGGATAAATTCGTTTCTGTTGCCACAGGCAAAGTTTTCGGCGCATGGGTGGATCTGCGTGAAGGCCCCAGTTTTGGAACGGTTTATACAACAATTATTGATCCGTCTGTTGCTGTTTTTGTTCCTCGGGGAGTAGGAAATGCCTATCAGACCTTGGAACCTCACACGGCCTACACGTACCTTGTAAACGATCACTGGTCACCGCAGGCTCAGTACACGTATGTTCATTTAGGTGATCGCACTGCAAATATTGCATGGCCAATTCCATTGGAACACGCGATTATCTCTGACAAAGATCGTGCTCATCCTGCTCTTGAAACAGTCATACCTTTTCCTGCGCAGAGGAATACGCGACAGCGAGTACTCGTCACCGGTGCAAATGGGCAACTGGGACGAGCGATGATGCAGCGTTTAGCGGATGCGGGATATCAGGCTCACGGTGTGGATTTACCAGATTTTGATATATCTGATGAACAGGCTCTTGCGAACGTGAACTGGTCCGAGTATGACATTGTGGTTAATGCAGCGGCTTGGACACAGGTGGATGCTGCTGAAACTGATGAAGGACGGCCCTTGGCTTGGCGTGCGAATGCGACAGGTCCTGCCCTTTTATCACGTGTCGCAGCTCGTCATGATCTGCTCCTTGTTCACGTGTCCAGTGAATATGTTTTTGACGGAAAACACAGCATCCATACAGAAGATGAGCCCCCAAGCCCCTTGGGAGTGTACGGACAATCAAAAGCTGGCGGAGACGCGGCAGTATGCGCTGCTCCACGCCACTACCTTGTAAGAACCAGTTGGGTTGTTGGCGAAGGAAAGAACTTTGTGCGAACAATGATGAGCCTTGCTGAAAGGGGAGTAAAGCCCGCTGTGGTCAACGATCAGGTAGGCCGCCTTACTTTTACATCAGAACTTGCTGAAGGGATTATCCACCTGATCTCTCAGCGCCCTGAATACGGGACATATAACCTGTCATGTGAAGGCGAAGTCACCTCATGGTTTGATATTGCTCAGCGTGTCTTTGAGCTATGTGGAAAAGACCCGCAATCAGTGACACCTGTATCTACCGAGGAGTATTTCCACGGAAAAGAAGGCATTGCCCCGCGCCCATTACATTCGTTACTTGATTTAACGAAAATCAAAAAGGTAGGTTTCACGCCGCGTCCTGCACACGAATGTTTGGATGAATACGTGAAAGTAGCTTTGAATCAATAAAAGGCAGATTCGCTGCTTACGCTGTAGGGTAGTTTTTGCTGCTCAGGATTTCCTCTGTTATGCATATGTGAGTACACAAGGTGAATACATCATCAGGAAAGTGCAGGAAAACCTCAAAAATCCTGAGTTATTGCCCGGAATCCTGAATAAATAACGTGTACATAAAGACCTGCGTTCACTAAAAATACAACAGGGAATATGCGTTAGACTCCCAAGGATTGGAAATGCTACCATCTGCTGACGAGAATCCGGATGTGCGTGTTTTATCGGTGAAAAACACGATATTGAGGTTACAAGTGAGGGTGTGACATGAATAAGCGAGATGCCATTCGTTTCGGTACGGTTGTTTCCTCACGCGATAACAACCTTGATCTTATTCGCTTTGTCAGTGCAATCGCAGTGATTTGGTCACATTCATTTTCTTTAACTCAAGGGCCTCACAGTTTAGGGGCTTTTTTGGATCAGTGGACTGACCAGCGCCTGAGCTTTGGTGGTATGGCAGTTGCTGTATTTTTTCTTTACGGTGGCATCCTCATTGCGAAAAGCTGTGAAAGCCATCCAGATACACGTAAATTTTTTATTGCTCGCTGTCAAAGAATTTTCCCACAACTCATATTTATTGTCCTTTTCTCAACATTCGTGTGGGGAGGGGTATTGACAACTCTGTCAATAACAGACTATCTAACGAATGGTGAAACCTACCGGTATTTACTCAACGCCATTCTTATTCCTGTTCATACTTTGCCGGGTGTTTTTACATTTAATCCTTATCCTGAAGTAGTCAACGGCTCTTTGTGGACACTACCGGTTGAATTTGCTGCATATATTCTGTGTTACCTTATTTTTCGATTAACGGCTTTTCGGAAGAAAACCTATATATGGACCATTATCGTCGTAATCGCTTGCGCAATTGTCTATTTTGCTTTCTTTCATCTGTATATGCTGAGCGTGGTACGCGCCGTTCTTGAGTTTTATATTGGTGTGTGTTTATGGGTGTGGCGTGACAAAATTATTTTGCGTCCCTCATGGGGTATTTTGTCGATATTCGCAACGATCGTTTTATGCTACTTCGGTTGGGATATCGCTGCGATGCTCGTGACTTTCCCTTACGCATGTCTGTGGTTAGGCTGGGGGACACGACGTAAGTTTTCTCATTTTGCCAAATACGGGGAATTTTCTTACGGCATTTACTTGTGGGCTTTCCCCTTACAGCAGACACTCGTATTCTTATGGCCAACACCTATGCATTGGGCAGTAAATGCCTCACTTATATCCCTTATTGCAATATGCGGGGGTATCTTCAACTATCACGTCATTGATAAACCTGTGATGAATATGGTGCGTCGCCGCCGAAAAATTACTGCCAGCACCAGTCACATGTGATGCGTAGGCACGCGAGTATCAAAAATACTCACAATGAGGACTCAGATGTGACTGAAGCTGCGCACTCCCTTACACATTATGAGTTTTTACTGTCTGAAGTGAGGAAATCAGGTAAATCTGAACTATCGTTCTCATACCAGGCGAGTAGGTCATCAATATATGTTGCCGCGTAGGAATAGTAGGTCAGAAGCCACTCGCCGACATCATCTCCTTCGGCTTCTTTTGCTAGTGCCCACACATACCAACACCAGCCGGCAAAAACAACGTATGCCCAGAAATGACGCATTTCTTCGTGTGTAGGTATGCGGTCAAAGTAATACCGTAAAGCTTGTTGCGCCTTGTCGGGGCACAATCGTGTACACACAACTAGTGTCCCAAAATCACTGGCCACATCAGACATGCCAGCATATTCCCAGTCAATTAAATGAATGGTGTTATCTGTTTCAATGAGGAAATTTGGTGGATAAAAATCGTTATGGCATGGCACGTGAGGGAAATCATCATTATCGGCTTGAGTTTTAAGGCGGAGGATTTTTTCACGTAGTTCAGCGTATTCTGGTAAATCAATGGGACCATGCTGTTCTAGTACGCGCTCGTAAGAAAAGCTTTCAGAAATAAAATCGAATGAACGAGAAAGCGTTTTACCGCTGTTATGTAGGGTGCGGGCCATACGCATTGCTTGAGCTAGTTCTTCAGGATTTTCTGGGTCAAGATTGCGCGTATGTGGAATATAACGTGAAATTTTCCAACCAGAATCTGGATCTCCTGAAATAAAAGTTGAATCTAACCCTAAATCAGCGGCAAGATGCATAGCCTCAAATTCTGCTTGTCGATCAACAAGTTTGCTGGTTCCTGTTCCTGGATGGCGGTACACGTATTCTTTACCATCGAGGGAAAAATGGCAGGAAAGATTTGTGACCCCTTGTTTCAGTGGGAAAATATCGTGGATATCATTGATAGGGCAATGAAGGACAGAAGAAATATTATGGAAAACCTCAGAGTCAATATTTTCCATAAATAACGGATCAAAATTGCGTAATTCATCAACAGAATCAAATTCATTAATCATTCCTGCGGGATAGCGACGTATCACCATGTGCAAATCTTTAATGTGGTCAAGATAAATGGATTCCCACAGTTGTGGCACGGTACGCGGTAAGTCATAGACCTTATCGAGGATACGACAGAATGCGCGTGAGAATTCGCGGTCGAAATACACATGTCCGAGCATTGTCCATGAATCGTGACCACCGATAGTTGCTCCGGTGATTCTGTCGCCAGGGCCTGTCGTTATACACCATTCTTGTGTGGGGCCCTCAACGTATTGAGCTGAATAATAGGCTTGGTAGACGTGTGATTCAAAAGGATTTTCGGTGAAATAATCATCGGAAGAACAAATATATGTGTTGGCGAGTTGATCGCGTACACGCCACAGCGAGCCATTGTTATTACGTGTCGCGTATTCGTCATTAATAACGAGTTTCACGCCAAATTTTTTAGCAAGGTAGAAGAAATACTCTTTTTTATAGCCAACAACGATAGTGATGTCAGTGATACCTGCCTCAATGAGTTGACGAATTTGCCTTTCAATGAGGATTTCACCGCGTACACGCAGAGTTCCTTTAGGTCGCTCATAAGAAATTGGCGCAAAACGTTGGGATAAACCGGCTGCCATGATAATTGCGTTATTGACACGATAAGGAGCAAGGGCTGCGCGACCCGCATCTGTAATAACTTTGTTGGCTATGTAGCCGCGTTGTTCGCATATGCGCACGGCAGTGTTGATGCGTCCCAGCGATATCTGTGTTTTTTCGTGAAGTTGCCGCTGGGTGAGGGGAATATGAGCGCATGAAAGTGCGTAAAGAACCTCAAATTCAGATCGGGTGAGCGAATCCATGTGTATCAACCAATCGTGTGTATGCCAGCTCAATTATGTTCAATTTTACTGCAGGAAGCGGTGCGGGTGAACGATTACGAGGATAAAACACAATATATTGCTGTGCACACAATCAACTACTTATCTAATAAAATCTCAAAAAGATCATTTCCTGACGAGGAAAATATAGGAAAAGTACCCTTTTATTTGTCTAGCAGCCCCAAAAGGTAAGCCCCATAACCGGATTTAACCAATGGTTCGGCGCGTTGACGTAAACCCTCATCGTCAATAAAGCCCATACGCCATGCGACTTCTTCGGGCGCGCCAATCTTCATACCTTGACGTGCCTCAATAGTGCGCACAAAAGCAGTGGCATCAGCCAAAGAATCAAAAGTTCCTGTATCAAGCCACGCACTTCCGCGGGGGAGTACCTCTACGGCAAGCGTGCCGGCTTGTAAGTAGGCCTTGTTAATATCAGTAATTTCATATTCACCACGCGCAGAGGGCTGTAAATTCCGTGCAATCTCAACAACATCGTTATCGTAGAAATACAAACCAGGCACAGCGTAATTTGACTTAGGATTTGTGGGTTTTTCTTCAATTGAAAGCGCAGTGTAATTCTCGTCAAATTCAACGACACCGTATTCCTGCGGGTTTGTCACATGGTAGGCAAAAACAGCTCCACCATGCGGATCTACATGTCGGCGCAGGCGAGTGCCCATACCTTGCCCATAGAAAATATTATCCCCGAGGATAAGCGCGGCACTTTCGCAGCCAATATGATCGGCACCTAAAACAAAGGCTTGTGCCAGACCGTTAGGAACTGCTTGAACAGCGTAAGTAATATGAACACCCAGCTGTGAGCCATCACCCAGTAAACGTTGGAAAGCTGGGGCATCATGAGGTGTTGTAATGACAAGGACATCCTGTATTCCAGCAAGCATCAGCGTGCTCAGGGGGTAATAAATCATGGGTTTGTCATACACAGGAACCAGCTGCTTTGAGGTTCCTAAAGTAATGGGATTAAGTCGAGTACCTGAGCCACCTGCCAGAATGATGCCCTTCATTGTGCCTCCTGCTTGCGTGAAATCTGCTCCTCTTGATTATGCCCTCTGAATCGGGTTCTAGCTAAACCATTCATTGAAAAGCCGCCAGAAATTACGATTCCCATACGTTGAACACTGATCTCCCGTGCCGCTTAAGTGACGTAATGCGGCAGCATTAGGCTGGTAAGGGGTGTAGTTGTACAAAGCCGCAGTTGCACGATTTGCCATAGTGACCCGTGAACCGCCACAACTTGCATTCGGGTGATATCCCACCCATGAAGTGCGTCCGGCTGCATGATTGAATTTATGAGGTTCCTCGCCGTACTGCACAAGGCGTGAGGCTGCTCCATATACCTGCAAAGGGAATGAAGCATAAGCTGAAGAACAAGGAGCTGAATCAGGACACGCATACCCCATAGCTTTGCTATACCTAGTCTGGCTTAGGCTATTACCACTGGCAGTAAGTAGGCCTTGTTCTTTTTGAAGCATGGTGAGCAGTACCTGAGGGTTAATCCCACATGCCTGCGCTGCCTTATAAATGACTTCCGCGCTACTTTCAGAAGGACTTCCCTGATAGGACGCGCAGTAGGGGAACTTCATTGTCGATGACGTTATTCGATAATCTTTCAAACAGGCAGTTCCATCAGAAGCTGGACGACATGAACGGCCTTTCTCAGATAAGAACTGTTGGATAGCGCCAGTGGACATTGTGTGCGCGTTAAACATCTGGGCATCAGATATAAGAAAGGCGGGGTTAAAACCACTGGCAGGAGCGGCAGAACCAGAATCAACGAGCGCTCCATTTTCGTCGAAATAGTAGGTGGTGTTATTGATAACTCGGCTGCCGGTGGACATAGCGCCACTGGGTTCAAGGTAGTACCAGTAGGCCCCGAGTTTAATCCAACCGGTTGTCATTGCGCCGCTAGAGCCAAAGTGATACCAGTAGGTTCCAAGTTTGGCCCAACCTGTCGTCATTCCTCCGTTAGAGCCAAAGTGATACCAGAGGCCACCGATATTCTTCCAACCGGTTGCCATTACCCCAGTGGAATCAAAGAAGAACCAATATCCTCCTATTGATTTCCAACCGGTGGCCATAATGCCGGTAGGTTCGAGGTAGTACCAGTAGTCTGCGACTTTGATCCAACCGGTTGTCACTACTCCGTTGGAATCAGCGAAATACCAAGCGTTTTGATACTTTACCCATCCTGCGCTCAGAGCACCGCTGTTGGCAAAAAGATACGTGGTTTTATTGACCATGTACGGGCCGGTAACCATGGTGGCATCAACGTCAAAGAAATACCAGGTTCCGTTGATTTTTTGCCAACCGGTGACAAGCTCCCCATTGGAGGATACCCAGTACCACTTGCCGTTGGCTTGAGTCCAACCACTGGATGCCTGCGAGCCGCTATCAGTGAAAAGGTACATCTTGCCGCTGATGACACGCCTTCCAACTGCCATAGTGCTATCGGAGTCGAAGTAGTACCAGGTGCCGTTGATTTTTTGCCAACCGGTTGCTAATGCGCCATTGGAGGATACCCAATACCAAGTGTTTTGAAGTTTGAGCCACCCCTGTGGGGCTAGTGCTCCGCTATCGGTGAAGTAGTAGAGATCTGAGTCAATGATACGTTTCCCGGTGACCATTGATCCATTGGAATCAAGGTAGTACCAGGTTCCGTTGATTTTTTGCCAACCGGTGAGCATATCGCCATCATCAGAGAGGTAATACCATACTCTGTCGATTTGTTGCCAACCGGTGGCCATCGCACCATTGGAATTGAAGTAATACCATTTATTGTTGATTTTTTGCCAACCGGTTGCCATTGCGCCGTCAGAGCCCAAGTAAAACCATGTGCCCTCTGATAGCAGCCAGCCGATGTGCTTTTGACCGGTGCTGAGCACGTAATACCATGATGTGCCTCCGCGAGAATTTGTGAGCTGCTGCCATTGCCCAGCCGGGGAGGAATTTGAGCCTGAAGTGGCAATAGAACGGATGACTCCGAGTTTTGCATATCCCATATTTCCTGGACATTCGGTAGCTCCGTTATCGCGGTGTCCAGAAATACGTGGGAGGTAGGCGACTTGGCCGGCTGTGTATTTTCCGCTGTTACCTTGAGCTGTAAAAGAACCGGAAGACATCGGGTCTACGCCTGCTGCTCGTAGATGCGCGCCAGCAAGTTTGCCAACTGTGTCCAGTGTTGCTTCCGAAGGAGCAACGGTGCTGTACGTGCCGAGCATAGAAATCCCCATGGTTCCAGTGTTAAAACCATAGGAATGGCCGCCTACAACCATTTTGCCGTTACGAGCAGCTGCTGATCCGGAACGTCCTTCGTAAGCACGTCCCCATTTATCGACGAGGAAGTTGTAACCGATATCGCCCCACTCTAAGGTGACCGCGTGGTAATGGTAGATACCTCGAACGATTCCGGGAGCTTGGTCACGTGTGTAATTATTTGTTCCCGCTGTGTGGTGAACAACGACGAAAGGTGCGTAGGCCTCAGATCGTGGCCATGTCATTTCTGATTCGTCTGCTTGCCATTGTGAGCGACTGAAAAATCCGTAGGACAAGGACTCAGGTATTGATGTGGCAATACTACGCGCAGAAGTTACTGCAGCCGAGGTTCCTAAACTGCCGATGCGTCCAATGAGTCGTTCCGATAGTGCTGTGGTGTGAGAAAGAGTGGGATCGGGTGTGTCGCTGTTTTGCGAATTTTCTTCCTCAGGTGAGGAAAGTTCTATGTCTGCATCACTGTCTTCTTCGATGAGGGGTGTGCCAGGTGCCTCAACGGTTTCCAGATCACGGTCTTCCAAAGCGACGGTGCCAGAAGGCTGTGCGGGGATGAGGGAGAGCTGAAGTTCAGGGGGGAGGTTATTTGGATTACCAGTCACACGAATTTGGACTCCGTCGGCGGTGCCGGTGATGAAAGGTTCAGTTCCGGGGTGTCCTACATTGTCATCACGCCCTGAAGCAACTTCGGCTTCGACCTCATGCCACGGGGACCAGTCATCATTTTCACGTACACGCATATAGATGGATGTGCCTTCAGGTAGATCTGCGCGTCCAGTCCATGTTAGGCCCGCAACTGTGAAGTCTTGGACTTCCAGTGGCTGGGTCAAGATCGCGGCATCGTGGGGAGCGTCAAGAGCATTTTCGCCTGTGGAGGATAACGCTCCGCGTTGGAAGTAGTGCAGGGAGGCGCCGCCATTTCCGGCGGGGACTGTTTCTAAAGCTGCAGTGGCTGCTGCAGTGGGATTACCTGCTTCATCGGTTAGTTGCAGTATGCGAACAGGAGTTTTTCCCTCAAGGGCGTTATCGGCAGCATATGCAAGGGAAGCGCCCAGAGTGAGGGCCACCAAGACTGTAGGTGTGGCAAACCTCAGTAGTCTTTTCCAAGACATTATGTTACTCCTGTGACAAATGTTGATAATGTGACATGTGAATACAACATAACATGAACATTTCACAAAGTCACGTGGGAGTTTTTTGCCCAGAAGCGGCATAATCAAGTCAGAGCATTTATCTGGCAGGAGTACTACTTATGCATATCGTTGTTACAGGTGGAGCAGGTTTCATCGGCGCAAACTTTGTCCACACCCTCCTTGAAGACCATCCTGAGGTTGATATCACAGTTCTAGACAAATTTACCTACGCAGGTAACCGCGGCTCCTTAACGGTGACACAACCAGAACACAACGCACGTCTAAATATCATCGAAGGCGACATCACTGACGCAGACCTTATTGATTCCTTGGCCGCACAAGCTGACGCAATCGTTCACTTTGCCGCAGAATCACACAACGATAATTCCCTGAATGACCCTTCTCCCTTTGTCATGACAAATCTTGTGGGAACCTACACGCTATTAGAAGCCGTGCGCCGACACCATGTGCGTTTCCATCACATCTCGACAGATGAAGTTTACGGTGACCTTGAGCTTGACGATCCTGCAAAATTTACACCAACAACACCATACAACCCCTCATCGCCTTACTCCTCAACGAAAGCAGGCTCAGACCTCATGGTTCGCGCATGGGTGCGATCATTTGGAGTCGAAGCAACCATCTCAAACTGCTCCAATAACTATGGGCCGTTCCAACATATTGAAAAATTCATCCCACGTATGGTGACAAACCGCCTGCGAGGTATCCGCCCTCGACTCTACGGAGAAGGGCTAAATGTGCGTGATTGGATCCATGTGCGCGATCACAACACCGCAGTGTGGGAAATCCTCAATCATGGACGTATAGGCGAAACCTACCTCATCGGCGCCGACGGTGAAACGCAAAACAAAGAAGTTGTGCATATCCTGAACGAACTCATGGGATATTCAGCAGATGACTACGATCATGTTGCTGACCGCGCAGGGCATGATCTGCGCTACGCAATCGATGCAACGAAACTCCGTGAAGAACTTGGATGGGAACCTCAATACACAGATTTCCGATCCGGACTGGCAGACACAATCGAATGGTACCGAAATAATGAACAGTGGTGGGCGCCACTAAAAGAAGCTGTCGAAGCAAAATATGCTGCTCAAGGACAATAAAATCTGAAAACTTCACTCAAGTGCAGGACTACATGAAGGAAAATTGCCTAGCAGTGCTCCTTCGAGCTAGTCCTGCACTTACCTCTATACATCTATTACATCGCCGAATTTGCCAATAAGTGATTCAGGCGCGGCTCCGCTTGTCACCGTAGCGTCGTGACAAGTTCATGGTAGGTTGTGAGCAACTGACATGCAGCACACGGTTGTACATGAAACTGCGACAGAGTGACTGAATAGGAAGGAAACCTCATGGACCTCATAGTTGTCGGCTCAGGACTTTTCGGCTTAACTGTCGCACAACAATGCGCTTCACGTTGGGGACTGAAAGTAACGATCGTTGACCGTCGTCCCCATATTGGCGGAAATGCATACTCCGAAATTGATCCCGACACCGGAATTGAAGTCCATACCTACGGTGCCCATCTTTTCCACACATCAAATAAACGAGTCTGGGAATACGTCAACCAATTCACGACATTCACCAATTACACCCATAAAGTGTGGACTACCGTCGCTGGCGTGGTTTACCCCATGCCCGTGAATCTGGGGACTATCAACCAATTCTTCAACAGCGCCCTAACTCCGACACAAGCTCGTGCGCTTATCGCTGAACAAGCAGCAGAAATAAGCGGCGAAGACATCACAGATTTTGAGTCACGAGGTATTTCCCTTGTCGGCCGCCCCCTCTTTGAAGCATTCTTCAAAAACTACACTGCGAAACAATGGCAAACAGATCCTCACGACCTTCCGGCTTCCATCATCTCCCGTTTACCTGTGAGGTACACCTACGACAATCGCTATTTCAACGATACCTACGAAGGCCTCCCAACGGACGGCTATACCGCATGGCTCACTCGAATGATTGACGATGAGCGTATTGACGTTGTTTTAGATACAGACTTCTTCGACCCGAACCACCCCTTAAATAAAGCCGCGGTTGCCGGTCAAATTCCGATCGTATACACCGGGCCAGTTGACCGATACTTCGACTATTCGGCAGGCGATTTATCGTGGCGAACTGTTGATTTCGAGAAAGAAGTCCTCGACATTGGTGACTTCCAAGGCTGCCCCGTTATGAACTATGGTGACCTTGATGTTCCCTACACGCGCATCATTGAATTCCGGCACTTCCACCCCGAACGTGACTATCGCACCGATCGCACGATTATTGCACGCGAATTTTCACGTTTCGCCGATCACGGTGACGAACCCTACTACCCGGTGAATACTGCGCAAGATCGTCAGCGTATTTCCGCTTACCGTGAACTGATGGCTGACGAAAAGCATGTTTTCTTTGGAGGGCGACTCGGAACCTACGCATACCTCGATATGCATATGGCTATTGCTTCTGCTCTGACGATGGTCGATAACGACCTCGCCCCAATTTTTGATGCCCGCAGCATCCGCTGATACGGCTCAGACATTGAAAATAGGGGAGGCTCACGCCTTTTAAGGCGTGACCTCACAAAAGTAAAGTTGCGCTTTCAAATTCGGCAATCCTTTGTACGTCCTCGCAGGTGTATTCAAAGCGATCAACGAACACAACGGACATTCCCCGTGCCCAGCAATTGACGATTCGTGCCATATCATTGTAAGGATCTTCGCTCAGTAGTAGCACGCGTGAAATATCTGAGGGTATATGAGACATAGTGCCGTTCAGTACATCTTCGATATGAGGTGCCGTATCCAGGAGCGGGACAACAACAGAATCCGCATGTGACATCAGCTCACTGAGCGCATCTGAGCAATTCTCAGGCAACGGCCCAGGCCACATGTAGGTTAGAGGATCGATGCACTGCAGGAGTACCCATTCGCCAGAAAACGGATAACTGAGTGCCGATTCTTCATCGGAATGTACGCGAATATTAAGGAACGTATCTTCGGGTACGTACATGTGCTCAGGCTGTTGCGGCCCCTGTTGCACGTGCTCTGAGGCAAAAAAAGGAATGTGCGACATGACATTACCTACAGCTTCTTTATCTGTGCGTAGCGTATTTTCTGGGCGAAAAACCGTTGCAGGGTAATACACAGACCAGCCATAGAGCGTGGCAGATGCGCTCCACATAATGTTTTGCCAGGTGCAGCCAAGATCTATAAGAACATGCCCTGCAGGATCATCCCCGTAGAGTGCAGGTGAAAAATCTTCCCCCAAGGCATTCGCTGTTTTTGATAGCCAACGCGCAACTACTGGAGCTCCCAGCTCTGTGCGATCATGACCGTAGAAAGTGAGGGAAGGGCCTAGTCGTCCCGCAAGAGAATGAGTGAGATCAGATAGATACGTCATGCTCAGAGCCTAGCGTGCGAGAGGGAAGTCAGCGACTCTGCATATAAGAGTCCATCAAATGAAATAGGGATTTTGTGCTGTTAAGAGGGCTTCCAGCACTTTTCTGAAGGGAAGAAAGGAGCTACTTTGTCGAAAATAGGAAAAATATTCCTATAGCAGCATGTTGCTCATAATGATGACAATATCTCAAATACCTCATACCACTTGACTTGAACGAATGACACGCGTGTAATTCTCATATTGGCCTTATCGCAATGAGGAGAACCTCGTGTGGAATATCCTTGGAGACGGACCTATTACATGGTCTGACCCCTTTGACGCATCGACGGCTGGAGCCGACGATGGTCCTTTGGCATGGCAGCAGCATGCGTTATGCGCTCAAACAGATCCGGAAGCATTCTTTCCGGAAAAAGGTGGCTCAACCCGCGAAGCGAAAGCAGTATGTCAATCATGCGAAGTTCGTGCAGAGTGTTTGGAATACGCCCTCGCTAATGACGAACGATTTGGTATCTGGGGTGGTCTGTCAGAACGCGAAAGGCGACGAATACGACGATCAGCAGTATGAAAGACAACATGTCTGTGAGCGCTGAGCTCGAATACGTGACATGAAAATACGATCATAAAAAGTGTGTGCAGGTCCGAGCACACACTTTTTCTTTGGAAAGCCACCTGGAAAAACCTCGTAGCAGTGCCGATAAAATACAACGCACACATAAGCTGGTCGGCACGCATGCGCAATAGTACGGTGAATGGAAAATCCTACGAGAGTTCTTTTTCTAACTCATCTGGTGGAATAGTTAAAATATGTGAAATTCGCTCAATGATGAGGCGACGCAAGAAAACAGCGAGTTGATCGGAAGTAACTCGTTGAAGGACAGGAAGACGATGAATCACAATCCGATCAGGTAAGCCACGGCGACGATCCGCCGGAAAAATACGCGCCAAAATAACAGTGGAATCCTCCCAAAACGCAGGAAGCGAAGGAGGAACATCCTCAACAGCAAATTCAATGGTACCTACCGCTGGCCACCGCTCAGTAAGTTCTGCGACGATTCTGGCAACGAGTGCATCAAAATGTTCACGCCGTGTACGCCAGCGTGGAGTTGAAGGAGGGAAAAGCACATATCGAAGGCCGCGACCATGACGATCACGAAAAGGAGAACGATGCAATGCTACGGACACCCCCTCACTCTATCGCTCAGAAATCTATGAAGTAGCATAGAGTAGTTCGGTGATTTCGGTTCGACATTGTTCCAAACCAGGGTGTACTCGTCAGTCTGTAGCGACCCTGACATACGACTACCATGAATCAACGGCGGTTTTAGGTCCTTTGGCAACAGCTGCTGAACCGCACACATATGATCTCTGCGAACTTCACGCAGAACATCTCACCGTGCCACGTGGATGGCAAGTTGTTCGACTTCACACAACTTTTGAACCAGCTGAGCCTTCAGAGGACGACCTCATGGCTCTTGTAAATGCAGTACGCCAAGCAGCACAATCTCCACGTACGACTGCAGATAATCACAACAATGCAACAGTACATTCCCTCCACGAACACCGTTCACGTACAACACCACCTGAGCCTCATGAAATCGAATATGGTCCTTTTGCCCAGCCCCGCAGCAACAGCACCGACCAAAGCGCACAGATCGAAGATGCTCACCGCAGTCCACTTGATCCGCAATCCCCGTGGGCTAAACGCCGCGATCAATTTCGCATAGTCCCTGAAGAAAAAGACGACGATACTACGACACGTTAAAAGGTGTACGCATTGCGTGTGCTCGACGTTGCTGAGCACTCTTTTCTTGCTGCCAGAGGCGCTGACACTCCCGATCACGTAAGACAACCAGAACAGCCGCGAGGAAACGTTCAGGATGGGTACCCTGCGGTGGTAGCGGGGCAACTGAGGTACTTACACGTTGAGCCAATGATTCAGCAGCCTGTGAACGCATAGCAGGCTGTAAGATCCGATTCGTGCGCAAGAAGCCTAAAACCTCGCGGTGAAGCTCAGATGAAATTGGCAGAATTTGAGCAGTCGATGCCCATTGTGCCAAATCCGGAGGCATAAGAATAGGGGGATACGCATATGACTCAGGTTCAGCAACCACAATCGTGCCCGCAGCAAAATCTCCCAAACGTTTACCGCGCGGCGAAACAATTGCACTGATGAGTGCCAAAGCGCCGAAAGAAATCCACACATCCATCAGACCAACGAGAGTGCGCATAGCGACATGACGAGCAGTAATAACGCCGCCATCATCACGTACCACGCGCAAACCGAAAGCCCATTTTCCTAAAGAAGAACCACGTGTACATAACTCCACACAAAAAGGAATGATGAGGGCGAGCGTGACAAAAAGGGCAATGAATAGTGTCCGTGTAAGTGATTGACTGGCATTATCAAGGTGAAAAAAGAATACGCGCACAAAAACAATCGAAGCGAGTATTCCCAGACCAATATCAGTAAAAGTTGCTGCAATACGCACTAACGGAGAAGCCGGATGAATATCGAGTTCAACAGCCGCGCCGGTCACAATAGATTCGTCAGGTATTCGTCGATACACAGTGCGGTTAGTTGAGCGAGAATCGATCATATATGACACGCTAGCGGAGTGAACATAGAAGCGCTCGAAGTTGCTCACAGCACGAACTGGCAACGGTTACATGAACTGTCGCGTCGTCGTCGTTTGGATGGGAAAGAAATTGAGGAACTGACTGCCTTATATCAGCAGGGAACTGCGGATTTGGCTGAAGTAAAGACTTTGATGGCAGACCCGGATATCACTCGTCGTTTATCTCGTGATCTTGCGCAAGCACGTGCGCGTTTAACAGGTACAACGGGCGGGTCTATAGAAGCGATTTCACGGTGGTTTTGCCTGGTTTTACCTGCTGCTTTGTATCAGATTCGTTGGTGGATTGTGGGGGTGACAACGGTTTTTCTTCTCGTTTCCTCCGCACATGCCCTCTGGATACTGTGGCATCCATCATACTTTGCATATTTAGGGTCTGAAGAAGCTCTGAAAAGCTATGCTCAAAAATCTTTCGTCAAATATTACAGCCAAGATACAAGCGCAGAATTTGGTATTTCTGTGTGGTTTAACAATGCTTTTATCGCTTTACAATGCGTGGGTGCTGGAATCACAGGTTTCTATCCAATTCAAGTTCTTTTCGCAAATGCGGCTTCTATTGGGACAACGGCTGCCATTGTGATCCAATTTGGTGGAGTGTGGCATTTCTTCCGTTTCATTTTGCCGCATGGGCTTCCTGAACTGACAGCAGTTTTTATTTCAGGAGCAGCCGGTTTACGTATTTTTTGGGCACTTATCGTTCCAGGCTCACTTACACGTATGCGAGCGGTTGCTCAGGCTGGACGAACAATGGTGACAGTAGCCGGAGGCTTAGTGATCCTCCTCTTCATTTCAGGGATGCTTGAAGGGTTTGTTACCCCCTCATCTTTACCGGATGCTGTGAAAATAACAGCTGGTTCCCTCGTTGTGATTGCCTTAGCTCTGTATATCTGCGTCCTTGGGCGACGTGCTTATATGGCGGGCTACAGCGGGGATATTGAAAAAGACGCGGGCTACGATTACGTGACGGCTGGCTAATGGGTTTCGGTTTTACTTGCGCTGGAAAACCATCACAAACGTCCTGATTTCTTCAAAGCAAGGTAAGTGTCAGATAGGTGAGCCGCTAAAAGACCTGCATCCGTAGTGATAACAATAGCTCCTGTACGCTGAAGCTCATGCGCACCCGCGCGTGTCTCACGTAAAGCAGCATGAGCTGCAATCACGTCATATACGTCAGTGGTAGGCGGGGGAGTATCTGGACTCATTTCATAATGATCGGCCGTATGAGCGTGGTTTTTATGCTGATCGTGTGATTGTGCCATGCGAAGGATCGTAGGATCTTGAGCGCTGGCCACAATGACCGTGTGAGTACGTGTTAAAAGAGCGACAGCTTCATATAGCTGAGGGTCTGTACCAGCAGGAGGCAGATCAGTGCACAAAACCACAAGGGATTTATGATGCACTGTACGACGTACTTCAGTGATGAGGCGCTGCCAATCCATTGGGAGCAGCGAAGGACTGACATCAGCTAACGATAGGCCACACTGGCGTAGCAAGGCTGGACCTTGCACCCCATCAACCCGCGCACGGATAGAACGATCCATTGCTAAGAAATGCACGTGGTCGCCTGCACGATCGGCAAGGGTCGCTAAAAGAAGTGCAGCCTCAATGCTGGCATCCATACGTGGTGTGGCACCGAGATCAAGGGCATCGGCGTTAGAAGAATGCTCAGGAGCGCCTAATAACAGAGCGCCGGAACGCCCGCAGTCAACAATAATAACCACATGCCGATCACGTTCTGGCCGCCAGGTGCGAACTATTAAATCCTGTGAACGAGCTGAGGCTCGCCAATCAATATCGCGCGGATCATCACCGCGCACATAGGTGCGCAGTGAATCAAATTCTGTGCCAGGACCTCGTAAAACAACAGCTGTGCTTCCTTCCAACTCATGTAAGCGTGCAAGACGTGAAGGCAGTAATTTTCTTGCACGAAATTCAGGAAGAACTGCAATAGATGCCGGTGCCGATAAAGAGACTTGGCGTGCGGCTAAACCTAAAGGCCCCCAGACGCGAATGGTGATGCGATCACAACGGCGTGTTCCCCGTCGTTTGGGAGAGAGCACAGTAGTGACACGCACACGATCATGTGCAGCTAAACGAATATGGTGGCGTGAGGGTGTTGGCTGCATCGAAGGCGGCCAGGCATCACGGATAGTGAGTGTTACGCCGCGACGAGTAGGGTTCTCAATCCATAGGTCACATGTTGTGCTCTGGTCTGCACGTATATTGTCTTTGACATGACGTTCTATACGAAACTCACGAGGAGAAAGCGCGCATACAGCATCAATGAGCGCCAGAGTAAGTGACAGGAAGATCCACCCCCATGCTGTTGAAAGTGTGGGGGAAAATATGAGCAGGAAGATTCCGCAGGCTATAAGGACTGCTGTACGCCACGATAAAGCCATTAGCGTGGCACCGCAACGGTTGTCAGTAGTCCTTCAAGTACTGTGCGCGCACTGATCCCTTCAAGATCGGCTTCAGCACGTACACTCATGCGGTGAGCTAAGGTGCTGATAGCCATATCTTTTACGTCATCTGGCGTAACATAGGCACGTCCTTGAAGGAAAGCCCAGACGCGACTGGTCCGAAGCAAAGCTGTTGCTCCACGCGGTGAAACTCCTAAGCGAACAGACGGTGAGGTACGTGTCGCGCGAACAAGATCCACCATATAGGTCAAAACTGCGGGCGATACTTCAATACGTGAAGCTGCTTGACGTGCAGCAAAAATATGTTCAGGTGAAGCAACAGCTTCAATACCTGCTTTTGTTAGCTCAAGCGGGTCGAAACCTTCTTGATGGCGAGCAAGTACGTGAATTTCTTCTTCACGACTGGGTAGCGACAAATCAAGTTTGACGAGGAAACGATCAAGTTGTGCTTCAGGTAACGGATAAGTGCCCTCATATTCCACAGGATTTTGTGTAGCGATCACCATGAAAGGAAAATCTAGGGGATGGGTGTGGCCATCAATGGATACCTGGTGTTCTTCCATTGCTTCAAGCAAAGCCGACTGAGTTTTAGGAGGAGTACGGTTAATTTCATCTGCAAGAAGCAAATTGGTAAATACAGGCCCCGGCCTAAATGTGAAAGAGGAAGTCCCCGAATCCCAGACCATAGAGCCAGTGATATCAGCGGGCATGAGGTCAGGAGTAAATTGCACACGAGACATATTCACATTGAGCGCTGTTGCCATAGTGCGCACAAGCAAGGTTTTCGCCACTCCAGGAACACCTTCCAGCAAAGCATGTCCACCTGCAATGAGGGCAATGACCAGACCTGTGACAGCGCCTTCTTGTCCGACGACGGCTTTAGCGATCTGTGTACGTAAACGGAAGAACGCTTCACGTGCTTCCTGCGCTTGTGGGGTAAGAACAGGAGAAACAGATGAGGTAGGTGTTTCCTGTGTTGGCACGGGTTCAGTAGCAGGGCTGAGAGAAGAAGCAGTATTCAACACACTGGAATTATCCTGAGGAGTGGGGGTAAAAGGCTGATCAGTCATGAGAAATACTTTCTTCTAATTCGTTGAGAGAATGAGCAAGGGCAAGGAATTCTTTTTCAGTTTCAGGTGCTTTACCCCACAATAAGTGATATGTGAGGTGTTCATCAATACCTTGTCGAGTGAGAGCTGCGTGGAGTTCTTCAGGAGCAGCGCAATGAGCTATGCCAAGTGAAGAAGCGAGTTTTTCAGCAGTTTTCACTCGGAGAAGATGAGCAGCATAGCCATAATCGCCGGACTGTTTTAGTAATCGAGCGCGTCCAATAACTGTTTCGGCGCTCGGAACCGGGGTGGGGATATCTTCGCAGACGAGCCTACCTAATCGTTGTCCGCGCGCGCATCCATAGGCAAGAAGGGCTACGCCAAGTAAAAAGAGCATGGGGATAAGGAAAGGCGGGGTTAAATCAGGTAACTCATCCAGAGTATCTGCGGGGGAAGGTGTGTACCAGACTATAGATCCGGTGCGGCCAAGAGTGCTGATCGCTAAGGAAGCATTTCCGTGTTCGGCTATCTTTTGATTGGTAACGATGGATGAATCGCTGAAAAGAGCACGCCATTTCCCTTGAAGTGTGCCTTCAGCATAGGTATACACGTCTTCTTCCAAAGGGAAACAGCCTATCCAGTTTGGGTCGCTCAGCTGAACACCATAGGTGCTGGACGAGAGTGTGCGTGCACGTTGCGCAGCAGGTAGATCGCACGAAGCGTGAAATTCTGAGGCTGTTGAACGGCTTGGATATACGGTGACACCAGGAAAAGGAGGATCGTACATTTGTTGTAGACCTATGTACGTCATTGAAGGAAGATCAGCGAAGGCTTCAGAAATTTCATGAGGCATTTTCCACGGGTGGGGAACTACCAAGATTGTGTGATCTTTTTGAGCGTGTACTAAAGCGTCACGGGCAGAAGATGCGACATGTACTTTCACACCGTGTTCACGTAAGACTTGTACGAGGGCGCGTGCTCCTTGTGGTCCGGGATTGTCAGGGGACAAAGGAGTTTTATCAAAAGAATCTGCGGTGTAGAAGAATGTGATGATACCTGCGCATAGGGTAATTGTGATAACGGCAAGTATTTGTCGGATTTTCTTCCACAGTACTCGTGGTGCTGGTGCGAGGAGTATCGCGCTTTTTCGTGTCATGGTCGTTCACCATCTTGAGCGGTATAAGAAGCGCGAATATTTGCGTAAATATTTTGTGTGAGTTGGATAAGAAGGGTGACGTCAGTATTTTGCGCATTTTCGTCACCGTAACGCACAGCGTCAAAAAGCTTAGCCGCATGATTAAGAGCATCACTGTGTTGAGGTGTAGCCGTAGTTAATGCGAGGGCAACTTCACGTGCTGTGACACCGGGACCGTCATGAATGTGATGATCTTGAGCCAGTGTAAGAACCATTAACCGGAAAGCCCATATGTAGGCTTCATTCCATTCTTGCGAATTTTCAGCGGCAGCCAAATGAGCACGGGCTTCGTCGATGGTCAGTTTTTCGTCACCAAAAACAGCGGATGATATGTGCTTTTTCTTTACACGTATTGGATTAATGACAATGACAACAATGAGGACAATGAGGAAAACAAAGAAAACTAAGAGAAGTACAAGAGAAATCGGTGGATGCCATGTTCCTTGGAAAAAGCCGTCACTGAGGGCTTTGAGAAGCCATCGAATGAAACGAGTAAGAGGGTTGAGCTCGGTTCCATATTCAGGACGGGAAAGTTCTTCACTTACCCATCGTTGTGCTTCGTCTTGGTCAGGGGTTGGTTCCTCATACGGTAGCCACATGGTTACATACTCGCAGCCTGTGCAAGTCGTGTGGCGAGCCCTTCAATGCGCATACGACGATCAAGATACATGAGTGTGATGTATGCAGCTGTCAGTGGAATAACAATGGCAGTAAGTAAAGTGCTGATGAAATTGAGGACGACCATCGCTATGGCTGGGGGCATCACAATCATCAGAAGTGCGCCGAATGTGCTGATAACGGTTGAAATAACACCACTTGCTGCTGCGATCGCTAGAGTGATAAGCACGTAGCGGCCCAGTGTGGCCCAAAAAGCGCCGCGTGTGAGTTCCCATGAGCGTTTCAAAGCGGGGAAAACTTTTTGTCCTTCGATAGCCACGATCGTTGGAGTGTAGATCAAGCGCATGGCTAAGAAAAGCATAAACAGCAAGAGTGCAATGACCCCGATAATACCGATGAGTACGGATATCCATATTTCAAATTGTCCAATGAAAATGCATATAACAAGGATCAGGACCATGAAGGCCACAGGGATTCCTGAAATAAGGGACACCATAAAGGTTGCACCTAAAATTGAAACCACATGTGGACGCATACGATCCCATGCTTCCCCGAAAGTGATCAGACGCCCAAGAACAGCCTCACTGACAGACATAGCCAGTATGCCTTGAAGAACACTGGTAGCAATAAAGGTCAGGAATTGCACTCCAATTCCACCAACAATAAGGTGCGAAAAACCTGCTGCTACTTCTGTGAGCATGTCATCAACGCTACCGGTGGGATTTTCTAGGTAGTTCAAGAAAGAACCGAAAAACCAGTAATTTAAAAATGCGTTGAGGAAGGCAAGAACCGCCATGATAGCGACAGAGAAACCGAACATCACCACTGGATTTGATCGTATTGCTCTGAAAGTTCCTTCAAAAAGTTCAGCAATATTGAGTGGTCGTAGCGGTATGATTCCTGGGCGTGCTGCCTGAACCCAGGATTGAGCGCCCGCCCATTGTTGATCTTGGGGGGTCGTTGACCAAGGGCCTGCCTGTTCTGGTAAAGACTGGGATGGGTCATGTGGTGGGGGAGTCTGCTCTGATGTGCCCCACTGAGGTTGTGCTGTGCTTCCATATTTGGCAGCAGGAGAGTTTTGTGGTGCTGCCGGAGCAGTAAATCCTTGAAACTTTGGGGATTCGGGAGAAGTCATAGATGGCTCAGGAGGTACAGAATGAGGATTTTTCCAAGGATTTTCAGGGATGTTCGGGTCCGTCATGAGTATCTCCCTCAGTATCTTGCGTTGCTATTCACAGAATAATCAACAAAAGTGAACATGTCTTGCTGTGTCTTATTGCCTGTGTGGAGCATCAGGGGTGTGTACTGATACTTCTATGGGAAGGGTACCGATGATCTGATAAGAAGGAGAGGGACGACGGAGAAAAAGGTAAAGAAAACGCAAAATCATATTTTTTTGTCCAACTTGCGTGCAATAAAGCCCAAGTCATGACACGATCTGTATATGAGATCTCGGATCCTAGTAATTGATGATGATGTTGCTTTAGCAGAGATGATTGGTATCGTGTTGGAATCTGAAGGATTTTCAGTTTCTGAATGTGCTGACGGCAGTGCTGCGATTGACTACTTTCATCAAATAGCACCCGATCTTATTCTGCTTGATTTAATGCTCCCAGGGATGGACGGCATTGAAATTTGTCGTAGAATCCGACGTGAATCCGATGTGCCAATTGTGATGCTCACTGCCCGTTCCGACACGACAGATGTTGTTGCAGGACTTGAAGCAGGAGCCGATGACTATGTTCCTAAACCCTTCAAGCCAAAGGAACTGGTAGCGCGAGTGAAGGCTCGACTGCGTGGGCGGGAAGACTCAGGTGAAGAACACCTCTCTTTAGGTCCCCTTGTTATTGATGTTCAAGGGCATACGGTTCGACGAAATGGTGAAGTTATTTCATTGACGCCACTTGAATTTGATTTACTTGTTGCTTTGACGCGTGCGCCTTGGCGTGTTTTTTCCCGCGAGGAGCTTCTGGAAAAAGTCTGGGGTTATCGTCATGCAGCCGATACGCGCCTAGTGAATGTGCATGTGCAACGTCTACGTTCCAAAATTGAACGTGATCCTGAAAAACCTGAACTCGTTGTGACGGTACGAGGCGTCGGTTACCGAGCAGGAAATGCTTCATAGCCGAATGAGCGTCCGCGCAATATGCGATCGACTGCTTTTAGTGTGGACATCAGTGGCGAAGTGGCGTTGGTTTCATGCCATTCGTTCTTCTTTATCTTTGCGCGCGGCAGTCACATTAACTGTTGCAGGTGTTTTAGCGATCGTCCTTTTTGGTGCAGCTGTATCAACCCAAATGCGGACTAATGTTTTTGAAGCCAGGCGCACTCAGGTTCTTGAAGATGCATCTGTTCGTTTTTCGGTGGCACAGGGTTTTTTTGACCAATCAACTGCTTCAAATAGCGATCAAGTACAAGAAACTGCCCGACAGGTCGTTGAATCAATCCGTTCCTCTGCTGCCGGTGCGGGGGCTGTTTCTGTGCTTTTGTTGCGTTCTGAGCATGATGGGCAAGGAATCCGTATTAACGAAATTGCGGATCCTGCTATGGAACCGGTGATTTCATCAGAATTTCGTACAGCAGTTATTGAATCGTCACATGCTCAGTGGCAGTCGGTAGATATTGGCCCTGCTTTAGGGAATGCGTCTGATTCACTACCGGCAATCTTAGTGGGGAAAACAGTAAATTTGCCACGTGCGGGAACACATGGCCTTTATATTGTGTATTCATTAGGTCACGATCAAGCAATGATTGATACGGTGATGAATGTCCTCATTTTAGCTTCAACCCCTTTGCTTATCGCCGTGCCAATCGGCGCATTTTGGATGCTCCATCACCTTATGCGACCTGTACGCCGCACAGCATCAGCTGCTACTGAACTTGCAGGCGGTAACCTGACCGTACGCGTCCCTGAATCAGGGAGTGACGAAATGAGTGACCTGGCACATGCTTTCAATAACATGGCGGCTTCACTGCAAGAAAAAATCAACGAATACGACATGCTATCGAAATTTCAGCAGCGTTTTGTATCAGATGTTTCCCATGAATTACGTACCCCTCTGACAACAATCCGTATGGCTGAAGAAATGATTTACGACGATCGTGAATCTTTGGGACCTGCTGCAAAACGTTCCGTCGAACTTCTTCACGGGCAAGTGGAACGTTTTGAATCAATGCTTGCAGATCTCCTTGAAATTTCCCGTTACGATGCGCAAGCAGCTCTGCTTGATCTTGAGATATGCGATATGCGTCTGCTGGTTGAAAAAGTAGTAGCTGCTCATGAAGAACTAGCTCAAAAATTAGATGTACGTGTTCGCGTGCATCTTCCTCATGAGCAGTGTGCTGCAGAAGCTGATGCGCGGCGTATTGAACGGGTGCTCAGGAACCTACTGGTCAATGCATTAGAACATGCAGAAAAAACTGATGTGATGATTGACGTGGCCTGTGATAATGAGGCTGTTGCCGTGCGTGTACGTGATTATGGAATAGGAATGACTCCTGAAACTGCGCAGAGAGTTTTTGACCGTTTCTATCGTGCAGATCCGGCGCGTACACGTACAACAGGAGGTACCGGCCTTGGTCTGTCAATTGCCCGTGAAGATGTGGCACTGCACGGAGGAATACTTCAAGCGTATGGGCAGCCAGGACAGGGTGCTTCTTTTGTGATGACGCTTCCAGTAAGCGCAGGCAAACCCGTGCGTACACATCCTTTAGTTTTATGGGAAGAAGAATAGGCATCATGAAGGCATCTACGCTTCGTTACTTGGGGGTTGTGTGCATTACGGTATGTGCCTTCGTTGTGTCGTCGTGTTCTTCTTTGCCGCGTGCGGGTAGACCTTTGCCTTTTGATGTGAAAGCTCCTGTCAATGCGCCTATTGAATTAGTAGCTGGAGGCCCGCAGGAGGATACGACGCCAGAACGACTCGTTCAAGATTTCTTATTAGCATGTGCAGCAGGAACATCCGATTATTTTGCAACTGCCCGATTATTCCTTACGCAAGGTAGCGCCCAAAAATGGGATCCGACAGCTCACGTACAAATTTTTGCTACGGACTCCTCGCCTCAAGTCTCGCTAAAAGAACCAGAGAACATGGATAAAACGAAAGTGGTTGTTGGGGCTGCGGCTCTTGCTTCCCTTGACGATACAGGTGTGTTGAAACGTGCTGAAGGATCATCGGTATCCAATACTTACACTTTGGTGAAAGAAAAAGGTCAGTGGCGCATTGATTCTCCACCGGACGGGATTTTAATGTCGCAAGCTGCTTTTATGGCTTCTTACAGCAGAGCCTCCCTGTATTTTCCTGCGCATGCGGGTGATATTTTGGTGTCAGACCCTCGGTGGTATCCCACACGGCGTTTAGCTTCGTATCTACTTGATGGTCTTGTGCAGGGGCCGCGTGCAGATTTGGAATCTGTGGTGACAAATGCTGTTCCTGCGGGGACGCGACTTGAATCGCATAGTGTGGAAGTGAGCGATGGAATTGCGAAAGTCCAATTGGAAGGACCTGCGCCTGCTGATGCTCATGACCAAGAGCTTATGCAATGGCAGATCGCTCGTACTTTGACGGGGGTACGCACTATCAGCAGTGTGAAAATTAGTGTGTCCGGTCAAACATTTCATGATTTTGAGATGCCTGAGGATAAAGAGAGCGCAGTTGATTCTCCGCTGGTTTTGACTGCCCAAGGAATTGGTCGTCTTGTGGGGGGAGATTTCCGTTCTTCTCCTCTGAGGGGCGTAGATCCGCTTGCTCGTGCAATTGCTGTTGGTTCGACCTCTACTTCACCGTATGCATGGGTCAGTGAAGGTGAATTACATATTGTGGATAGTACGGGGGAAACGGAACGTATTGTGCCGCTTGATGAGGGCTGCGCAGCGGATCCTCGTATCTCAATTGATCGTTTCGGATGGGTGTGGTCCTGTGGTTCTTCGGCGGGAACATTGAAGGCTTCACACATGCAAGATCGTGATGTGAATATTCCTGTGGATGTAGCGGATGCAGGTTATGTGCGTATGGCTGCTGTATCTGCGCAGGGAAGCTATGTGGTGATGTTGCGTGAATATGAGGGCAGTGTAGGCGCATGGCTAGGTGTGGTTGTGCGTGATCGTGATGGGACGCCGCGTGAGATTAAAAATGTGAATGTGATTGATGGGGCGCGCACAGGGATTGAAGATCTGTCATGGGCTGGTGAGCAAACGATTGTGGCTCTGCAACGTATGCAGCGTTCGGGCGTTGAGGAAACTTTTTTGCTCACGGTGGATGTGGGAGGTTTTACTCAAAGAAGCTCTGTTTCCAGTGAGGCTGTTGGAATAACAGCGGGTTCATCGCCTTTTGCATTGGCGGTTCTTTTCAAAGACGGGACATATCAATTACGTTCAGGCGCATTGTGGCAGAGCCTTTCTACTGATATTTCTCTTTTGCGATACCCCGGCTGATATAGGGCTACAGCGTGTTATGTGAGGGGATTTTTGCTTTGTGAAATACGAGGAAGCAGTGTAGGCGAGTATTGTCTTCATTTTCTGCTTGTGCTCGTGTGGACTTGTGGATATGTGGGAGGCCGTCCACATTTCTTTCAGATACGCATACCTGCGTTTTAAGGAAATGTTTTGCTGAAAAGGTGATTGGTCAGTGGCGTAGGTTTTTCATCTGTGTGCGGCATATGCTGTCGATTTTTATGCGCGAGGTTGTAGCGTGTGTATGGCCGACACAATGTGTGGGATGTGGTTTGTGGGATGTGGTGCTGTGTGCTGACTGTGAACAGCAGTTTACCTGTGGCACACGTGAGTGGAGTGCGCTGTCTGTATCGCTTGGTGGGGAAGCTGTGCCTTTTATTGCTTTAGGTGAATATGAGGGTGTGAGGCGGCGTGTGATGCTGTCAGCTAAACATCATCGTTTTGTTGATTTTTCGCAACTTTTGCAGCGCGCTGGTGAAAGTATTGCAGAATCGCTTATATGTGTAGGAATGATGGTTTTTCTTGCGGAGCCTTCAATACGTGAGTTGTGGGTGGTTCCTGCTCCTGCAAGTTGGACGCGTCGTTTGTGGGGACGGTCGGTGACAATTCCTGTGGCTTGTGGTCTTGCGCGAGTATGTGCTGCTCATATGTCTGTGCCGGTGAGGGTGGTTGAGGCTGTGAGTTTACGTGTGGGGACTTTTTCACAAGCGGGACGATCATCGCAACGGCGCAGGCAAGGGCGTCGCGGTGTGATGCGTTTACGTTTTCCTGTGCCGCAGGGGGTAAAAGTTATCGTGGTGGATGATGTTGTTGCCAGTGGAGCAACAGTGGAGGAATTGCTGCGTTGTCTGGGGAAAGTTGTGTCTATGGTGGCGTGTGTTGCGTGGTCTACAGGAAAAGTTTCTCGTTAAATATGAGCAGAATCACCTTATGGGGTATGATGGTAGTCACAACTGAAAGGGCATAAATGAATTGCTCATTCATCACCACAGGGAGGTGGGAACTACAGGCATTGTCTTAAGGGGTTGGCCCTTAGGCATTATCGAGGCGAGGGAACTCGCATATTCTTTGGAGGACAATATGGACGTCACCGTCATTGCTCGCAATGCAGAAATTCACCCTAATTTTCGTGCATATGTTGAAGAAAAAGTTGCAAAAGTCACTCAGTTTTATCCGCGTGCGCAACGAGTAGATGTGGAACTGACTCACGAACGTAATCCACGTCAAGCTGATACAGCCGAACGTATTGAACTCACTGTTTTTGGCAAAGGGCCAATTATTCGCGCAGAAGCAAAATCTTCTGATCGTTATGCCGCGGTTGATATTGCAGCAGGAAAGCTCTTTGAAAGGTTACGTCGTATGCGTGACCGAGCCAAAGACCACCGTCGTCGATATGCTGATCTGGCTGCGGATATGCCTTTACCTGAAGAAGTTTCTGAACAACCCGTTGAGGAGACTTTGGAAGTAATGACAGGACTTCACAGTGCCGCAGATATGAAGGTGGGTGAAGCTCGTGAGGAACAGCTCGGTGACTCTCCGGTTATTGTGCGTCAAAAAGTCCATGAAGCACAGGCAATGTCTTTGGATGAAGCCCTGTATCAAATGGAACTCGTGGGACATCCTTTCTTCCTCTTCATTGATGAAGAAACACAACAACCATGCGTGATCTACCATCGTCACGGATGGACATATGGTGTTCTTCGTCTGAACGCGACTGTTCGATAAACACTTTCTTTTGTTGAGGGAGCACTTCACATGGCGAAGTGCTCCCTCGCAAGTATCTGTGCTGCCGGGCGTGTGATTTTCTGCTTGTATGCGTCCCTGTCGCTCCTTGGGGTGAGATTGCGTAAAATAAGCAGGAGAACGTACTTTTTGGTACATGTACTGCGATAATCGCGTTGACTATAGAACTTGGGAGACTTCGTGTCCATCATCGACAAGATCCTGCGTGCTGGCGAAGGCCGCATGCTGAAAAAACTTGACCGCATAGCCGACCAAGTTGATAAGTTACATAATGATTTTGAAGCACTCAGTGATGAGCAGCTACGTCAAAAAACAGATGAATTCAAACAACGTCTTGCTGACGGTGAAACTCTCGATGACCTATTGGTAGAGGCTTTCGCTACTGTGCGTGAGGCCGCGTGGCGTACTTTGCGTCAGCGTCCCTTCCATGTGCAAGTAATGGGCGGGGCCGCGCTTCACCAAGGCAATATTGCAGAAATGCGTACAGGTGAAGGAAAAACCCTTGTAGCCACTATGCCGGCCTACCTGCGCTCACTGACAGGTAAAGGCGTGCACGTCGTCACCGTCAATGATTACCTGGCAAAATACCAGTCTGATTTGATGTCGCGCGTCTTTAACTTCCTTGGTGTGAGTGTGGGATGTGTTCTGGTGGGACAAGACCCTGCTCAGCGGCGCAAACAATATGAAGCTGATATTACCTACGGGACAAATAATGAATTCGGCTTCGATTATCTTCGTGACAATATGGCGCAGCGCGTCGAAGATATGGTGCAGCGTGGACATAATTTCGTCATTGTTGATGAGGTTGACTCTATTCTGATTGACGAGGCGCGCACCCCTCTGATTATTTCAGGCCCAGCTTCCGGTGATGTAAACCACTGGTACACCGAATTTGCGCGCATCGCCCGTATGCTGACAGCCGGTGTGGACTATGAAGTAGATGAGAAAAAGAAAACTATCGGTGTCCTTGAAGACGGAATCGACAAAGTAGAAGACCAACTGGGTGTAGAGAATTTATACGAGGCTGCGAATACTCCTCTTATCGGATTCCTCAATAATGCGATTCGAGCAAAAGAACTTTTCCATCGTGACCGTGATTACATTGTTGATAACGGGGAAGTACTCATCGTTGATGAACACACAGGCCGTGTTCTGCCGGGACGACGCTACAACGACGGTATGCATCAGGCAATCGAAGCGAAAGAAAATGTCGCTATCAAAGCTGAAAACCAAACATTAGCAACGATTACCTTGCAGAACTACTTCCGTTTATATCCGGAAGGCTCGCGCTCAGGTATGACTGGTACAGCGGAAACTGAAGCCGCTGAATTCGCTTCGACATACAAGATCGGTGTTATCCCGATTCCTACTAACCGTCCAATGATCCGTATTGACCAGCCCGATCTGGTATATCCCACAGAAAAAGGTAAATTCGACGCCATTATCGAAGATATCGTGGAACGTCATGATGCTGGTCAACCTGTGTTGGTTGGTACTGCTTCAGTCGAAAAATCAGAGCTGGTTTCGCAACTTTTACGTGCCCGCCATATACCTCACCAAGTACTGAACGCGAAACAACACGCACGTGAAGCTCAAGTTGTGGCAATGGCAGGTCGTAAAGGTGCTGTCACAGTGGCAACAAATATGGCTGGTCGTGGTACAGACATCATGCTGGGCGGAAACTCTGAATTTATTGCTCAGGCAAATCTGGCTGATAAAGGGTTGGATCCGCATGAGAATGCTGAAGAATACCGCGCAGCATGGCCTCAAGCATTAGAAGCAGCAGAACGCGCAGTTCAAGCAGAACGTGAAGAAGTACGTGAACTGGGTGGCTTATACGTACTCGGCACTGAACGCCATGAATCACGACGAATTGATAACCAGTTGCGAGGACGTTCAGGTCGTCAGGGAGATCCCGGTGAATCCCGTTTCTACCTGTCAATGGAAGACGACCTTATGCGTCTATTTAACTCAGGTATGGCCCAGCGAATTATGGCTTCCGGAGCTTATCCCGAAGATCTTCCACTTGAAAATAAACTGGTCAGCCGTTCCATTGCTTCAGCTCAACGCCAAGTTGAAGCACGAAACTTTGAGATACGTAAGAACGTCCTCAAATACGATGATGTGATGACTGGCCAGCGTGAACTGGTGTATGAGGAACGCCGTCGCGTCCTTGAAGGAGAAGACCTCGAACCTCAGATGGCTTCTTTTGCTGAGAGCCTGGTGACGGGAATCATTGATGAAAAAATCGCTGATTTAACGCCGAAAGAATGGGATCTTGAAGCTATTTGGGAAACCCTGCGAGGCTACTATCCGACATCAGTGACCGTGAATGAGGTAGAAGAAACTCATGGTGGGCGAGGCTCGCTTGTTCGTGATGACCTTGTGAGCGAAATTATTGGTGATATACGCACTCAATACCTGAAAGCTGAACAGAGTCTGGCTGCTAATCCGCTGGCCATTTCTCAACTCGGTGAAGAACCGATGCGAGTTCTTGAACGACGAGTTGTTATCGCCACAGTTGATCGTTTATGGCGTGAACACTTGTATGAAATGGATTACCTGAAAGAAGGTATTGGTTTACGTGCGATGGGGCAACGCGACCCGTTGGTGGAATACCGCAGCGAAGGTGCGCGTATGTTTGCGGCCATGATGGAAAGGATTCGTGAAGAATCTGTCCAACAGGTTTTTGCTTACACTTATCAATTTGATCGCGCTCTTGAACAGATGCGCGAGCAGGAAGCTACACAAAAATCTGAGCAAAGTGCGCAAGACGATACTGCTGCTTCTGAAGCCTCGGCAGAAAAGAGTCAGGCAGCACGTGCCGCCGCAGCACGCGCGGCTTCTGTTATGGGAACAGTGGGCCGTGAAAGTCGCCCACAAAAACTCAGCTACTCATCAGCTGAAGGGGAACAAGCTACTGATAATGCTGCTTCCTCTGGTGGTAATCGTTCGCAACGTCGCGCTGCTGCAAAGAAATCACGTAAGCAGCACTGAGATACTGCATGGTGGCTGGTGGTGTTCACATATGCGAACGCCGCCAGTCACCAGTGCAACTCCCACACAACGGAACAGTAAAGCTACAGGAGTTTTACCTCAATCAAAGCTTAACGTCCTATAACATTAAAACCCTTAGTTCGCCTCCCTTAAAAGGAACGGGGGCAGCGACAGTTGATAATCTTTCACCTAATCTGCTCGGTTAAAACCCAAGGCAATAGTGTGCGCAGAAAAACTTGGATACCACATATGAAAGATATGGTGTAACAAGTGGAATATTTATTTATGGCAGAGGTTGCGCGCCCATCCACTCGTACCAGCCACAATGCAGGACCAACCAAGAAATCAATGCGTATCCAGCTTGACCTGGCAAAGTAACGCCACTTTCCGAGCGAGTACACGAAGCTGCCATATCTTCAAACCATTGTTCATGAGCAACCAATGGTGTGAAAGTATCAACGAAAGGCAATGAACGACGTTCACATACTTGCGCGCACGCATGAACAATATTTTTTACATGCGTATGGTCAACCCCCGCTAAAGGAGGAGGGCCAATAACGAAACTTGGAATCCCTAAAGCTGTAGCACGGTCAGTCATATTTGCAAGATTAAGCCGTGTACGTGCAGTTGATAAACCAGAAAACACATCACCGGTACCAACAGCGATCACAAGAGCGCGAGGGCCTTCTGTGCCTAAACGATAAAGAACCTCATTTTCCCAACGAGCAGCAAGGCCACTGGTATTCTCACCTGGAACAGCAAGTGACATCACCGTAGGCGTAGCCTGAAAATCGCTGCGCGCGATCACACGACCGACCCATCCTTGTCCACGAGGATCACCGACACCGGCAACAAGTTCATCACCGACGACACAAATACGCATAAAAGCCCCTTCCTGTGACTAAGAGTAGTTGCTTTTTCACTTTCAGTCAGACTGACAAGCACAAATATGATGTGACACGAAGTTCACATGCGCGGACCGCTTGTGCGGGCCACTTATTTTTCTTACCCATGGGACGCGTTCTTTCACTAATGTGGACAAGAATGAAAGCACAGAAAAGCAAGTGCCTGTACTTTCCCCCTGAAAAAGGAAAATACAGGCACTCTATGAACGATCAGCGCATAAATGCTTCATCCAAGAGAGTACGTAATTGCTGCTGATGTAAAGCAGCACGACCTGCAGCAGTTGTTGCTGAAGCAGGACGCGATACGCGACGCACAGGACGATCAAGCTGCGGGAAAAGCTCTAACGCCAAGAAAGGCCAAGGCCCTTGGTTTGCGGGCTCATCTTGTGCCCACACAAACTCTGCATGCGCATACGGAGCAAGTACCTCACGTAATTCATTGACAGGTAGCGGATAGAACTGCTCGATACGAATAAGAGCTGTGCGAGTATCACCGCGTTTTTCACGTTCGCGTACCAAGTCATAGTACAAACGCCCAGAACATAGCACGACACGATCAACATTCGTGCTGATAGTGCTATCCATTTCACCATAAACCGGTGTGAAAGCGCCCTGAGTAAATTCATCCACTGATGATGTAGCAGCCGATAGACGCAACAACTGTTTCGGAGTAAAAGCAATCAATGGTTTACGGGGACGACGATAGGCCTGTGTGCGCAACATATGGAAATGATTGGCCGGCGTAGAAGGCTGAACAACCCACATATTATCCTGAGCGCACAGCTGCAGATAGCGTTCGATACGAGCGGAAGAATGGTCAGGTCCTTGTCCTTCATAACCATGAGGCAACAGTAAGACAACAGAAGAACGCTGACCCCATTTTTGTTCAGCAGAACACACAAACTCATCAATCACTGTTTGCGCGCCGATAGCAAAATCACCAAACTGCGCTTCCCAAATCACAAGAGCATCAGGCCGTTCCACAGAATACCCGTACTCATAAGCCATAACCGCATACTCAGATAAAGGCGAATCAAAGATAGCGAAAGGTGCTTGAGAATCTGTTAAGAATTGCAGAGGCGTGAATTCTCGACCATTCACATTGTCATGAAGAACAGCGTGGCGTTGAACGAATGTCGCACGGCGAGCATCTTGTCCTGAAAAACGGACAGGTGTTCCCTCCATCAGCAAAGTACCTAATGCAAGAAGCTCCCCAAACCCCCAGTCAATAGGAAGCTGCCCGGAAGCCATTTTTGCTCGTTTTTCACACAATTGACGAATTTTCGGATGAGGTGTGAAACCTTCAGGGAAAGCAGTTTGAGCGTCACCGATACGTTGCAGGTAGTCACTGCTTACAGCGGAACTCCACCCAATCATCATGCCCTGACCAGGAAGCTGCGATTCAGGGATTTCCCACTCAGAATCATCATGCGAAGGCGTGGGAACCCACCCATTTTCACGAGTTTCTTCAAGAATATTGACAAGCTGATTCTCATAAGCTGCCGCCAGCTCAGCAGCTTCGTCTTCAGTGAGCTGACCGCGTCCAATGAGGTTACGCACGTACACTGCGCGTGTTGAAGGAATCCGTCCAATGAGGTTGTACATTACTGGCTGAGTCATCGAAGGATCATCGCCTTCATTGTGCCCTCGCCTGCGATAACACACTAAGTCAATGATGACATCCTTGTGGAATTCATTGCGATACTCAGTTGCCAAACGAGCAACACGAATAACTTGTTCAGGATCATCAGCATTGACATGCAAAATAGGGACTTGTAGGCCTTTTGCTAAGTCTGTGGGGTAGCGCGTTGAACGTCCTGAAGTTGGGCCGGTAGTGAAACCAATCTGGTTATTAACAATCACGTGGATAGTTCCACCGGTGCGATAGCCTTTGAGTTGGCTGAGATTCAAACATTCTTGAACAACACCTTGCCCAATAAAAGCGGCATCACCGTGGATCAACACGGGAACAACCGGTAAAGAAGGGTCGTTGAGCTCATCTTGTTTTGCTCGGACAATACCTTCAAGTACGCCATTGGCTGCTTCCAGATGCGAAGGATTAGCTGCCAAATATACTTTCGTTGCTAAGCCATCCTCAACACTGTAAACACCTTCAGTGCCAAGATGGTATTTCACGTCGCCGGATCCTTGAACAGTCCGAGGATCTTGATTCCCTTCAAATTCTGAGAAAATCTGCGCGTAACTCTTGCCAGCAATGTTTGCAAGAACATTCAAACGACCACGATGTGCCATCCCGATAGCAACTTCATGGATACCGTCGCGCGCACAGGAACGCATCACCTGATCGAGTAATGGGATGAGCGATTCTCCGCCTTCTAACGAGAATCGTTTTTGCCCGACGTACTTGGTTTGCAAAAACTCTTCAAAAGCTTCCGCACGTATCAACGTGTCGAGAATACGCCTTTGTTCATCCTGAGATGGAGGCTCATAGGGGCCTTCAATGCGTTGTTGGACCCAACGGCGCTGCTCGGGATCTTGAATGTGCATGTATTCAATTCCGACAGTGCGCGTGTAAGTGTCGCGGAGCCTTTCCAAAATATCACGCAGAAGCATATGATCGCTGTCACCAAAACCGCCAGTGGGGAAAGGACGGTCAAGGTCCCACACTGATAATCCGTACCGTGAAAGAGCAAGATCAGGATGCTGACGGATACGGTAAGCCAAAGGGTCAGTATCGGATGCTAAATGTCCGCGCGACCGGTAGGCATGAATGAGTTCAGCAATGCGAGCAGGCTTTCCTTTTTCGCGTTCCGCATCGTATTCGTGGTCAGGTTCCCACAGGTAAGGGGAATGTGGGATATGAAGTGAAGCAAATACGCGGTCATAGAATCCGTCTTTCCCCGTGAGCTTTGTGGAAATCAGCCGCAGGAATTCACCGGATGCTGCACCTTGGATAACGCGGTGGTCATATGTTGAGGACATGTACATGGTGCGCCCAATACCAAGTAATGCCAAGCGTTTAGGTGACACACCCGCATAAGCAGCAGGGTAGTCGGTTGCACCCACACCGATGATAAGTCCTTGTCCGTTCATGAGACGTGGAACAGATGTTGTTGTGCCCAAAGTTCCAGGGTTAGTCAGGGTAACTGTTGTACCAACAAAATCAGAGGCACCAAGTTCGCCTTTACGTGCACGAGTGACAATGTCTTGGTAAGCATCAACAAATTCCATGAAAGTCATGGTGTCAGCATTGTGAATGACAGGAACCATAAGTGAACGGTTACCTTTAGCGTCAGTAACATCAATGGCAAGACCAAGCCCCACATGCGCCATGCGTGTCATATGAGGCTTATTATTTTCGACGCTGTAACGCACATTCATTTTTGGCATTTCACACAGGGCTTCCACAATGGCGTACCCAATGAGGTGAGTGAAAGAAATCTTGCCACCGATGGTGCGTGACAAGTGGGTATTCATGAGAGAACGATTCTCAATGAGTAATTTCGCTGGAATCTCACGTTGCGATGTAGCTGTGGGAACACTGAGTGAATCATCCATATTCTTGGCTGTTGCTCGTGCAACAGCACGCAGAGTTTCCGTGATGTCATCGCTTAGTGCTTCAGCGTTAAGCGCGGATGCAGCTTTTCCGTGTTTTTGGCGAGTATAGGGAGAAGTGGCTTCTGCGACGTGAGTGCGTGGCATCGGCGGTAAATCTGAACGGGTGACTGTCTCAATCTCAACATCAATATTGGTGATATGCGAATCAGCCGGGTCAATGTCAGATTGTCCAGAGTCGATCATTACTTCGGCGGTGACAATAGCTTTTGGAGATGTGAATGTGCGCATTGACTGGTTGTGTGGAAATGAAGCACTGGGTGAGTTTCCGGTATCAGTAGGTGTATGCGGTGTGGGGGCCGGTGTCAATGTGTCTTGGGTCGTATGAAGTGTGGGTGCTGGCGGGGCTGGTGGTACAGATGTCCGTATTTGCGTAGGCCGGCCTTCAGAGGTGAAATATTGTTGCCATGACGCATCAACCGATGTGGGATCTGCTTCCCATTGCATTCGCATCCGCGTGATGTACCACTGGTCAGGGCCCTGTTGTTGTCCGCTCGAAGTCACCATTGTCCTCGCTTCCTATGGGCGTGTGTTTTTCTTCATTTATAGTGTAGGACGAATGGGACCTAAGTCTGAATCAAATGGAGAAAAAGTTTCCAATGTGGACATATGTGCGCTGCTCTTTTTGTTTTGTAGAACTGATTGTTTATTTAGATCGCTCACAGTAAGAGCATTCATGCGTATGCTTTATTCACCAATCGGTAGACTAAAAGCATCATGGACAGTGACAGTAGCGGACGACAATATATCTGCGTATGTGTGCCACGCCGTTTTACGGTATCTGAATGGACGGTGACCGACTCGTGATAGTCGATATCGTCATGCTTTTATTTGGTGTTGTGCTGACAGCGGGGACATTTCTTTTTGTTTCCGCAGAGTTTTCTTTGGTTGCTTTAGATCAAGCTGTTGTCGAGCGTCGTGCAGCGGAAGGCGATAAGGGAGCAACGCAAGTTTTACGAGCAACCCGTACACTATCGACACAGCTTTCCGGTGCTCAAATCGGTATTACACTCACAACGATTCTTTTGGGCTACACCACTCAAACAACCTTAGCTTCCTTGCTTACCGCCCTGTTTGGATATACAGGAATTGCCTACACGCTCAGTGCAACAATTGCAGTGACCCTGGCCGCCGTCATTATCAACATGTTTTCCATGCTTTTTGGGGAGCTCGTTCCAAAAAACTTGGCATTAGCCCACCCCTTACAAACGGCTCGCGCTGTAGTGCCTTTCCACATGGCATTTACCGCTGTGACCAGGCCAATCATTCTTTTGCTCGGTGGTATTGCAAACTGGGTACTGGCCCGCATGGGGATTGAACCTCAAGAGGAAATCTCAGCAGCTCGCTCAGCTTCAGAACTTGCGGCTTTGGTCCGCCATAGCGCGCAAGAAGGAACTCTTGATGTATCAACGGCGTCACTACTGACAAACTCCATACGTATTTCAGCGCTGACTGCCGTGGACGTCATGACCGATCGTGGCCTCATGCATTCTTTACCAGAGGACTCAACAGCTGCCGATGTCATTGCTCTCGCACGTGAAACAGGCCATTCACGTTTCCCTGTTATCGGGCAAGACTCAGATGATGTCCTGGCTTTCGTGTCCCTACGACGAGCTATCGCGGTTCCTTACGAGAAACGCGGTGAGGTTCCCGTGCTGTCACAATCTTTACGTGCTGAAGCTCCATGTGTTCCCGAAACCTTGGAGTTAGGTCCTTTGATGTTGCAGTTACGCGATGAAGGCCTGCAGATAGCCGTTGTCGTAGATGAATATGGTGGAGTTTCGGGCATAGTGACACTGGAAGACGTTGTTGAAGAAATCGTCGGTGAAGTCTCAGACGAACACGATCAACGTCGTTTGGGGATACGCACGCGCCATGATGGTTCTTTATTGATTCCTGGGACACTGAGGCCAGATGAGCTTCTTGAACGTACAGGAGTGGCTTTGCCTGCAGATGGTCCTTGGGATACCATCGCCGGTTTGGTGATTACTCGTTTAGGGCGACTACCTGTTGTCGGCGATGAAATTGTTGAGTCACACTATCGTTTAGAAGTCACTCAGATTCAAGGTCGTCGTATCACGCATATTGCTTTAGCTCCACGTGAACAAGAAGGTGAGCAATGAACCCTGTCCTCGCATTGGGACTTACATGTGTTTTGCTGCTGATTAACGCTTTTTTTGTTGCAGGTGAATTTGCGACGACTTCAACGAGGCGCAGTCAGATTGAACCTCTTGCTGAATCAGGTCTACCTGCTGCGCGGCACGCTTTATATGCTTTGGAGCATGTGTCTTTAATGCTGGCTATATGCCAGTTAGGGATTACTGTGGCTTCGACTTCATTAGGTGTTGTCGCCGAACCAGCGCTGGCATACCTCGTGGAAGCTCCATTAATAGCTGCGGGTTTTCCTGCGGCAAGTGCGCATGTGGTCGGCTTCGCTTTAGCTTTAGGTGTGGTTTTGTTGACTCATGTGGTTCTTGGTGAAATGGTGCCGAAAAATATTGCAATCGCAACACCTCACCGTACCTTGATGATCTTAGCTCCAGTTCTTGTGGCGTGCGGTCGCCTGTGTCATCCGCTGATCGCAATGATGGATAGGACAGCGAACTGGTTTTTACGTCGGGCAGGGGTGGAACCTCAGTCAGAGATTGCCTCCACTTTTACCGTAGAAGAAGTCGCGTCCATTGTGGAGCTTTCTCAACAAGAAGGCATGATTGATGATGAACTGGGGCTTTTGACAGGGACGCTGGAATTTTCAACGGAAACTGTTGCCTCAATTATGATCTCGCGTGATGATTTAGTGGTTGTGTCTGAGCATGTAACACCTGCTCAATGTGAAAAAGAGGTTGCGCGTACGGGTTTTTCGCGTTTTCCTGTTATTGATGATGCCCAGATGATCTGTGGATACGTGCATGTGAAAGATATCCTTCACGCCACTTCAGAAGAACGGAATCTGCCCATTGAACCGTGGCGTATTCGCCGTATGGAATATGTTGGCGCCAATGATGAAGTCGAGGATGCTTTACGTCATATGCAACGCACCGGAACCCATATTGCTGCTGTGCAAGACACGGAGGGAAGGGTCGTAGGTGTGCTCTTTCTTGAAGATGTGATTGAAGAACTGGTGGGTGAAGTCCGTGATTCTTTGCAGCGTGATGGTGGATGGTAAAGTCACGTAGAGAAGATGCCTTGTGAGGGCGGATGAATATTTTTATAGGCCGCACAAATGAAATGCAGGTTGTAGTCTGGGTGCAGGTGTCTTGAGAGGATTGTGGGTAAAGGAAGGGATAGTCTGATGGCTGATGATGCATTGCCTCACCAGTTACCCACGCGCCGTCAGTGGCATATGCAGCGTGATTTGGAAACCGGTGAAATTCCTTTACCTTCGTTTCCTTCACGTGCTTCACGTTGGGGATTGCGTGTCGTGGTTTTATGCCTTTTGGCGGCTTTAACCGTTGTGATTCCGTTGACGGGACTTGTAGATCCGGTGCGTTCTATTTCCTTACCTGTGCGTGAAGTGGGCACTGATACTGCGGGGAAAAGCTGGGCGAATACCTTGGTGCCGCTAGAAGATGACACCTCTTTGACTGAAAATATTTCTGCTGCAACGCGTGCTCGTGTACGCACACCAGTAACTCTTTCGCCGTGTGTGCCCTCTGATACTGCGGCGGCCGGTGGGCGAACAGTGACTCAGAGTAGTCAAATTTATTTCCCTGTTCCTGCGGGTGCGTATGAATACACGTCGCCTTTTGGCCCACGTATTGATCCTTTAGGTCGGGGGGAGTCTTTTCATAGCGGATCTGATTTTGCTGGTCCTTTGGGGACGCCGATTTATGCGGTTGCTGATGGTGAAGTCATTAAAGCTGCGGAGGCTGTGGGTGCTGGAACAAATTTGAAAATTCGGCATATGGATAGTGATGGTTCGGTTTTTTATTCCGTCTACTATCATCAATATATCAATCAGATTACTGTTTCTGAAGGCGACCAGGTAAAAGCTGGGCAGCATATCGGTGCGATTGGCAATAATGGTTGGTCAACGGGTCCGCATTTGCATTTGGAAATACATGATTCATCAGATACTCCCGTTGATCCGATGGTGTGGTTGCTTTCTCATCGAGCTGTTCATCTTGGTCAGGAGTGCTAAATGTATCCAGTGACTGCTGCACGTTGTCCTCTTGTCATTGCTCATAGAGGTGGGGGAGGGGAAGCCCCTGAAAATTCCGAACGTGCTTTTGAGGCTTTACGTTCTTTAGGGATTCGTCATATTGAGACAGATGCTCATGTGAGTGCTGATGGTGTTGTTGTGGTGAATCATGATGCTTCGGTTGATCGAACATTTCACGCACAGGGAATGATTCATGATTATGCGTGGAATGATCTGAAGCGTATGGAAGGAATCTCAGGACAGCGCATGTTGGCTCTGTCTGAGGCGCTTGAAGCATTCCCTGATATGTACTTCAATATTGATGCTAAAAGTGATGCTGTGGTTGATCCTCTCCTTGAGGTGATAGCTACTCATCGTGCTTTTCATCGAGTATTAATTGCTTCCTTTTCAGAGAAGCGTTTGATGAAAGTGCGTGCTCTGTGCCCGCAGGTGACTACATCTTTAGGTACTGCCGCGGTTGTGCGTTTACTTGCAGCTGCGCATACTCACAGTGATGCTGCTGCGTGGGGTGTTCCAGGGCCTAAACGAGGTGTTCGAGCCGTTCAAGTTCCTGAATATCAGGGTCCTATTCGTGTGGTGGATCGTCGTTTTGTGGCGGCTGCGCATAGGGCTGGTTTGGCGGTTCATGTGTGGACTGTTAATGATGAAGCTGATATGCATCATTTGTTGGATATTGGTGTTGATGGTCTTGTGACAGATCGGCCGACTCTTGCTCGTCAGGTGTTGATGGAACGTCAGGTGTGGCGTGAGCTTCCTCCGCCGGGGCACGTCCATGCGCCTTCTCGTCGTCCGCGGGATTAGTGGTGCCTTTTTTCACATAATTTGCACTTGGTGTAAATTTGCACTGAGTGTAATGTTTCTGTGTGGCTCAAAAAGAAAACACAAGTGAACGTCCTTCACTTCGCATGCGCCGCGAAGAAATTATCCGTCGCGCCGCATATGACCTCATTCTTGAAAAAGGATATTCACATGTCACAATGGACGATATTGCTGAACAAGCGGGAGTATCACGACGCACTGTATTCAACTACTTTCCCTCAAAAGCAGAGACATTAGGTTTCTTACCGCAGCCTGTTTCTGCTGAAGAAATCACGATCATTGAGGATGAGCACACTCCTCTATATGACTGCATACGTCGATGCTTAGCGCTACGCTTTTCTCGCATAGCCCTTGAAAGTACCTACTTTCGACACGTGAAAGACATCCTTAAAGCAAATCCTGAAGTAAAAATCATACTTGACCAAGCTATCCATACAAATGTCACCTCACTGCGACAGGCTTTTGCTACACGCTTTCACGCAAGCAGTGAAGACATCACAGTACTAGCTGCTGTACACCTCATGCAGACAATTGAAGGATGTGCAGTCGTGTATTGGTGCCGTGCAATGGAACAAGAAACAGAAGCAGAAACAGAGGGACTCATCGCAGCCCTCGATATGACACTTGATACTTTCCGCACAATTCTTACCGATAATTCCGACAAAAAGTGAAACGGTATACAACACTACAGAACTATAGAGAAGAAAATGATAGCAACTCCCGTGAAAAAAACCTCGGAAAATAACTCTCATACAGATACCTTTGATACAGCCTTCCATCCCGACCGAAAATTCTGGGCAATATATGCAGCCCTGATGATCGTCATGTTCTTATCCGCAATGGATCAAACAATTGTTGGAACCGCGCTCCCTACCATCGTGGGAACCCTTGGCGGAGCAGAACATATGGCATGGATCGTCACAGCATATACGCTGGCAATCACTGTGGTGATGCCAATTTATGGGAAATTTGGTGACCTCATCGGTCGAAAAACCCTTTTTATCAGCGCAATTATCCTTTTCCTCGTGGGCTCGGCGCTATGTGGTTTTGCTCAGGACATGTTCCAGCTAATTGTATTTCGTGCGCTTCAAGGACTCGGTGGCGGGGGCCTCATGATTTCTTCACAAGCCATCATGGGGGATTTGATTCCGCCACGCTCACGCGGAATCTACAGTGCGCCAATCGGCGCAATGTTCGGTGTGGCCTCTGTGCTTGGTCCGATTATTGGAGGCTGGCTCACAGATTCAATTTCTTGGCGGTGGACATTCTGGATTAACTTACCGCTGGGAATCATTGCCCTCCTAGCGGTTGTCCTCACACTGAAACTGCCACGTCATCACTTACATGCTCCGATTGACTGGCTCGGGCTTGCCCTCATGAATATCGGAGCGGTTGCGATTGTTTTGGCTGCTACATGGGGTGGCGGACAATACGCGTGGACTGATCCCGTGATTATTGCTTTACTTGCATGTGGCCTTGTCGCATGGGGATTATTTGGCCTGGTGGAAATGCGTGCCGCAGAGCCTGTCCTGCCTTTAAGTATCCTTATGAATCGCACATTTGTGGTCGCTACCATTAGCGGCATGCTTGTCATGGGTGTCATGGTAGGCTCCACGTTATACCTACCCACCTACTTCCAAATGGCATACGGCTATTCCGCTACCGTATCGGGATTGCTTTTAGTCCCTATGACGGCTGGCATGATTGGTGGCGGCCTTTTCTCTGGTGCTGCAATGAGTCGTACAGGAAACTACCGGATCTACCCGATCCTTGGGCCACTTATTGCCGCTACGGGAACTTTTGGCCTCAGTCGCATCACAATTGAAACACCAGCATGGGTGCTTTCCGTATTGACATGTGTGATGGGTGTAGGAATTGGCTTATTTTTCCAATTGCTTGTCACCCTGGTTCAAAATGATGTTCCTCAGCAGCACATGGGGACTGCGACAAGTGGAAATAACTTTTTCCGTGAAGTTGCCGTTTCTTTAGGTGCTTCGCTCATCGGTACAGCTTTTGCATCGGGTCTGAAAACGCATATGAGTGACAATATTGCTTCAGCCCTTGCAGCACATCCGGCGCTCTTGGAAGTTTTTTCTCAATTCTCATCCGGACACGTTGGTGAAATAACGAATGATCTGACACCAGCAGGTGTTCAAGCTATGCCTGAAGCCCTACAACAAGTAATTGCTCAGTCGTATGCTGACTCATTAGTACCAATTTTCACCCTCCTTGTGCCTATCCTTATCTTCACTGCTCTCATCGGCTTCTTCTTCCCATCGAAGGCTTTATCAACAAAGACAGGCCTACAACAGTTGGCAGAACATGAAAAAGCTCAGATGGAAACCCCTGTGGAATAGGACATCTCACCTTTCGATTAACTATAGCAATATGCCGTGGTGTCTCACTAAAAGTACAGGCACCACGGCATATGTGTCATATATACGACTGGAGAGGCCGTCGCTTATCAGTCTTTCAATCCCTGATTGTGAACAACAGAAACCGAACGGGCACGTATAAGGCGAGCAACACCTACAGCAACTAAGAGAGCCGCTATACACCAACCTGCCATATGTGCCCACACAGACTCAGCAACGAAAACAAGTGCCATAGCTACAAGAACTGGAGCAAGCAAAGACAGAGCATGAACGATGTAACGGCCAAAAGTAGGCATTGGAACACCATCAGCTTCAGCTACTGATTTCACCATGAAATTAGGTCCATTACCTATATAAGTGAGAGCTCCGCAGAAAACTGCTCCCAAAGAAATAGGAACAAGGTAAAGGAGCGGAACCCCTGCAATAAGAAGGTGATCTGGTGTTGCAAGAACTTTCGCCATCTCAAAGAAAGTGAGGTAGGTAGGTGCATTATCTAAAACAGAGGACAAACCACCGGCGAATACAAAGAACGTCACACGGTTCAAAGGTAAAGAAGGAGCGACTTGTTCGAGGAATTTCAAAGCGGGTGCCATAGTCGCAAAAATCCCAATAAAGAGGATGCCGACCTCTGCTATTGGGGTCCAAGTAAAGCCATTATCACGGAAACGAATGTCACGTGAACCAAAGACATAGGAAGCCCCGGCAGCAGCAAGCATGACAATTTCACGCCACGGTATAAGGGCAAGGCCGTGGACATGACCTGCAGCCGCCTCATGTGCATCAACAGAAGGAATAAAAGCGACAGAAATGATAATCAGAGCAAAAAAGATGAGATTAATTTTTCCGTCTAGGCGTAGAGGAGTGATTTCAGCACGGTCCTGTTGGATGGCTTTTTTAGTTTCAGCAGCGTAGTACAAAGAATCTATTGAATAGTAAGTGAATAAGAGCAAAGCGAGGACAAAAGCCCATTCTTTCCACAGGTTGAATGTCCACGTGAACGGCACGCCCTTGAGGAAACCCAAGAAAAGAGGTGGATCACCAAGTGGGGTGAGTAAACCACCGCAGTTAGCGACAATGAAAATTGTGAAAAGAACAGTGTGAACCCTATACGCGCGTTCTTTATTCGTTGCCAGGAGCGGGCGAATCAGGAGCATAGCGGCCCCTGTTGTGCCAATGAAACTGGCAAGGAAACCGCCAATAGCCAAGAAAATAGTGTTATTACGCGGTGTAGCCTGAATGTCACCTGCCAAGTGGATTCCGCCAGAAACCACAAAAAGTGCAAAAAGCAGCGTAATGAACTGGAAATAGTCAATTGCAGTTAAGGTGAAGGATTCAGCTCCTGCGTGAAAAACCATCCAGAGAGTTGTTGGGACACCTAAAGTTAACGCGACGATCAGCTGACTAGAATTACGCTCCCACCAGTGCGAAGTAGCAGGAATGATAGGGAACAAAGCAATACTTGCCAGCATAAAAATGAAAGGGAGGAGAACCCACCACTGATACGTCACTTCATCTTCCTTATGTCTACGAATATGAACTTCATTAACTCTACGGGTTGTCGCAGTCCATGCCCGTACTGGTCCGTGAGTTGGTACCACAGAAGATCAGCGGTACGGGGAACGCGTTAAAGCAAAGAACAAGCAGCGCTACAAGAAAACGACCCACAGTAAGAACGCAAGTTAGCCCCTTAGGTGAGTTTACGGCCAGACACGTTGAGTTTACGGCCAGACACGTTGAGTTTACGGCCAGACACGTTTCAAGCTGAAAAAAGAAGTGCCCCGAACAGGATTCGAACCTGCGGCCTTTCGCTCCGGAGGCGAACGCTCTATCCACTGAGCTATCGGGGCCAACGTCGGGTTAGTTTATCAGTCTTTTTGCTTGAAAGTACAAAACCACGTCACAAAGTTCATTTTTCCTATGAAATCTTTTTCGGATCGATAAGGAAAATAAATACTGCAGGTGCTGCCTGAACAATACTCATGAGCAACACGAGGAACGAAAATGGAATGAATCCTTAAAAGAACTGTGAATATTGACATGCCACAGGCTCGTGTACGTGGATGTAGTAGCCAGAAACGGGCGTATCATTCTACGATTTACAGGTGACTCCTGAAGAACTTGCTGCTTTAATTCGTATAACACTTGTCGATGCCCTCCACGCGGGGACGCTTTCTCTTGACGAAGATGACATTCCTGCCGCGGTAAAAGTTGAACGTCCACGCAACCGCGATCACGGTGACTGGGCCACCAATATTGCTATGCAAATGGCAAAGAAAGCAGGGATGGCTCCCCGCGATTTTGCAACCCTCCTTGCAGATATGCTTTCGAGCCACGAGGGAATTGACAGCGTAGAAGTCGCAGGACCAGGTTTTATCAATATTCGTCTTGCCGCAGCATCAGCTGGTGAACTTGCCCGCACAATTGTCCAGCTTGGCAACGAATACGGGCGCAACGAAAGCCTCAGCGGTACGCATATTAACTTAGAATATGTGTCCGCAAACCCCACAGGACCTGTTCATTTAGGCGGTGCACGCTGGGCAGCAGTTGGTGATTCACTGGCCCGCTTAATGATGGCATGCGGCGCGCACGTGACCCGCGAGTATTACTTTAACGATCACGGGTCACAAATTGACCGCTTTGCCCGTTCACTTCGCGCTCGTGCTTTAGGACAAGACGTTCCTGAAGACGGATATGGCGGACAATACATTACGGATATTGCCACCCGAGTCCAAGCTGATGCAGCACAGGCTGGTGAAGCAGACCCCGCTACTTTGCCTGAAGCAGATTCTATTGAAGCTTTCCGTCGTCGTGGTGTGGAACTCATGTTTGATGAGATTAAAGAACGTCTGCGCACATTCAATTCAGAATTCGATGTGTTCTTCCATGAGGATTCTTTACATGAATCTGGTGCAGTAGCACGCGCAATTGATGTGCTCCGTGAACGCGGAGAAGTTTTTGATAGTGAAGGTGCTGTCTGGTTGCGCACAACGACATATGGTGACGATAAGGACCGAGTCCTCATTAAATCCGATGGACAAGCAGCCTATTTTGCCGGTGATGTCGCCTACTACTTGGATAAGCGCTCGCGTGGTGCAGATACAGCAATTTACCTGCTGGGAGCTGATCATCATGGGTACATCGGGCGAATGATGGCGATGTGTGAAGCATTCGGTGACCAGCCGAACGTCAATATGCAGATCCTCATTGGACAAATGGTGAACCTTGTGAAAGATGGGGAACCTGTCCGTATGTCTAAACGTGCGGGAACAATTGTGACCCTTGATGATCTTGTAGATGCTGTGGGTGTAGATGCGGCACGCTACGCCTTGGTTCGCGTATCAATGGATTCAAATTTGGATATCGATGTCAATCTTTTAGCATCGCGTACAAATGATAATCCGGTGTATTACGTTCAATATGCTCATGCGCGTACCTGTAATGTGGCGCGTAATGCTGCTGAACATGCTGTGACTCGTTTAGCTGGTTTCGTTCCTGCTGCTTTGGACACGGCAGCGGATGCTGAGCTGCTGGGGGTTTTAGCGCAATTTCCTGCGCAGATCGCGCAAGCCGCTCAACTACGGGAGCCTCATCGTTTAGCTCGATACTTAGAATCTGTCGCAGCGACCTATCACACATGGTATGGGCAGTGCCGTGTAACTCCGCGTGGTGAAGACCCTGTGGAAGATTCTCATGTGGCACGCCTGTGGCTTAACGATGCGGTGACGTGCGTACTTCGTTCAGGTTTAGATTTATTAGGTGTGAGTGCTCCTGAGCGAATGTGACCAACTGACGGATGGTACTGACCGGTGAAATAATTCTGACCTCCTGAAAGGGATGAACCATGGGTGAGGCTCTTACCGACGGTGATCAGTTTCCTGTAGGTTCCTTAGTGTGTCCAGAGCCGACAGAGCGCCCTGATCTGTGGCCTTGGAGCGCTGTACGTGATTCCGAGGGCGTACTTTCCATTGGTGGAGTGCGTGTGAGCGATATTGCGGAAAACTTTACGACCCCCGTTTATGTGGTTGATCGTGCTGATGTTCGTGAGCGTGCACGTATGTGGGCGCATGTCATGGCTGAGGAATTCTGGGAAGGCTACGGCATGAATGGAGGTGATGCTTTCTATGCGGGGAAAGCATTTCTGTGTGCCGATGTTATCCGTGAAGTAACAGCAGTTGGAATGGGCGTGGACACTGCTTCCTTAGGGGAACTCACATGTGCTTTGCGTGCAGGCATTCCTCCACAAAACATTGGATTACATGGAAATAATAAAACGGATGAGGAAATTCGTGCAGCTTTATCTGCGGGGAATTTATCCGGTATTGAGCGTATTTTCATTGATTCTTTGCATGAAGTGGAACAGGTGGAACGTATTGCCAGTGAACTTCACGTAAAAGCGCGAGTCATGGTTCGTGTGAAAACAGGTGTTCATGCAGGTGGGAATGAGTACATTTCAACCGGTCATGAAGATCAAAAATTTGGTGTTGGAATTGCTGACGGGCAATTAGATGCGGTGATTGAAGCAATCCAAGCGAGTTCTCATATTGAGCTGCGCGGCTTGCATAGCCATATTGGGAGCCAAATTTATGGTGCAGAGGCTTTTGTGGAAGCTGCACGTATCATGTGTGCATTAACTGCACAGGTCAGTAAGCGTGTGGGCTATCCACTGCCTGAATTGGATTGTGGTGGGGGAGTTGCTATCGCTTATTCGGGACATGATGCATGTGCGCCGTCTGTTGCTGAGGTTGTGCGTGCTTTAGCGATGGCGATACGTGATGAATGTGCGCGGCATGATATTCCTGTTCCGCGTGTATCCGTTGAGCCGGGGCGTTCTGTTATTGGGCCGACAACAGTGTCGGTGTACCGTGTCGGTGCGACAAAAGATGCGACCATTGATGATTCTGGTGCGGTGCGCCGTTATGTAGCGGTTGATGGTGGAATGTCTGACAATATTCGTCCGGCTTTATATGGTGCGCGCTATACGGCAACATTGGGTCAACGCGTATCGGATGCCCCGCTTGTGCGTTCCCGTGTGGTGGGGAAGCATTGCGAATCCGGTGATGTCATAGTATGGGATGTTGATTTACCTGCGGATGTGCGTGCTGGCGATCTGTTAGTTGTTCCTGTAACTGGCGCATATGGTTACTCGATGGCTTCAAATTACAATATGATGACTAAACCGGGGGTTCTTGGTGTAGAGTCCGGTCACGCACAGTGGATGATATTTCCGCAGACTTTAGATCATATGCTGTCCTTAGATGCATCTATGTAAGTTTTTTTAAGGAATTAGATAAGGTCTTTCATGGTGAAAGAATAATCGCCGCATTCCCGTGCGATTTTTGTGTGAGGGAGGCTGTTTCACACGTAGTTCCTTAGTGAATATGGCCGCGGATACTGAAAGAAAGTGTGTGACTTTCACCTGGCTGCAATTCGATGACATCTATCCCTGAGTTAAAGGCATTTGGAGGGCAGGTCATTGGTTCAACTGCAATGCTGCGGCGTCCGAGTTTCTCAGCAGAATACACTTGGACCCATGGTGTTGCCGCTTCAATTTCAACCCATTCATCCTTTTCCGGTAAAGCCAATCGCACGGCCCATTTTTCGTTGGGAAGTCCTGTGAAAGCATGGTCGATAGATTGAGTGCTCACCAGACGTGGAGTGCGATAATCAAGGTCTAATTGCTTGGCTGCGCACAGGCCAACAGGTATGAGGTTGTCATCAGTTTGCGCTACGTGGGTTGCTGGGATTGACAGTACGTACTCATCTGCTGGTGTCAGTCCAATTGTGAGGTAGGGGTGCGATGATACGCCATAAGGAGCAGTTTCCTTACCCGTATTTTTCGTTGTGATGGAAACAGATAATCCAGTATCTGCGTGCAGGGCATAGGTAACCCAGCATTGCAGTGTCCACGGGTATTCATATCGAGGGGCAATGAACGCTCCAAGGGTTGTTGAATCGTGGTCGGAATGAATGATGTGCCAGTCAGTCCACGCCATGAGGCCATGTAAAGCGCATCCTGTGGTCGGTTCATTGATGGGCACATCGTAGCGCGTGTTTTTCCAAGTATATGAGCCCCCTGCAATACGGTTAGGCCACGGAACCAGTGTTTTTCCGAGATAGCCGAGAGGAACTTCATCAACGGAATGTGGGTGGACCAGATCTTTTCCGTTGAGTGTGAGTCCAGCAATGCCTGCGCCGACACTGACAATACGGGCAGTGTATTCACCTGAAGTGAGTGTCACTTCTGTTCCTGAAGCAGCGGGAGTCATTTTTCCTCCAATGGATACGTCCTTTCCTTCTAGTGTCTCATGTCACCCTTGCGTTTGAGTGCAGCTAAGTGATGTGTGCTGAGAAGCTACCGTACTTATTTCTTGAGAAAAGTCTTATTTTTTGTTTTTGCCTCTCTTGACCTTCACCCTAGTATGTGATTCTCCTCATTTTTTCTTTGTGTGGTGAGGATCTGCATATCACATCATCAGCATATGGCCGCTATTGTCGGAATATGACCATTCTTCCCATCACGATTGTTGGTGAACCAGTTCTGCATACGAGCGCACAAGAAGTGTCCTCTATCGATCAACAGATACATACTCTTATTGACGATATGCAACAGACGATGCACGCTGCGCCAGGAGTGGGTTTAGCTGCTCCTCAGGTAGGAGTAGGGCTGCGAATATTTACGTGGCATTATTCTGGGTCACACCCTTATGATCGTTTTTTACGTCGCCATGCTGGTATTGATATTCCAGATCAGGGCCGTTCCGGAGTAGTTATCAATCCTTCACTTGAATTATCTGATTTTCGTGAGGAGGCGCTTGACCGTGAAATTGAACGAGAAGGTTGCCTATCGGTACCCGGTTATTCTTATCCTCTGAGACGCGCAGATCATGCTATTTTGACAGGATGTGACGAGCAAGGAAATCCTCTGCGTATTGAAGCCTATGGGTGGCTTGCACGCATTTTTCAACATGAATTCGATCATCTCAACGGTACTTTGTACTGTGACCGTGTGAACGCGCCCTACGATGAGGTGGTAAGTCGTGCCATTACTCGTGAAGGCTGGGGAAAACCCGGTTTGACGTGGGTTCCACCCAGCCACTGAGGAAATATTTCACTGCGCAATACTTGGATACGCGGCCGGGATGATGTGACAGATCCTGTTTAGTAGACAGTAAAACCCCGGTTACGGAAGATACGACGAACCTGATCGGTGCGTTCAGCTGAAGGGGGACGCACATCTGTGAGTGCGTACTCTAAACCTAAAGAGGCCCACTTATCCATACCCATTTGATGGAAAGGAAGCACTTCAACGCGGCTGACAGATGACCAGCGTGAAATAATGTCGGCAACTGCTTCAATATTTTCAGGTGCGTCTGTGAGGTCAGGAACAAGGACGAAACGCGCCCAGATTTCAATTCCTAAAGAGGAGAGACGATCACCGAAATCAATGGTGGGTTGCAATTGTCGACCGGTGACTTGTGTATATGTTTCTGGAATGCCGGATTTAACGTCTAAAAGAACTAAATCAACATCCTGAAGCATTTCATCGGATGCGGCAGCACCTAAGAAACCGGATGTATCAATTGCTGTGTGTATCCCCATTTCTTTTGCGCCGCGGAGAATACGCGCTGCAAAAGCTGGCTGCATGAGGACTTCGCCACCAGAAAGCGTAATGCCGCCTCCTGTTGTGCGAAAAATACGACGATAACGACGGATACGCCCTAAGATTTCGTCGGCTTCGACAGGATGACCGTCACGCATGCGCAAAGTGTCAGGATTGTGACAGTACAGGCATTGGAGGGGGCAACCATTGAGGAATATGGTCAAACGTGTACCGGGGCCGTCAACTGCAGTGACGAGCTCCCATGAATGAACTGACCCGAGGGTTCCGGCCCGCATACGTTCAAGTCGTTCGGTGCGTTCAATATCGGTCAGTTCAGTAAGGCCTTGTGTTCCAGCACCGGAAAGACGCGCTGTCGGTGCTTGGAAATTCTGGTCGCCCATAACAGCTGAAGCATCAATAAAAGTGGCGGTCATATTTACGGAACTTCCCTCAAAAATACGGACGGGATGAGTGTGGCGCCGACCCACTCATAGGACGGCGCCACGAGGATATCATTCAGAAATCAGGCTGAGTGATGGAAGGTACGGGACAGAACATCCAGTTGCTGTTCGCGGGTGAGCTTAACGAAGTTCACTGCGTAGCCTGAGACGCGAACAGTGAGGTTCGGGTACTTTTCGGGGTGCTCAATAGCATCCTCAAGTGTGGCGCGATCCAGCACATTGATGTTGGCGTGGTATAAGCCAGCACGGTGTCCGCGTTCTTCACGAGCAGCACGCATTGCAGCAAGGCGTTCTTCGTAGGTCTTGGTAGCCATGATTTTTCTCTTTTCTTCAGTGGGTGTATAGGGAATGAATATCAGTTTTGGACGGTGCATTCGCAGCTGTCGTCTGGGACGAAACCTGCATCGAGAATTCCCACGAGGTTGGTTACTTGTTCGTCTTTTGTGCGACCAAGACCGGAGGGAGTAATCGTGTTGGTGAGCGAAATTCCGTCAAGAGCATCGTTGTAATCAAGTTTACCGACGGACAGCATAGAAGCGACCATGCCGTGCGTGTCAATGCCATTTTCAGGGTTTGCACCGGGCGCGAAAGGTGTTCCTGCGCGGTGTCCTGAAGGGAAGTTACCTGTTGCTTTTCCGTAGACAACATTGGATGTAATCGTCAGAACGGACTGCGTGGGAATGGCATCGCGGTACATGGGGATAGCTTTGATCTTATCCATAACGGTATGGACAACTGTCGCGGCAATATCGTCAGCGCGGTCATCGTCATTACCGTAGGTTGGGAAGTCGCCTTCTGTCACGTAGTCAACAATCAAACCGGTTTCATCACGAACCGGTGTGACCTTCGCGTATTTGATAGCAGAAAGTGAATCAGCAACGATTGATAGACCTGCGATACCGCAACCCATGGTGCGAATGATCTCAGAATCGTGCAGGGCCATTTCAATGGATTCATATGCGTACCGGTCATGGCAGTAGTGGATAATGTTGAGAGCTTCAACATAGGTGCCAACTACCCAGTCAAGCATTTCTTCGTACTTGGCCCAGACCTCATCAAAATCAAGTGGCCCATCGCCTTCAACAGGTGCGTATCCTGTGACGATTTGCTTACCTGACATTTCATCACGGCCACCATTGATGGCGTATAGCAGTGTCTTTGCTGCGTTTACGCGAGCGCCAAAGAACTGCATTTGCTTGCCGACGCGCATCGGAGAAACACAGCAGGCAATGGCTGCGTCATCGCCCCAGTGTTGGCGAATCTGTTCATCTGCCTCGTATTGGATGGAGGAGGTTTCAATGGAAATTGCTGCGCAGAATTCCTTGTACCCATTTGGTAGATTTTCGTCCCAGAAAATCGTGATATTCGGTTCGGGTGCAGGGCCGAGGTTGCGCAGTGTTTGCAGCAGTCGGAATGAAGTCTTGGTGACTAGAGTACGTCCGTCCTCACCAAAACCAGCATCTGACCATGTTGCCCAGTAGGGGTCACCAGAGAAGATCTGATCGTAGTCAATGGTGCGCAAGAAGCGTGTGATACGGAGCTTAATGACAAGAGCATCAATGATTTCTTGAATATCAGATTCAGTTACTGCTCCGCTGGCTAAGTCGCGTTCAAAGTAGATGTCAAAGAATGCTGAGAGGCGGCCGATAGACATGGCTGCACCATCTTGTGATTTCACAGATGCGAGGTAGCCAAAGTACGTCCACTGCACAGCTTCTTGGGAGTTACGAGCTGGTCCAGAAATGTCGAAGCCGTAATCAGCGGCCATTTTCTTGAGTTTCTTCAGGGCTTTAATTTGCTCTGAGTGTTCTTCACGGTAACGTGCCCAGTGTTCTGAGAATGGTTGATGAGCAACAGCATCTTTATCTTGTTGCTTCCATTCAATGAGCTGGTCAACACCGTAGAGAGCAACACGGCGGTAGTCACCGATGATACGGCCTCGGCCATAAGCATCAGGTAAGCCGGTGATGATATGTGAGGAACGTGCCGCACGGATGCGGGGGGTGTAAATGTCGAATACCGCGTCGTTGTGTGTTTTGCGGTACTGGGTGAAGATTTTCTTGACTTCAGGATCGACTTCTTTGCCTGCTTCTTTAATGGCGGTTTCCACCATGCGCCAGCCACCGTTTGGCATCATTGCGCGCTTGAGAGGGGAGTCTGTTTGTAAACCAACGATGACATCATCATCTTCGCTGATATACCCGGGAGCAAAAGCGTCAATGTCTGCAGGTGTGTGGGTGTCAACGTCGAGGATACGTACTTTACGTTCAGCGCTGAGGTACTTGTCTTCAAGAGTTTGCCATACGCGCTGTGTCTTTTCGGTTGGGCCGGATAAGAAACTGGCGTCGCCTTCGTAGGGTGTGTAGTTGCGCTGAATGAAGTCGCGGACATCCACTGATTCTGTCCATGGACCGTATTCAAAGCCTTCCCACGCAGCGGCTGTGTCTGCTGGAGCGGTCTGCTCTGTCATGATTCCTCTTCTCAGATGTTCCCACGTTCTATAGGTGTAAACGTCGGTACGTGTGGCCGGTCGGCACTTGTAACGTCCTGTAAGACGTCTATTCCAGTGTGGCGCTCTTTCAAGGTAAAAGAGGGAGAAAAAGGGAAAAAAATCTATGCGATCGGTCACCGTCGTTGGAAGTGTTAAAACAAATAATTAACCGCAGGGACATTAGTCCTAATATGTGTGTGAGTTGTTAATCTTTACAGGAAAATATGCGCATCGCTACTTGAGAGAACAAAAGCAAAACACTCACGCACACTTACATGGAAAGAGTCTAATATCATGGCGTAGATCGCTTGATATGACCGTAAATAGTGACCTGGAGGAAAACGATGTCTGAGACTTCACCTGTGCTGGATGTAGCTGTCCTTGGCGCCGGAACAGTGGGATCGCAGGTTATCCGCATACTGGGGGAGCAAGCTGAAGAACTTGCAGCACGTTCGGGTGCTCGTATGCGCGTAGCATCAGTCCTCGTTCGTCGCCTCGATGCTCCTCGTGATGTCACTATTGATCCAGCTCTTTTAACAACAGATCCAGCCCAAGCAATTGATGGACGTGACATTGTTGTTGAACTTATTGGCGGCATTGAACCTGCGCGCACATATGTTCGTCGCGCACTGGATCAAGGTATTTCAGTGGTGACAGGCAATAAAGCGCTTCTTGCCGCTCACGGTCCTGAACTGTATGAGGCTGCTGCTGCCAATGGTGCCGATTTGTATTACGAGGCCGCTGTTGCCGGGGCAGTTCCTGTGGTCTATGGTCTGCGAGAATCGCTTGCAGGGGACCGTATCACTCAAGTGATGGGCATTGTTAATGGCACAACGAATTTCATTTTGGATGCGATGAATTCTACGGGTGCTTCATATGAGCAGGCATTAGAACAGGCACAAAAACTTGGTTTCGCTGAAGCGGATCCAACTGCCGATGTGGAAGGCTTTGACGCTGCAGCGAAATGTGCAATTCTTGCTTCCTTGGCTTTCCATACTCGCGTCGGTATCGAAGATGTTGCTGTGGAGGGTATCACCTCAATTACTGCCGATGATATGGCACAAGCACGTGAAACAGGCCAGGTTATTAAGCTCCTTGCGATAGCTGAGCGCCATGTGACAGCAGAAGGAACAGAAGGAATTATTGCTCGCGTTCATCCTGCTCTTATTGGTGCTGATAATCCGTTGTCAACGGTGTCAGGGGCCTTTAATGCTGTGGCGATTGATGGGGAAGCAGCAGGACGTTTGATGTTTTACGGGCAAGGTGCCGGTGGTGCTCCTACCGCCTCAGCAGTTTTGTCTGATCTTGTAGCGGCTGCTCATCATCGTGCTTATGGTGGTCATGCGCCGCGTGAGTCTGTGTATGCGCAATTACCGATTCTTGAACCTGGTCTGGCTCATACCCGTTATCACATGCGTATTGAAGTGGAAGATCGTGTGGGGGTTCTTGCTGAAGTTGCCGGCGTATGCGCACGTTATGGCGTATCAATTCAGTCGGTGAATCAACGCTATGATTCTGCTGATGCATGTACGACAATTACTCTGGTTACTCACAGTGGAAAAGAATCAGATTTACGAGCTGTGGTCAATGATCTGAAATGCTGCGACGCGGTACGTCAAGTAATTTCAACATTACGTGTTGAAGGAGAATAGTCCACATGCAATTACGCAATGATTTCGTTGCAGTTCAAGTTCCTGCAACAACTGCGAATATGGGGCCAGGTTTTGACAGTATGGGAATGGCCTTAGATGTGTGGGATGACGTTTCTGTTCATGCAACATCAGGTCCTACAGAAGTTGTCATTGAAGGAGAAGGTGCCGGCACTGTAGAAACCGGTGAAGACAACCTCATCGTGCGTGCTTTGCGTTTTGCTCTTGATCGTATGGGAGCGCCACAGGTGGGTATCCGCATGCGGTGTATGAATAGGATTGCGCACAGCAGAGGTTTAGGTTCTTCTGCTGCTGCGATTGTTGCGGGTTGCGGTCTTGCTCGTGCTTTAGTTGGTGATCCAGAGGCACTTACCGAAGCGGATATGCTTGATATTGCAACAGAATTAGAAGGTCATCCTGATAATGTGGCGCCTGCGCTTTACGGGGGTGCCACGATAGCTTGGATGGAAAATGGGCGTCCGGGTATGGTTTCTGTTGGTGTGCCACAGCGCCTACAACCGGTGGTCTTTATCCCAGACTTTGAGCTTTCTACATCACGTGCTCGCGCTGCTTTACCCGCCACAGTGCCGCATGGGGATGCGAGCTACAACGTGTCTCGCGCTGCGCTTTTAACTGCTCTTTTAGGCACAAATCTTGTGGCCTCAGCAAGTGGGGGGCGTATGTCACCAGATTTCCACGAATTGTTGATGATTGCTACAGATGATCGACTTCATCAAGAACAACGGCGCTCAAATATGGAACCCTCTTTGGCGCTTGTGGATTGGTTACGTGCAGCTGGTATAGCGGCTGTGATTTCTGGGGCTGGGCCGACAGTGATTTCTTTGGAATCAGTGCCAGCAAAAATTTGCTCAGATGCGCGAGCAGCAGGGTGGCATGTGGTGAATGTAGGTATTCCTCATCGTGGTTTAACGGTGACACGTGGGCAACTGAAAAGCACGTCGCATGAACGTTAATTGATGCGTGTGCCTCAGTAATAAAAAGAGGGTATTGCAAACGGCGGGCTGACAATTTGGGATATTCATCCCCAGTGTGTGCGTATGAAATAAAAAGGTAGGGCTTTGAAGAAAAGCGCTCCTTTACTTCGCTTTGCCTGTGTGGTGCGAGGTATGTTTTTCGTAAAAACGCACGTATTTTGTCATTGTGATGTATTTGTGACGTATCTGTATTTTTGAATATTTTCCTATAAGCAGCACTCAATAAACGTGTGCTGCGTGATTTCCTCCGCGTAGGCCGTGAATAAATCAAAGCGCATAAACTGTGAAAAATTCAGATAAAACACGCAAACACTACTCGACAAAGGCGAGTAGTGATGAATGCGATAAGGAAGTTTTCGTGTCCTGCCTTACTCATTAAAAGAAAGATGCGCTGATTTTTGGTCAGAAGAAGGGCTTGACTAAATCGGTCGGGGGGGGGGTAGCGTCATTGATGAGCGCTTTGCGCTTCCCTTTACCACTGTGCGTATGTACATAGATCGAAGCTAGGAAATGACATGAAACAACTGAAACGCTCATCAGCAGCTTTAGCTGCTGGCGCTGCTCTTGCGCTGGGAGTTTTTACTTTGCCCGCTTTCGCTGATGGCGAGCCACCTGCACCGGGACCAGAAGCTGCGGAAGAAGTACAGCCTCCAGCACCTGAGGATTTTGATTCAGGTTCTTCTATGAATGACCAGGATGGTTATGGCAGGGCATCTGATGCTGAAGCAACACACTCATCCGCTGAGGAAGAATTCAGTTCAGGTCCTTCTGTAAATGACCAAGATGGCTACGGGGCTGACTCTGATGCTGCTTACCGCGCTGAGCATGACATTGAAGCAAACTGGGATTCAGGTCCGTCTATGAACGATCAGGACGGTTATGGCCTTAACTCTGATGCTGCTTACCGTGAATCTTTGATGAGTACAGAAGATGAAGCAACTGAAAGCGACGAAGCGCAGTCTGAACCCATGCAAGCTCCCGAACAAGAAGGAAAGGGCGGTAAGCTCGCGGAAACCGGTGTGGCTGCAGGAGTTCTCGGCGGTGCAGCGGCTATTTTAGCTCTCGGCGGAGCTATGGTAGTTGCACGTCGTTCATACATTCGATGAGTGAGGAAGAATCCTGAGGGATTTTTATTTCATCACACTCGCATGCGGTGGTTTTGTTTATGCGAAGCCACCGCATGAGTATCAGTTGAATATGGTTGAAGAAAAAGATCTAAAGTAAAGATTTATGCGAGTAAACCTCGTGTGTAATTTTAGAATATTTAGGTATGTTAAGGTATAAAGTCAGATTTTTGAAAAATATCTTTCGTTAGAGTATGCCTTATGTAAAGATATTGCACATTATTAGTCACATTCGATGAATGTGTGCTGTAGTGCATAAAAACCTTCTTTTTGTCGATGTGGACAACAAGGGGGTTATTGTTGCTAATATGTGGACATACAGGTCGAACGTGACCTTGCCGATTGTCGGTAATTCAAGGTGACCTGATTTCATTACATTCTTGGCTTACTATTCTCACAGTGCGTGAGTGTAGAAGCTCCCACATTCCCCTGAACGGGGCATATCCAGATGAGGATTAATCCTTGAGCAATGACACAAGCGCCGCAGTGACTGGAAAAGACCTGCAGGCCCTCAAACTGTCAGAATTAAAAGCACTCGCATCCCGTATGGGACTTAAAGGTGTTTCCACTCTGCGTAAAGGTGAGCTCGTTGCTGCACTTGCGGCAGCACAAGAAACACGTGCCCCCTCTGAAAAGCCTGTTGCACGTCGGCCGCGTCGCGCGGTTTCGATGCCTGAGGCCGAACCGGTTCTTGACCTTCCTCAAATAGAGGAAAAAACTGAATCAGAACAATCGGTCCGTAAAGGCCGTCGCCGTCGCGTAGTTTCCACAGAATCCGCCGAGCCAGCACATATTACTTTGGATCTTCCGGCTCGCGTATCCCATGAAGATGACGGCGGCGAGCAGCTTCCTGAGCTGGAAGAAAAAACCCAGCGCAGCCTTGACTCTATTGAACTTCCTGAAGGGGACGATACGGAAAACCGTGGTCGTCGTCGCGGCCGGGATCGTCGTCGCGGCCGAGAGCGTACTGATCGGACCGAGCGCCGCGATAACCGCGATCGAACTGATCGGCGTGAGCGTCCCCGTGACAACATGGAATTCCAATTACGTGAAGACGACGTTTTAGCGCCTATTGCCGGTATTCTTGACATACAAGAAAACCATGCTTTTGTTCGTACATCCGGGTACTTACCTGGCCCAAATGATGTATATGTCACATTGGGTAATGTGCGCCGTTGGGGTCTGCGTGCAGGCGACGCAGTTGTCGGTGCAGTACGTCAGCCACGCGAAGGTGAACGTCAACGTCAAAAATACAATGCTCTGGTGCGAGTTGATGCTGTCAACGGCATGACCACAGAAGAAGCTGCAGCTCGACGTGAATTCGGTAAGCTCACTCCTTTATATCCCAATGAGCAACTGCGAATGGAAACCTCCGCTAAGGCTTTCACACCGCGTGTTATTGATTTAGTTGCTCCAATTGGTAAGGGACAGCGCGGTCTTATCGTTTCCCCGCCTAAAGCAGGTAAGACCATGGTGATTCAACAAATCGCCAAAGCAATCGAAGTGAATAACCCTGAAGTACACCTCATGGTTGTTTTGGTTGATGAACGCCCAGAAGAAGTGACCGATATGCGCTCAATCGTTAAAGGTGAGGTGATTGCCTCCACCTTCGATCGACCCGCAGCAGATCACACAATTGTTGCTGAACTTGCAATTGAACGCGCGAAACGACTGGTCGAACTCGGACAAGACGTTGTGGTTCTTTTGGACTCACTGACCAGACTCTCACGCGCCTACAACCTGGCAGCCCCAGCCTCGGGCCGTATTCTTTCCGGTGGCGTGGACGCCTCAGCACTGTACCCGCCAAAGAAATTCTTCGGCGCAGCTCGTAACCTCAAAGAAGGCGGCTCATTAACGATTATCGCCTCTGCTTTGGTGGAAACCGGCTCCAAGATGGATGAAGTCATCTTCGAGGAATTTAAGGGCACTGGTAATATGGAACTCCGACTTTCACGTCAACTGGCTGATCGTCGTATCTTCCCTGCAATTGATGTGAATGCTTCAGGTACACGACGCGAAGAAGTTCTTTTCCGACCCGAAGAACTCCGCATTATGTGGAAACTTCGTCGCGTTTTGGGCACACTTGACCAGCAGAGTGCTTTGGAAATCATCCTTGAAAAGCTCAAAGAAACTCAGTCAAATGCAGAGTTTTTGATGCTTGTGCAAAAAACAACACCGACAGTTGACTAAAGCCTAGGCTGAAGTAAGAAAATACGTGCGAAAGCTTGTGAGGTATCCCGAAAAAAATCGAGAACCTCACAAGCTCACCACTTTTAGACTGTATGTCGGTGTTACGTTTCACTGCGCATGATGCCTTTCTCTGTGGACCTGACGGCTCAAGAGTGGCACAATATCAACTGGTTCCGGTTCACCTCTTGGTAAAGTCCTTGGGGACCCGGCATCCTCGAATTCCTTAAGGAGAACACCATGAAACAGGGCATTCACCCTGAATACGTTGAGACAACCGTTACCTGCACATGCGGTAACTCTTTCCTTACCCGTTCCACCATCACCTCAGGTGAAATGCGCGTGGACGTGTGCTCAGCTTGCCATCCTTTCTATACCGGTAAGCAGAAGATCCTCGATACAGGCGGTCGTGTGGCACGCTTCGAGGCTCGCTACGGCAAGCGTGTGCGCCCCAGTAAGTGACTTTATCAGCGGTGCCGGTAACCACTACGGTTACCGGCACCGCTGCGCATAAGCCTATGCATCATGATTCTTTATCTGTGAGTTCTCTAGCCAGAACAAGACAGCATAACCTTTCGCAAGGGAATAATGAGTCGTGATAAAACACTGCGATCCCTATAACCTGATGAGACTGCGAAAATATCTGTAGACCATACGGACCGCATGAAATAAAGAAAAACTACCTGCAGCTTACTTGCAAGCGGCATAATTGTATGACGGCACTTTTCCTTCCCAACTTGTTTTTGCCTGAGGAGACATCATTCCTATGCCAGCAACACCTACACCAGAAAGTACTTTTACAGCACTGGAACCGCTGCTGGAAGAATACGCTCAAGTCGAAGCGCAAATGTCAGATCCTGCAGTACTTTCAGATTCTGGAATGTTACGTAAAGTCGGACGACGTTTTGCTGAACTCTCACGTGTCAAAAGCACCTATGACCGCTATTGCGCGGCCCTCGCCGACCTCAATGCCGCCGAAGAACTTGTCGCAGAAGACGAATCTTTCGCAGAAGAACTACCAGAACTACGTGAAGCCGCGGATAAAGCAAAAGCAGCGATTATTGACGTCCTTGCCCCCCGTGATCCAGATGACGCACTTGATGTAATTCTTGAAGTAAAAGCTGGTGAAGGCGGTGAAGAATCAGCACTATTTGCTTCAGATTTAGCACGTATGTACGCGCGATATGCCGCAACGCAGGGATGGACCGTTACTGAACTTTCCGCTACTCACACTGAGCTGGGTGGATATAAAGACATCACACTTGCTATCCGAGCGAAAGGAACGCCAACCCCAGAAGAAGGCGTATGGGCACACCTGAAATATGAAGGCGGTGTGCATCGAGTTCAACGTATCCCAGTCACTGAATCACAAGGTCGGATTCATACGAGTGCAGTAGGCGTTTTTGTGATGCCGGAAGTAGAAGACGACGAGGAAATCCAGATTGATCCTCATGATCTACGTATTGATGTTTTCCGCTCCTCAGGACCCGGTGGGCAAAGCGTGAATACAACTGACTCTGCAGTACGTATCACCCATATTCCCAGTGGCATTGTGGTATCCATGCAGAACGAGAAATCGCAGTTACAAAATAAAGAGGCAGCCTTGCGCGTTTTAGCCTCTCGTTTAGCTGCTGAAGCACGAGCAAAACGTGAAGCAGAAAACAGCGCCCAACGCCTCAGCCAAGTACGTACAGTTGATCGTTCTGAACGTATCCGTACGTACAATTTCCCTGAAAATCGTATAGCTGACCACCGCACAGGTTTCAAAGCGCATAATCTTGACCACGTACTTGAAGGTGCTTTAGGGCCAGTCATTGCTTCAGCTATCGAAGCAGATGAAGCTGCGCGACTTCAACAGGACCACGTCCAGTGAATGACAGGTCATTTTCGACCGGACATAGTGTGCCTATGCGAGAACTTATGCAATGGGCACGACAACAGCTCACATCTATTGAGGGGGCACAACCAGCGCGCGAAGCCTCAATCCTCATGGAATGGGCTTTAGGGACCGATAATTTGTGGACAGCACCGCAAATCCTTTCCCCCCATACGGCAGAACGTTTTCGTTCCGGTGTGCATCAGCGTCGTGCGCGTATCCCACTGCAACACATTATCGGTCGTATGTGGTTTAGAAATCTCGAACTGTACGCTCGGCCAGGAGTTTTCATTTGCCGTCCTGAAACCGAGGTTGTTGCCGGTGCTGCTATTGATGAAGCTCACCGTTACTCATCCGCAGAGCATGAAATACGTGTTGTGGACTTATGTACGGGTTCAGGTGCAATTGCTTTGGCCTTGGCAACGGAAGTAGAACACGCTCATGTCTATGCTGTTGAGCTCATGCCCACGCCCTATGACACTGCTGCACGTAATATTCATAAATATTGCCTAGAGCACCGTATCCACTTACACCAAGGTGATGCAACAGACCCTCAAGTATTACGCGAGATAGACGGAACAGTAGATGTACTGATCTCCAATCCACCATACATTCCTGAACGGGAACCCGTGACACAAAAAGAAGCACTCTACGATCCATCAACAGCGCTATACGGCGGAGGAGAAGACGGTATGGTTCTGCCGCGAGGAATTATTCACCGCGCATGGAACCTACTGAAATCTGGTGGAGCTCTTTTCGTCGAACATGCCACCAGCCAAGCACAGGAAATGCGTGAGAGCGCGAGAAGCTGTGGTTTTATTGATGTGCATACGGGTGTCGATCTCACAGGTCGTGACCGCTATCTTTGTGCGCGTAAGCCATGACTGTAAACTATGGAAAAGAAAACCTGCATGAGCAGCACAGGGCCTGGCTGGCTAGATACACGCATCCAGACAATGGATACCATGCCAAAGCTGGCACCCACACGTGCATCGACACAGATAAAACGTGAAAAACACACGATAGCCTCACGAGAGGACCAATCGCAATGAGAATCATTGATTCTTCTGCACAGTGGGATGAAGATGTGCGCGACAGCATCGCTGCTGAAATTACTCAGGGCGAACTTATTGTGATCCCTACAGATACCGTATATGGCATCGGATGCCGGGCCGATGACCCTCATGCGGTGACTCGTCTACTGGCCGCAAAAGGACGTGGCCATCATATGCCACCTCCCGTTCTCATAGCGGATCCAAGTGATATACAACGGATAGGCACAAATGTCACTGATGTTGCTATAACCCTTGCACAGAATTTTTGGCCGGGTGCTTTAACTTTGATCGTGCAGGCACAGCCGGAACTTGGATGGAATCTGGGACAAACCCGCGGAACCGTCGCTTTGCGTATGCCTGATTTGCCACTGATGTGTGATTTACTGCGTGTGACAGGTCCTCTTGCTGTTACTTCAGCAAATCTCACAGGACAAGAGCCTGCAACTACCATTACCCGTGCCTGTGAGTATTTTGGCGAAAAAGTAGCAACGTATATTGACGGTGGACCATCTGGCTTAGCAATTCCCTCAACAATCCTTGACGTGACCGAAGAAACACTTCGTCCAATTCGTGAAGGAGCCATATCCTTAGAACAGATTATGGAAGTCCTACAAGGCTGATCCAGTGAATAGCAACGATACGAAAAGGGACGGAGGATACAAAGCGGCATGAAGGTTTATATCCTTTTAGCGCTCATCGCAGCCGCTTTAACACTGATCCTCACTGCTTTGGTGCGGTGGTGCTGTCTGCGGTGGGGGATTCTTCCGCCTCTACGTAACCGCGACGTACAATCTGTCCCTATTCCACGCCTTGGCGGGGTCGCAATGACTTTGGCGTTGCTGCTCACGATGCTCCTGGCCAGCAAAATTCCCTATATGACTCCCCTTTTTGCAACGACAGTCCCGTGGGCCCTGATGGGTGGAGCCGCGGCGATGTGTATTTTAGGTGTCGTTGATGATCTGATAGAGCTGGATTGGGTTGCAAAACTTTCCGCGCAGGTCCTTATTGCTGGTCTTATGGGACTTGGAGGCGTACAGCTTGTTTCGTTTCCGATTTTTGGCCTGACAATCGGTTCGTCACGTCTATCTTTAGTTCTGACAATTGTTGTTATCGTCGGCATTATCAACGCTGTGAACTTTATTGATGGTCTTGATGGTCTTGCAGCTGGAATCGTTGCTATTGGTGCTGGCTCTTTCTTCATATACTCCTATATTTTGACCAGGATTATGGGAGCACCTTCCTATGCGACCACTGCTTCGATGACCGTAGTGATTTTAATGGGCGTATGCGTTGGCTTTTTGTGGTACAACTTCCATCCCTCATCCATCATGATGGGAGGCGGGGCTGAGACTTTAGGTTTGCTTCTCGGCGGTGCAGGTATTGTTGTGACAGGACAAATTGACCCTGCGCTTTTGGGGGATGGGCAAGTATTTGTTGGCTTGTTACCAATTATTTTGCCAATTTCTGTCATCCTTATACCAATCGGTGATCTGGTAGTAACATCCATCCGGCGAATGCTCAAGGGGCGTAGTCCCTTCCATGCAGATCGTTCACATTTTCATGATCGATTATTAGCGAGGGGACGCGGGCACCGTGAGGTAGTAGCCATTTTATGGTTATGGACTGCGATTATTGCACTCCCAGCAGCCGCTTTACTGGTTTTTTCTGTATATAAGGTTGCTGCGGTTGCCCTACCGGTTCTTGCAATCACAGTGTTTTTAACATTCTACGAATTTCCGTTTTTGCGGGGGAGACGGCGAAAAAACCTCCAGGAGGTACCTGCTCATGACAAGTCATGATGGCAATTTTTTATCTGATGACCACCGGAAAATAACAGCAACTTTGTTGCCGGTCATTGCAAAGGTATCCCGCGTATTGTGGCTTTGTGCTGTATGCGTGATCTGCACTGAGGTTATGGCTGCTTTTCTTGGAAAAGTACATTGGAGTTCACTTGTCTTATCACTGGGAGCTACGTTCTTTTTGGTGGGAATTCAGGTATTTACACTCCGTTTTATCGCACGTGATCCACAGAGGATAGTGCTCGGAATCGGTGCCGGATATATTCTGAAAATTACAGTACTTCTTACCTGCGTGCTTTGTGGGCGTGCCTTGGATCTACATACGTTTTTTATTGGCTTATCAATCATTGTGACAGTGATTATTGTCATGGTCGCAGAATTTTTTGTTTTTATATCACTGAACAAGTCGGCAGCGGGTAACTAAAGGCATTTCTTTTTCTGTTTACCTCACAGTTCTGGAGTCACTTTTCCTCTTTCTTCCTGCTATTATTAACGGGTTGGTTTGGCCAGCTGCGACCGTTTATCGATGCTGAATAACGAATCTGTGGAGGGCATCCTGTCTACTTCGACTGTTACAGAGGCAACGCCTCGTCGCGTGTATAAGACACCTGTCTGGTACTGGGTGCTTGTCGGTATTTTGGTATGCATCATGCTGGTGACAGCAATACCGGCTTTTACCATGGCTCCGCACCAGCCAAGTGTGGAGGATTTTTTCCCGACACCCATCTTTGGGGGAGGGACTGCTTTTTCCTTTAACCGCTTGGCGCTTGCACGAATCATCATGGCGACTCTCCTGTGTGTGGTTGTTGTGATTGTGGTGCGTTCGCGTTCACTTATACCAAGCAGAGGTCAAGCCCTTCTTGAACTTGCCGCTGAATTTATCCGCGGTGACATAGCTATAAATATGCTTGGCCCGGTGCGTGGGAAACGTTTTGCTCCGCTGCTCACCACCATTTTCTTTGCCATACTGTTGATGAATCTTTCGGGTGTGATCCCCGGAATCAACATTGCAGTGACTTCTGTGATCGCTGTACCTATGGTTTTTGCCGCGTGCGTCTATATCACATCTATAGTTGCAGGTATCCGTGCTCAAGGCCTTGGCCATTATCTACGTTCGCAACTAATGCCCCCAGGTGTTCCGAAGATCATGTACGTGATCATCTCACCGATTGAGTTCTTATCGAATTTTGTTATTCGTCCTTTCACGCTCACACTTCGTATCTTGTGCAATATGATCGCGGGGCACTTGATTCTTGCGCTCACATACTTTGGAACGGCTTTGCTGCTTTCTCAGGTGAATGCACTGAGCTCTTTAGGTTTGCTCACAGGAGCTGCCATGTTCATCATGACCTTTTTTGAGGTCTTTGTGGCTTTCCTGCAGGCCTACATTTTCACGATCCTATCCACTGTCTACATTAAGCTGTCCGTCGAAGCACACTGACGGTTCTCTCACCCACAGACACCTTGCCGGTGTCCCGAATGAAAAGGAAACCTACATGGGTATATCGCTTGCCTACATTGGCTACGGCATTGCAACTATCGGTCCTGCTATCGGCATTGGTTTGCTGGTGGGAAAGACTCAGGAAGCAACTGCGCGTCAGCCTGAGGTTGCTGGCCGTTTGTTCACGAATATGATTATTGGCGCTGGTATGGTTGAAGCTCTTGGCCTTATCGGATTCGTCATGCCGATGATTATTAAGTGATGAATACACTGCTCGTTGCTGCAAGCAGCCATGCGGCAGGGGAAAACTCGGTTCTGTTACCGCCGTTATTTGAAGTTTTTCTGTCTGCCTTTGTGCTGCTCATCCTTGTTTTAGTTGTTGGTAAGTACGGCTTACCTAAGATCTATGCAATGCTTGATGAACGTGCACGCCTCATCGAAGAAGGGCTTCACGCAGCGGATAAAGCAAAAGCAGATGCTGCTGCCGCTGAACGTGACCGTGAGGACTTACTTCGTCAAGCAGCGGTAGAAGCACATGCAGTACGTGAAAAAGCTACCGATGATGCACGTAACATTATTGCGGCCGCACGTGCTGAGGCCAGTGCTGAAGCAGCTCGCATACTTGATACTGCTCAACGTCAGATTTTGGCTGAGAAACAAGCCGCTCAAATTACCTTGCGTACAGATGTTGGCTTGCTTGCTACTGAGCTTGCCGAACGCATAGTAGGGGAGCATTTGGCGGATACAGCTCTTACCGCTCGTGTGGTGGATCGTTTCTTAGATGATCTGGAGTCGCGTACAACGGTCACGGAGAATATCTGATGAGTGATCTCACGGAGTTGCTGCCTATCACAGTTCGCACGACACTGGATGATGTCCTTTCGGCTTCGGAAGTGGATGTGATGCGCCTTGCGGAGGATCTTTTCGGTGTAGCTGACATACTCCGCGCTGATTCTCGACTGAGACGTGCCCTGTCAGATCCAGCGCGCACAGTTAGTGACAAAGAGGATTTGGTATCACACGCATTTGCAAGATCAGTGGAATCTTCCACATGCTGTGTTCTCAACTCCATGTCAGCCGTGCATTGGTCACAGCCAGATGTGTTACCAGATATCACTGAAATGTGCGGTATCTACGTGACACTGATGGCTGCCAAACGTGCTGATGCTCTTGAAACCGTTGAAAATGAGCTACTACGTGTTCAAGAGATTCTTTCAGATAATCGTCAGTTGCGGATGAGCTTGTCAGATATGGGCACAGGAACGGCACATGAGCGTGCTGAACTTGCACACGCAATCTTTCATGCGCATCTGTCGCCTTATACAATGCGTCTGATTCGTCGTGCGGTAGGACGTACTGTACATGGGCGTCTCTTATCGAAACTACGCATGTATGCTGAAACGGCAGCGCTCGTTGATACGCGCGTACTTGTCACTGTGGATGTTGCTGCTCCGTTGAGCCCAGAACAGGCTGCACGGTTACGTAAAGTTATGTCAGAGCGTCTAAAATCTGACGTTACTCTTGCTGTAACGGTTGACCCTCAGGTGATGGGTGGGTTCCGTTTACGTGCAGGAAATGAATCAGTCGATGCGACAATCTCTGCACGTTTAACTGAACTACGACGCGCTCTTGCTGGCTCGTCATCTTTTTAGAATCACCCCGTTTAACAAAAGGAAGACTCAATGGCTGACTTATCCATCAGTCCCGAAGAAATCAGGGCTGCTTTGGACTCTTTTGCCCAGTCCTACCGTCCCTCGGAGGTTGCCACCGAAGAAGTTGGTCGAGTGACGGAAACCGCTGACGGTATTGCTCATGTTGAAGGTTTACCTGGCACTATGGCCAATGAACTTCTGCGTTTCGCAGATGGCACCTTGGGCGTAGCAATGAACCTTGACCAGCGTGAAATTGGTGCTGTTATCCTCGGTGACTTCGGCAACATCGAAGAAGGCCAAAGCGTTCATCGTACGGGCGAGGTCTTATCAGTGCCTGTGGGTGATGGCTACCTCGGCCGCACAGTTGATCCACTGGGTCGGCCTATTGACGGTCTGGGCGATATAACAGATCTTGTTGGTCGCCGTGCTTTGGAATTACAAGCCCCCGGTGTTATGGCACGTAAATCTGTCCATGAACCGCTGCAAACGGGTTTGAAAGCAATCGACTCAATGATTCCTATTGGTCGTGGGCAGCGTCAGTTAATTATTGGCGACCGCCAGACCGGTAAAACAGCGATCGCTATTGACACGATCATGAATCAGCGCGAAAACTGGTTGTCAGGTGACCCCAACAAGCAGGTGCGTTGCATTTATGTGGCAGTCGGTCAAAAAGGCTCCACGATCGCGGCCGTACGTTCAACACTTGAAGCTGCCGGAGCCTTGGAATACACAACAATTGTGGCTTCCCCCGCATCTGATCCTGCAGGCTACAAATATATGGCTCCCTACACAGGTTCAGCTATTGGTCAGCACTGGATGTATGAAGGTAAGCACGTTCTGATTGTTTTTGATGACTTGTCAAAACAAGCGGAAGCCTATCGAGCTGTGTCATTGCTTTTGCGTCGTCCTCCGGGGCGCGAAGCCTATCCTGGCGATGTTTTCTACTTGCACTCACGTCTGTTGGAACGTTGTGCGAAACTTTCCGATGAACTGGGTGGCGGTTCGATGACAGGCCTACCGGTCATTGAAACAAAAGCAAATGATGTGTCTGCTTACATTCCGACGAACGTTATTTCCATTACCGATGGTCAGATCTTCTTGCAATCCGACCTATTCAATGCGAACCAGCGTCCAGCGGTTGATGTTGGTATTTCTGTGTCGCGCGTTGGTGGTGCTGCACAAATTAAAGCAATGAAGAAAGTCGCCGGTACATTAAAGCTCACCTTAGCTCAGTACCGCTCGATGGCTGCTTTTGCGATGTTCGCTTCTGACCTAGATGCGGTTACACGTCGTCAGCTCACACGCGGTGAACGTTTAATGGAGCTGCTTAAACAGCCTCAGAATTCGCCATATCAGGTGGAAGATCAAGTAGCCTCTATTTGGGCTGGTACACATGGTTTCCTTGATGATTTGGAAGTTTCAGATGTGCTGCCCTTTGAAAAAGGCTTACTACAGCATCTGCGTGCGCACTCAGCCGTTCTTGACACTATTAAAGAAACCGGTCAGCTGAGTGATGAAACTGAAGCTGAGCTGCAAGAACAGGTGAGTGTTTTCCATGACCAGTGGATCAGTGCTGGTCGTGGTATGGATATGGCAGATAATGACGAGGTTGAAGCTGAGTTTTCGCGCGAAGAGATTACTCGTTCACGTCCCGGTGGAAAGGCCTGATATATGGGAGGCCAGCAGAGGATCTATAAGCAGCGTATCGCTTCAACGCGTACGCTGGGTAAGGTCTTCCGCGCGATGGAGATGATTGCCGCATCGCGTATCGGTGCGGCGCGTCGTGCAGCGACAGAAATAGGCCCGTATGAAAAGGCACTTTCTCAGGCCGTGGCTGCTGTGGCTGTGCATACAGATATCGATCATCCCCTCACGAGAGAACGAGAAGATACTTCACGAGTTGCTGTCCTTGTCGTTGCCTCAGATCGAGGTATGGCAGGCGCATATTCTGCGACGATTCTGCGTGAAACAGAAAAGTTGCTTGACAACCTACGCACTCAGGGAAAACAGCCTGTACTCTACACCTGTGGTCGACGTGCTCAGTCATATTTCCGCTTCCGAAATGTGCCTATCGAGCACTCATGGGAAGGTGAATCTGATTCACCTTCACCACAAATGACACGGCACATCGCCTCAGAATTACTGGGACGCTTCTTACACAAAGACTTGGAACAGGCTGTATCTGAAGTGCATTTGGTATACACACGTTTCAAGACGATGGTGACTCAAATTCCTGAGGTACGCCAGATGCTGCCGCTATCTGTGGTGGATGCCCCAAGCTCTGATGAAGAACGCCAAAAAGAGCGTGGTTTTTCTGATGAACCAGATCAGGCTTTCCCAGAGTATGAATTTGTGCCATCTGCTGAAAGGGTTCTGGATGCTGTTCTTCCACTGTATGTGGAAAGCCGTATTCACAACGTTTTGTTGCAATCAGCAGCTTCTGAACTTGCGGCTCGTCAGCGTGCCATGCACACCGCAACAGATAACGCTGAAGAACTCATTACGAAATACACGCGCCTGGCCAACTCGGCCCGTCAGGCGGAGATCACGCAAGAAATTAGCGAGATCGTCGGTGGGGCCGACGCTTTGGTTCAGGGCTGAAAGCCCACGCTCATGGAGAGAGAAGATATGTCACATACATCCACTGGCGGTCAAGGGCGCGTCGCGCGAGTCGTCGGCCCTGTTGTCGATGTTGAATTCCCGCCAGACAATATTCCGCCCTTATACAACGCACTGCACGTTGACGTTGATTTGTCAGGTCAAGGAGATGCCGCCGGCACCTTCACAATGACCCTTGAGGTCGCTCAACACTTGGGTGATAATTTGGTGCGCACAATCGCGTTAAAACCCACAGACGGTCTTGTGCGTGGTGCTCTTGTGACAGACACAGGATCCCCGATTACCGTTCCCGTTGGTGACGTGACCAAAGGACATGTATTTAATGTGACCGGTGAGCCTTTGAATCTCAAAGAAGGTGAAACACTGGAAATCACCGAACGCTGGCCAATTCACCGTCAGCCTCCGGCTTTTGACCAGCTGGAAGCTCGAACAAAAATGTTCGAGACAGGTATTAAAGTTATTGACCTACTCACACCCTATGTGCAGGGCGGAAAGATTGGTCTTTTCGGTGGCGCTGGTGTCGGTAAAACCGTTCTGATTCAGGAAATGATTCAGCGAGTTGCTCAAGATCACGGTGGCGTGTCGGTTTTTGCTGGCGTTGGTGAACGTACTCGTGAAGGTAATGACCTCATTCATGAAATGGAAGAAGCTGGTGTCTTTGACAAAACAGCTTTGGTCTTTGGTCAGATGGACGAGCCACCAGGGACTCGTCTGCGTATCGCTTTGACGGGTCTGACAATGGCAGAATACTTCCGCGATGTGCAGCATCAGGATGTTTTGTTGTTCATTGATAATATCTTCCGTTTTACCCAGGCAGGTTCGGAAGTATCAACTTTGCTTGGTCGTATGCCCTCTGCTGTGGGCTACCAGCCAAATCTCGCTGATGAAATGGGTCAATTGCAGGAACGTATTACATCTGCTGGTGGGCATTCCATTACCTCACTTCAAGCAATTTACGTTCCGGCAGACGACTACACGGATCCTGCTCCCGCCACCACATTTGCGCACTTGGATGCTACTACAGAGCTTTCACGTGAAATTGCTTCTCGTGGTCTGTACCCTGCGGTTGATCCATTGGCTTCAACCAGTCGTATCCTTGATCCTGCTCTGGTGGGACGTGAACACTACGATGTTGCGACACATGTGAAAGCTATTTTGCAGAAAAACAAGGAACTCCAGGACATTATCGCCATCTTGGGCGTGGATGAATTGTCCGAAGAAGACAAGATTACGGTGGCACGTGCCCGTCGTATTGAACAGTTCTTGTCGCAGAACACATATATGGCTGAGAAATTCACCGGCGTTCCTGGGTCAACTGTTCCTTTGTCTGAAACAATTGAAGCATTCAAACGAATCGCTGAAGGTTACTACGATGAGGTTCCTGAGCAGGCATTCTTCAATATCGGTGGTATCGACGATCTTGAACGTGCTTGGCACGAATTGCAAAAGGACGCCTGATGACCAAGTCTCATCTACAAGTCGAAGTTGTTTCGCACGAGGGACGTTTATGGCACGGAGTGGCTTCGCAGGTTCAAGTTCCTGCAGTTGATGGGCTTCTCGGTATTTTGCCGGGGCGTCAGCCTCTACTTGCTATGTTGGCGCAGGGGCAAGTCATTGTGCATACATCTGAGGGACAACATTCATTCACAGTAGATAACGGGGTTGCCTCTGTTGATTCAGGCTTCGTCACTATTGTGGTAGATCACGGTTCTATTGCTTAGGGAAAGGCAGGTGAAGTTATTCTTCACCTGCCTTTTTCGTTGCGCGTACGAATAGCGGTAACATACAAAGAAAGAATCAGAAGGAAAGAGGTGGAAGGAAAATGAATATTTTCCTAACCGTGTTGCCACGGGTTTTTCTGTTCCTCCTCATTATTGCATTGTTATTATGGATAATTCTTAATATTCGTGCACGTAAGTTATCCAATGAATTCGGTTCTTTCCGATGCTGGGCTCGCCCGGATATTCAAGCGGGATGGACCTCAGGGATCGGAATGTATGGAACCGAAACTTTGACTTGGTATCGTCTGGTTGGTTTTTCCCGTAAGCCTGTGTACACATTGCCACGTCGTGGTTTGGAAGTATCTGCGCCACAGCCTCATTGTGCAGATGGAAGTATTGTTGAAGTTCGTCTTGTTGCAGACGAGGAACGTTTATTCGTATTAATTGAGCCGAAAACGTATAACGGCTTGGTATCGTGGGTTGAATCGGGGCTACCTGCTGAACATCGGTAGCAGCTGTGCTTTTGGGGAAGCTACTGGTAGTCTCGTGCCGTGCGTATTCTTATTGCCACCTGTACGGTTGATTACTCAGGACGTTTAAGTGCTCATTTAGATCCGGCTCCTCGCGTCATTATGTGGAAAGCGGATGGATCAGTTCTCATGCATTCTGACGGCGGCTCATATAAGCCTCTGAATTGGATGACTGCGCCATGTGATCTCACTATTACGCTCCTGAATCCTGAAGAAGAAGCGGATAGGGCTACGCAAATATGGACAGTTCAAGCAGCAAAAACGGATGATCGTCTGGATATTCGCATATATGAAATTTTCAGCGATGTATCACATGAACTAGGAATTGATCCCGGCCTTGTAAAAGACGGTGTGGAAAGTCATCTTCAGGCGTTACTTTCGGAACAAATTCCTCAACTTTTAGGAAAAGGATGGGAGCTTGTTCGTCGGGAATATCCCACGCCTGTAGGTCCTGTGGACCTCATGGTTCGTGACCCGCAGGGACTTCCTGTTGCAATTGAAGTCAAAAGACGAGGAGGAATCGAAGGGGTCGAGCAGTTGACCCGATACCTCCATTTGCTCTCACGAGATCCCTTATTAGAAGGGCTCCGAGGAATATACGCTGGACAGGAAATATCTCGGCAAGCACGAACACTTGCGCACGACCGTGGAATCGAATGTCTGATATTGGATTATGACGCGATGAGGGGTCTCGACGATCCTCATTCACGTCTTTTCTGAATTCGTATGTCATACGTGTTCTTATCGCGCTCAAGCACAGAAAATATGATTCTCTTACACGGGGAGCGTGTCTTTGCCTTATGGAACCTGATAGCTGCCTGTAATGATGAGTCGTGATTCCAGTCATTTCCTGCGTGAAACTCTGCGATTTATGACATAAAAAGAGAGAATAGCACTATGACAATTTCAATGATCCTGCGCGGCCGCATCCTTGTGGATGATCGCTTTATTGACGATGGTGTTCTTTTATGTGAGGGGGATCGGATCAAAGCTGTAGGGGAGAGGGCTGATATCGAGAAGCGTTTCCCACAGCTAGTTCCTGATATTGACCAAGCGGATCAGTATGAGGGTACTTTCATACCGGGACTCGTTGACGTCCACTGTCACGGAGGGGGAGGGGAATCTTTCCCCAATGCTGAAAGCCGTGAACAAGCGATGACAGCAATCATGGAGCATCGCCGTCACGGGACGACCTCTTTAGTGGCTTCATGTGTGACAGCTTCGCCACAAGTCCTGATGAAACGAGGGCGCTTACTTGGGCAACTGGCTGCTGAAGGGCAACTCGCCGGTGTGCATTATGAAGGGCCTTTTGTTTCTCATGAACGTAAAGGCGCGCAAGATCCGACGTATATTGCTCAGCCCGATCCGGAACTCACCCGTCAGCTTATTGAGGTAGGCCAAGGATATGTTGTCACAATGACATTGGCCCCTGAAAAAGAAGGTGCGTGGGGTCCAAACTCGGTTGCGGAAGTATTGATCGAAGGGGGAGCTGTACCTTCATGGGGGCATACAGATGCGGCTCCCGAAGCAGCACGTCACGCCTTAGAGTTTTCGCGTCAGAGCTTGGCTCGTGTCAGTGAAGAAGTACGTCGGTGTGGTCGAGCGACAGTGACACATCTTTTCAATGGGATGCGGCCGCTGCATCATAGAGATCCAGGGCCGATTATGGAATTTATCTCTGATGCTGCTCGTGGTGGCGCCATTGTGGAGATGATTTGTGATGGCGTTCACTTAAATCCGCAGATTGTTCGCACTGTATGGGAAACAGTTGGGCGTGATTCATGTGTGTTAATTACTGACGCTATGGCTGCGGCTGGTATGGCTGATGGAAGCTATGAGCTGGGATCTCAAGCAGTTACCGTAGCGGATGGGGTTGCTCGTTTGACACATGGCGGTTCCATTGCCGGAGGAACCGCGCACCTGATTGACTGTGTACGTACAGCCGTTCAGGTTGCTCATATTCCTTTGGAAGATGCGATCTATATGGCTTCCGCTCAGGGAGCGACCATTGTGGGCAGTAATGATATCGGTGCTTTACGTGAGGGAACATATGCCGATATCGTTTTGATTGATGAGGACATCCGACCGCTTGCAGTATGGCATAGAGGCGAAAAGGTCGAATGAGTCGACGTTCATCTAAACGTCGCTGGTCTGAGCGTCATCGTGAATTAGATCTTTCACGTATTGCCGGGATTCGTCACAGTGAGATGGGGCCAGGAGGCGTGCTCTATCAAGTACAACAGGTAGCTGCTTCTCAGAAAAGTTACATATGCCCTGGCTGTTCTGGCACGGTACTTGGAGTTCCGCATATTGTGGCCTGGCCCGAGGAAGCTTCCTGGGGACATGAATATGGCCCTCAATCGCGTCGTCATTGGCATAGTGAATGTTGGCGCAGACGTTTGCGACCGCAGTAAGTGCCTGCAATGAGTAAGATAGCGACGAAGGGTTTCGTCTTGGGCACATTCTTCATATCCTTGATGGGTAGTGTGTGCCTCTCATGTGAGGGGGATTTGTGAAACGCTTAAAGCAGTTCTCTGTGGCCGCCATTGTTACTCTGATGGCTGTGGTGTGTGTGCTTACTGGGGTTCTTGCTGTGACGGTTTTGCGTCCTTCACAGGAAGTACGCGCCCAAACGACAGCTTCTGCACCTTTTGTGACGACACGTGATGGTGTTTTTACTTTAATTGGTTCATCAGCAACGGTAACTGTTACTTCACCTTCGGGTGGTCCTGTGGCTGTGGCCTTAGGCAGTGTGACAGATGTTAATGGTTGGATTGGCAGTGACGCTTATACGGAGATCATCGGTGTTGCTTCTGATCGAAAAAGTCTGAAAGTAGAAGAACATCCACAAATCCCTCAAGTGCAACACGAAAGGCGCGATACTGGTCAATCAGATGAACAAGAAAGTGCTGCTGAAGCGGAAGAAACCTCAGAATCTTCCGCTGAAAGTACGCAAAGTAGTTCCTCATCTGTAGAGATTGGCCAATCTTTTGATACAGCACAGTCTGCTTCGATTCTTTCTTCTGACATGTGGCTTCAACAGGCTTCAGGTACGGGAACTGTAAGTTTGGATATTGCCAATATTGGTCAAGGTAAATCTGTCATTGCCTCTGCTGACGGGAAAACGACAGCACTGACTGTGGATATTGTGTGGCATATACAAAGGACAAATTTCCTTGCCTTGTCAGCTTTCTTCATTGCAGGTGTTTTGCTTCTTATCGCAATCATTGCTTTGATACGTCAACTGGTTGCTCAGCGTGTGCCTACAGGAACTGAAAGTGTTGCCCTTGCTTTGGGCATGCAAGAACAAGAAACGGAAGTTGAAGATGCTCATGACAATGAAGATCATGAGGCAATGCCGTTCTTTGTTCAGGAGGCGACGGAAACCTTCAAAGAATCAGATCATGAAGGATCTGAGAATGCTGATGAGCAGACCTCGCATATTTCTGAGATTCAAAATGAGGGAAGCTCCGATCAGAAAGTTGAAGAAACGGTGGAGCCTTCCGAAGAATCTGTTGAATCTTTTGCTGAAAAAGAAACAGAAATAAGTGATGGAATCTTAGATAAAGAAAAGAGTGAACCTCAAGGCCGTCATGCGGGCGCAAACGCAGATGACAAGCCGTACACTCGTGCTCCATCAACTGATACGGGAGTGATCGATCTGTCGGCTGTACGCCCAGGGGCGGTTTTCCCCAGCCGCCGTGCAATACGTGAAGCCCGTGAACGAGGTGAAGAACGACTCATCATTAACGGGCATGAATTTGATACGGGTCTTATTCCGATTCTTCCTCAGGCCGCCGATAAAAAAGAGGAAAAAACTGAAGAATCTTCATGGGCCTCAATTATGACAGCGTGGCAAGACCGTAAAAAGAGGGATAAACGATCATGAGACGTTCACTTGTTGCCACCTTTGCGTGCGTATGTGCCCTTATGCTTTCAAGTTGCGCAGGTCAAGATATTGTGGCGCAACCTGTGCAAACACCTCAATCAGGGCCTGTCATTGAAACGGGCAAGGTCGAAAATATTCTGAAAGAAATACAAAGTGTTGTTGACCATGCAGATGCGACCGGCGAATTAGGTCCATTGAACGGGCGACTTCTTGATCCTGCTTTGCGTATGCGACATGCTCAGTACTCACTGGCACAGTCAATGAATTCAACGGTGACACCGTTAAAAATGGCTGCTGGTGATATTGCTTTAACGGATACAGCAACATGGCCGCGTGCGGTAGTCAATATTGTCAATAATGGGGAAGCATCCTTACCTACTGCATATGTGCTTATGCAGGATGAGGCCCGTTCGCCATACCGTTTGCATTCATGGGCGCGTATTTTGGGGGGAACTACTTTCACAATTGCTTCAGTGAAGAAAGGGTCGCCCACACTTGCTGAGGATTCTCCAGGTTTTGTTAGTACACCAAAAGAAGCAATTGAAGCATATGTGAATATGCTGAATGAAGGTAACGCAGGAAACACTGTTTTTGCTACAGATGAATTTGCCTCAAATTACCTTCAGGATGCACGAACACTTAATGAAGCAGTCCAAGCGGCAGGTTCTGTGAGCGCAAAAGCTACCCTCACAGATGCTCCAATTACAGGGGTGGTACTTGAGGATGGATCTGCACTGGTGGCAGCTTCTTTCACATACACGCTGACCTATGCGAGGACAATAGCTCGATCAACAATGCGTTTAGGCGGAACAACAGCAGCTATTGCACCGCGCGAAGACGTGAACGTGAAAGGGAGCGCAACTTCCCATTACATCGCCACCTTGCTACTGCGAGTACCAACAAAACAAACCGGCGGCAGTATTTCTGTTGTCGGAGCTGAACGAGTCATTGAATCTGTAGACTTTGACGATTCAACCGATCCCGATAACTAAAATTTCACCTCATCCATACAGAAAAAATTGGAGGAACGGTGTCTATTCTTGACCCCTCATCTGCATCAGCGCATCAGCCCGTATCTGATTCTCAGCCAGAGGAAACCCAGTCGGCTCAGGTGTATCTTGAGGTCCCGTTAATTCGAGAAGCTGATGAATCCTCTTTTGATGATGTGGTATCAACATCACGAGCGGTACCAGTCATCATGGTTTTATGGGCAGGACAAGCATTGGAGTCTCGACCTGTTCTGGACATGATGGCAGACCTTACGCGTGAGCGTGCCGGGCAGTTTCAGCTCGTAACAATTGATGTAGAAAAAGCTCCTGCACTTATCCAAGCGTTACAAATACAAGCCTTACCAACGGTTATTGCTTTACTGGGAGGACGACCTGTTCCGCTTTTCCAAGGTGAAGCGACAAAAGAGCAGGTACGCGCTCTGTTGGATCAATTACGAAACGTTGCCGAACAATTGGGAGTTACTGCTCAGGTAGCAGTCAAACCTGAGGATACGCAAGAACCTATTCCTACGGAACATATTCCTGCACGTGAAGCGCAAGAAGCAGGAGATTTAGAAAACGCACGGAAAGCATGGGAAAAAGTTATTGAACTCAATCCTCGTGATGAGGTAGCGAAAACCGAGCTAGCAAAAGTGCTTCTCTTGTTGCGTTCGCGTGAAAATACGGCAACTGATGACCCTCAATCGCAGGCAGATGCTCTTTTTGCCGCAGGGCAACATGAGGAAGCATTTGACATCCTGTTACATGCTCTGCGTGACGCTTGTGACGATGAGACTCGTGACGCTGTCAGAACACATGCATTAGATTTATTCCGTGTTGCTGGTAATACGCCACAGGTGCGTGCAGCTCGTCGTCGTTTAACCACATTACTGATGGTCTAGTTCGATAACTGACATCATGCTGTGACGGAAAACGGAAGTACGAATATCCTGATTTTTCTGTCATATGACAGTGAATCCGCCTGTGGAATTGCTATGTGCTCCACAGGTGGACATTATCTGTCGTAGAGGTCATCCTCACGTAGCCTGTATATATGAGTCATATTCCTGCGCGCATTTTCGGTTCACTGGCACCAGCCCTTGTTACGCCTTTCCATAAAGATGGGTCTATCGACGTGGACTCGGCTGTGGCTTTAGCTGTGCGCCTTGTCGAAGATGGATGTGACAGCCTCGTATTGTCAGGGACGACAGGTGAATCACCGACCACCCACCAGCCGGAAAAAAATGAACTTACGCGCGCAATAGTTGAAGCTATTCATGATCGTGCACGCATTATTTGCGGCGCTGGATCAAATGACACAGCTCATGCGGTTCGTATTGCCGAAGGCGCTCAGGAAAGTGGCGCTCACGGTCTTCTTGTTGTCAGTCCGTACTATAACCGTCCCAGCCAGCGCGGACTATGCGCTCATGTACAGGCAATTGCTGAGTCAAGCGACCTACCAATTATGCTTTACGATATTCCGGGACGTACAGGTCTAGCTTTTTCTGATGGCACATTAGATATTTTGGCTGCTCATCCTCGAATTGTCGCTGTTAAAGATGCGACGGGTAATGTTGAACAAGGTGTTGAACGCTGCCATCGTACAGGCCTTGAATACTACTCAGGCGATGATGCACTGAATTTTGCGTGGATGACAGGTGGAGCATCGGGTTTTATATCTGTCGTTGCTCATGTTGCCGCACGTCAGTATCGTCAGATGATTGACTTATTGGACGCGGACCAAGTGTGGGAGGCGCGCGAACTTTCTCATTCACTGCGACCATTGGTGGCTGCCATCATGGGAAGTGGTCAGGGAGCAGTATTGATAAAGTGGGCTTTGTACATGCAAGGGATCATTTCGACACCAACGGTTCGATTGCCTTTGGTTGAACCTGAAAAAGAAGAAATGACACGCTTAGAAAAAGTTCTGCGTTCCTACGATTTACTGTAATACGCCTTCCAAGACCGCGTTCTGACTGTCATTCACCTGAGGAACATGGGACACTGGAATTATGAAGCCCCTGTATGAAAATTTAACTGAACCTGAACCATTAGCGCCGGGTGCCCTGCGAATCATTCCTCTAGGAGGACTAGGGGAAGTGGGGCGCAATATGAATGTAGTTGAATATGAAGGAAAATTACTCGTTATTGACTGTGGAGTTCTTTTCCCAGAGGAATATCAACCGGGTGTTGATCTGATTTTGCCTGATTTTTCCTGGATCAAAGACCGTATGGATGATGTGGTTGGTCTTGTACTGACACATGGGCATGAGGACCATATAGGTGCTGTTCCTTACCTCGCAATGCTACGCGAGGATATTCCCACGTATGGGTCAGAGCTGACGTTAGCTTTTACAGAGCCAAAACTGCGTGAACATAAACTACCGGTACCGTTATTCCACGTGGTTACTGGGGGGGATCGTGTAAATATTGGTCCTTTTGATGTGGAATTTATATCGGTTACCCACTCAATTCCCGATGCCTTAGCGGTATGTGTACGCACAGGAGCAGGGACCGTTTTGGTGACAGGCGACTTCAAAATCGATCACGTGCCATTAGATCACCGGCCGACAGATCTGCAACGTTTGGCGCGTATTGGTTCTGAAGGCGTGGATCTTTTCATGGTGGATTCAACGAATTCAGAGGTTCCTGGTTTTATTCCGGCAGAACGTGAAATTGGTCCAGTCCTCAAAAAAATAGTTGCAGATGCTACAGGGCAGGTAGTTGTTGCTTCTTTTGCTTCGCATGTACACCGTGTACAACAAGTGGTGAATGCAGCGGCAGCAGCAGGGCGTAAAATTACTTTCGTTGGTCGTTCAATGGAACGAAATATGCGTATCGCGCAAGAAAAAGGCTATTTGACGGTTCCAGAGGGCCTTATTGTTGATGCCGCACATGCCCAAGAACTTTTGCCGCATGAACGTTTGTGGATGGCAACTGGTTCACAAGGCGAACCAATGGCCGCTTTAGCGCGTATGAGTGTCGGCAACCACCGTCATGTTTGCCTTGATAGTGGGGACACTGTTATTTTGGCGGCTTCGCTAATCCCGGGTAATGAGATTGACGTGAACCGCGTAATTAATGATTTGACTCGTTCAGGAGTCCACGTATTCCATCAGGGTAATGCTCGGGTTCATGTGTCGGGCCATGCATGCCAAGGCGAATTACTTACTTTCTACAACATTGTTAAACCTCGTCATGTTATGCCGATTCACGGTGAAATACGGCATTTGATTGCGAATGGGAAATTGGCTGCAAGTACCGGTGTTCCTGAAGATCATGTCATCCTTGCTGATGCTGGCCTCACCGTGGATCTGTGTGATGGTCAGGCGCGTATCAGTGGACAGGTTCCATGTGACAGGGTGTATGTGGATGGTCGTTCTGTTGGTGAAATATCTGAGGATGAATTGGCTCAGCGTCGCACTTTAGCGGCAGAAGGTTTTGTCTCAGTTTTTGCGGTGGTAGATAAAGAAATGGGGCAAGTGTTGTCAGCGCCCTATATTCGCGCTATCGGGATGGCAGAAAATCCGGAAGTATTTGATGAAATACTGCCAGATTTGACTGCTGCTCTCGAAGAAGCCGCCGCGCCAGGCGGAGTGGATTCATACACTTTGCAGCAGGTGATGCGTCGTGTCCTTGGCCGTTGGGTAGCACGTCGGCTGCGTCGCCGTCCAATGATTGTTCCTGTGATTGTTCAACAATGAAAGGACCTGCAATGAGCGGACGTTTTATTTCTACGCACTCAGTAGTGCTTGTTCTTCCTTTGAATATTCATACATTGCCTGAACGTGGTGGCTCCGTGAAAGCTGCTACAGCTATGTCGCGGCCAGGTGGTGGTTTCACCACTTTATCGGCTGCTGCATCTATGGGAGCACATGCGGCCCTTGCTTCTCCTTTGGGTACTGGACCTAATTCATCAACCGTTCGCCAACAGTTAGCTTCTGCCGGTATTCAACTGCTGACTCAGGAACTGGTAGGTGATATTGGGGTTGCTATTCAACTGTTAGAAGCTGACGGCTCAATGACTTCTGTGGTGACCGCGGGGGTAGAATCTGAACCTTCGCGCGCAGCTTTGGACTCGTTAGTATTGAAACCAGGCGATGTTATCCATATTTCCGGTGCAGACCTTGCAGTGCCTTCCGCTGTTTCTGTTCTTGCTGGCTGGGGAGCAGCTTTACCTGCTTCAGTGACCCTTGTATTATCCATTGCCCAGGCAGTAGAGCAAGTCCCTGTATGGGCATGGAAACAGCTACTGCGTCGCGCAGATGTGGTGACAATGAATGTTCGTGAATCACATGCCTTACAACGAAATTTGAATGCAAGCGAACCAGGAACAGATATTCGTCATCTGATGCGTCCAGATGCTTCATTGGTGCGTCGAATAGGTGCGAAAGGCTCCCAAGTGCATGTTAACGAGGACGCGCCTTTTATTGACATTCCTGCATTTTCAGCAGTTACTGTTGATACGGCAGGTGTGGGTGATACGCATATTGGAACAATGTGTGCGGCCCTTGCGCAAAAACACTCTCTGGAAGAAGCATGTCGCTGGGCTAATGCTGCGGCTGCTATTGCGATCTCTCATGAGTCAGCTTTACCGGTTCCTAGCCGCGCTCAGGTAGAGGACGTGTTGAATACCGGAAAGGTACAGCCGCTCAACCTATGAGGCCAAGAAAATCACCGCGTACCTATGTTGTGAAGGGAACATGCAGTGTTTTGTGTGAGCCTCAGTGTCTTTCATAGGTATGAAAGCGCACTTGTGTAGTTATAAGAGGTGATTTTTTGCATCCACATACTCACTTACGGCGAGGTGAGTAGAATCTTGCACGTGCGCCGCGTAGCGTGAAAGTATCATGGCTCAGAAGTCTTCATCGAAAAAAACATCACCTCGACAGGGGGCATCTTCTCGTGAGATGGCACCCGGAATGCTTGCACGTATTTTCTCTGCTATTGGCCGTGCTTTTATGAGCGCAGCACGTGCATGGCGTGCAACTGACCCTCAAATTAAACGTGATGCGCTCGCATTTGTATGTATTGCTGCGGCCATACTTGTGGCTTTACGTGAATGGCTGAATATTTCAGGTCAAGCAGGGAATTTTATCCACCATATTTCTGCCGGGGCAGTGGGAATTTTCTCTATTGTTTTACCGTTGGGACTGGTAGGTTTCGCAGTTGAGCTTTTCCGTGCTCGATCGGGTAATTCTGCGCTCCCGCATCATGTTGCAGGCGTGACAGGTGCGCTTGTTGCTGTTGCTGGTCTTGTGCATGTTACTCAGGGTAATCCTGCTTTGGATAGCCTCGAATCAATTGAAAAAGCTGGGGGACTTATTGGTTGGTTTATTGCTCGCCCACTAACACAGCTTTTATCTGCTTGGGGAGCGGGGGCAGTTCTTTTACTGCTGTTCATTTACTCGATTTTATTGGGAACACGTACTCGTGTTGCTGAAGTGCCTGAAAAAATTCGTTTTCTTTATAGCCGTTTACGTGCGCCCTATCATCGTGACGACGAAACAGAAAACTTGGATGAGTCTGAACGTTCGGCACGTGACCGTGGTCGTGACATGCTAGCAGCGGGGGATGATCCTTTCCTTGATTCTTATGAGGCGGATGAATCTTTCCGTTCTCCAGTTGAACAAGGAACTCAGGCACTTCCAGTAGCTCCGCATACAGCTTTGCCAGAAGAAAGTCATGAAGCTGTGCAGCCGATCCTACCTCCTGTTGTTGACAGTATGCCCACAGAGGCGCTGGCACCTATTCCTGTGCCTGTGCCGCAATCTGAGGAGCCTCATCCTTCTGTGCCTGCACATGAACTTGCAGCACCACCACAAGAGGAAGTTTCTGTACCTGCGCCGGAAATGACGGCAGATACGGATCAGCCTTCAACGTATATTTTGCCTGCTGGTGATCTTTTGTTGCGTGGGGCGCCGCATAAAACACGTTCTGCTGTGAACGATCAGGTCGTGCAATCATTGCAGCAGGTTTTTGCTGAATTTAATGTTGACGCGCAGGTAACAGGATTTTCGAGGGGTCCTACGGTTACTCGCTATGAGGTAGTCCTTGGCCCTGGTGTCAAAGTGGATCGCCTAACTAACCTGTCAAAGAATATTGCCTATGCGGTAGCTTCTGCGGATGTGCGTATTTTGGCGCCTATTCCAGGTAAGAGCGCCATCGGTGTTGAAATTCCTAATGCTGATCGTGAAATTGTGGTTTTAGGTGATGTCTTATCTTCAGGGGCAGCAAAACGTAATCCGCATCCATTGGTTGTCGGTGTGGGTAAGGATGTTGAAGGCGGCTACGTTGTAACGAATTTAGCAAAAACACCGCACTTATTGGTTGCAGGCCAAACCGGTTCAGGTAAGTCAAGTTTTGTAAACTCGATGATTACCTCCATTATGATGCGGGCAACTCCGCAGCAAGTTCGTATGATTTTGGTTGATCCTAAGCGTGTGGAACTGACAATTTATGAGGGAATTCCTCATTTGGTCAGTCCTATCATCACTGACCCTAAGAAAGCGGCTGAGGCTTTGGAATGGGTGGTACGCGAAATGGATCGTCGATATGACGATCTTGCGACATACGGTTTCAAACATGTGGATGATTTCAATAAAGCAGTGGAGGCAGGGCAAGTACAGGCATTACCTGGCTTAGAGCGTAAACTTCGGCCGTATCCTTACCTCCTTGTTGTTGTGGATGAGCTTGCTGATCTTATGATGGTTGCCCCACGTGATGTGGAAGCCTCAGTTCAAAGGATTACACAGCTTGCACGTGCAGCAGGTATTCACTTGGTACTGGCAACCCAGCGACCATCAGTTGATGTGGTGACAGGTCTGATTAAAGCGAATGTGCCTTCTCGTTTGGCTTTTGCGACTTCTGCTTTAGCTGATTCACGAGTCATTTTGGATCAACCTGGCGCAGAAAAACTGATCGGGCAAGGTGATGCTTTGTATTTACCTGCTGGTCAGGGAAAACCTTTACGTGTGCAGGGTGCGTGGGTGACAGAAAGCGAAATTCATCAGATCGTGCAGCATGTGAAGTCGCAAATGCAAGTCTCCTACAGGGATGATGTGGTTTCTGCTGCTCCGCAAGTGAAAGTAGCTGAAGATATTGGTTCAGATCTTGATGACTTGTTGCAGGCGGCAGAATTAGTTATTTCCACGCAACTTGGTTCAACATCGATGCTGCAACGCAAACTGCGTATTGGCTTTGCGCGTGCAGGTCGTTTGATGGATTTACTAGAGTCGCGCGATATTGTCGGCCCTTCTGAAGGCTCAAAAGCTCGTCAAGTTCTTGTTCAACCTGAACAATTACCGCAGATCCTGGCTATGTTACGCGGGGAAGCAGCCCCTCCTGAGCAGCCTTCAGTATCACCGGAACTTCCTGCACCTTCTGTGGAAAATAAGTCGGATCATATTCCTGAGGGAGTAAATACTGCTCCGATTCCACCTTCTCATGGGGAAAATGAACCGCGTGTAATGACGGGACTTCCTGTACCTGTTATTCCATCAGACAACGTGGTGGCTGACGATGATCCTGACCCCTATGCTGGCCATGATTTTGGAGGTCGTGGTCATGGCAATTGGGATGATGATGAGGAAACAGATGAGGATGCGTGGCAACTCACCGGACGATAGTGTTGATTTATCTTGTGAACGAGTAGGATCAAAACATGGCAGGCAATGTTTCACGCGCACAAAGTAAGGATGAACAGCGTTCGCCACTGAATCTTCCCAATGCGCTCACGGTTCTTCGTTTGATTCTTGTTCCGATTTTCCTTGTCCTTGCTTTGCAGGACAATAGTATTGCGCGTTGGACAACATTGATTGTCTTTTGTGTGGCGGCAGCGACCGATCATTTTGACGGTAAAATTGCCAGGTCTTATGGAATAGTGACTGATTTTGGTCGGATTGCTGACCCGATTGCTGATAAGGCGTTGACACTGGGGGCATTTGTCATTCTTTCGGTGACTGAATTTGTGCCGTGGTGGTTTACTGTCGTTATTGCAGTACGTGAACTGGGTATTACTGTGATGCGCAGTGTTTTTTTGCGCCGAGGTATCGTTGTTTCTGCGAATATGGGCGGCAAGCTCAAGACTGTTTTGCAGATGTTCTTTATTTTCTTACTTCTGATTCCGTGGGATCTTTTCCTGTCTTATTCTGTCGTTGAACTTCTTGCCATATATTTCATTTATCCCGTAGGCGGTGCTGCGCTCTTTATGACCGTGTGGTCTGGAGGAGTTTATGTGTGGGAAGGCATTGCTTTACGGAAGAAAAATCATTCAATGATCTGAATTCCGGTACGCACGTAGCAAAAACGCGTATGAATACGACGAATGCTGAGGCAGAGGATCATGCTCAGGTTCTTCCTGCTCAAGCCCGTGAGAACGATCAGTAAACTGCCTGTGAAAGGGATAAAGAACTTCCCTCATGTGTGGAGCCTTATGCTGATGCTCATTTCAGAGTGATACTGGACTGCTCATTCGTTCCTTATCAGTTTTATGTGTGGCTATCGTGCGTAAATGACAATGCGATGTGTTGCACTCGCTCATACAGTGATTCACATATGCGTGCTGGCAATGAGTATCTTAAAGTAGAAGTATGAAGAGCCTTTACACCACTCAGCCTTTACTGCGTACCGTAATAGGTGACGTGCTTCGTGGGCTGCGTCAAACGCAAGGTCGTACTTTGCGTGAAGTGTCATCGCAGGCTCAAGTGTCTTTGGGATATCTTTCCGAAGTGGAACGTGGGCAAAAAGAAGCATCATCTGAGTTACTTGAAGCAATTTGCACAGCACTGAATGTGCCTTTGTGGTGCGTGTTGCGTGAAGTTTCGGATCGGATGTCGCTGACAGATGGATCACTAGTTCCTGAAGCTGCTCCGGTGCCTTTTGTTCCGGTGACTTTGATTTCCTGAGTTACACGTGATGCGTCTCTTTGAGTTCTGGAAAGCTGTAGATGACGTATATGGAGTAACTTACGGTCGCTCTTTAGTTGCTGATCTGTATTTGACTTCGCTCAAAGGAACAGCACAAGAAGCCATTGACCGAGGGGATGATCCTGATAGCGTGTGGGCTGCCCTCATCAGTGAAACTGAACAGGATGAACGCGCACGTTGGGTGCATCGGATTGACCCGAAAGAACGTAAAAAACGTGCCTAAAACTTATTTTCCACATACGTGTGCGGTGAAATTGACCTCACCTGCCCATCGCTTTGGCAACTCTCCTGCACCCTGACGTAGAATTAGTGGGTTGTCGTGTGCCTACCTGAGGTACACCCGCTGATAAGACGTTGGAGAGTACCCTGTGAAGAGCACCGTTGAGACTCTTGAACCCACGAAGGTTCGTTTGACCGTTGAAGTTCCCTATGAGGAACTCGCTTCTGAGATGACCAAGGCATATAAAGACATCTCCAAGCAAGTCTCCATCCCCGGTTTCCGTAAGGGGCACGTGCCCGCACGTATTATCGATCAGCGTTTCGGTCGCGCTGCTGTGATCGAACAGGTCGTCAATGAAGTTTTGCCGCAGCATTATTCTGCCGCTGTTGCAGAAAATGAGCTTCGCCCTATGGCTCAGCCAGATGTTGAGGTTACTGAAATCCCTCAGACAACCGGCGAATACGGTGGCATCCTTATTTTCACCGCTGAAGTAGATGTAGTTCCTGATTTTGAACTCCCAGAATTAGGTGAAGATATTACTGTTCAGGTTGATACAACCGAAGTAACCGATGAAGATGTTCAAAAAGAACTCGATGATCTGCGCGGGCGCTTTGCGACTCTGAAAGTAATCAATCGTAAGGCTAAAACCGGTGATTTTGCGACTATCGACCTGGTCGCCACAATTAATGGTGAGCAAGTTGATTCGGTTTCTGATGTGTCCTACGAAATCGGTTCAGGTTCGATGCTGGATGGCCAAGACAAGGCATTGCGTGGAACAAAAGCTGGTGACGAAGTAACATTCACTTCTACCCTGAAAGGCGGCGAGCACGAAGGGGAAGAAGCTGATGTGACATTGACTGTGAAATCAATGAAGGCTCGTGAACTCCCAGTAGCCGACGATGATTTTGCGCAGATGGTGTCTGAATTTGACACGATTGAAGAACTTACCGAGGACCTGCGTAAACAAGCTGGCGAACGTAAATTGGCAGATCAAGCGCTGCAAGCTCGTGATCGTCTCGTTGATCTGTTGCTTGAAAAAGCTGAAATTCTTTTGCCGGAATCTGTTGTCACCGCAGAGGTTGATCGTCGTGCAGGTGAAGGAGCTTCTGCAAAGGCAAAGAAAGAAGCACGTCAAAATGTTGAACGTGAGCTGCGCACAGAGCTGCTTTCTGAAACTTTGGCAAAGAAACTGGATGTTCAAGTTGGACAGCAAGAACTGATTGATTATGCCATTCAGATGTCCCAGACATATGGTGTGGATATTAACCAGCTTTTCTCCTCTCCTCAGCAAATGTCTGCTGTTGTTGCTGACCTTGGCCGAGCAAAAGCGCTGATCGAAGCCTTGCGTCAGATTACAGTCACGGATACCACAGGTGCTCCAGTGGATTTGTCTCGCTTCCTTGGTGATGTTCCTGAGGAAACTGCGCAAGACACGCAGGAAGAAAGTGAAGACGGCACGCAAGATGACGCTCAGTAATGGCGTATGTGTGACGTATAAGCCTTTATAGGCTGAAGGCTCGGTACTGGCATGATACGGTGCCGAGCCTTTTTGCTGCGCCGTCAGCGAAATATTCTTTTTCAAGATGAGGACTACAGGGGAAAACCGCTAGGTTTATACCAGTGATACATCATTGCCTATAGGGAACATGAAGTGGAGGAAGCACATGAGCATTGAGCCAACTGCACACGAGGGCCAACAAGTTGGAATCGGTTTAGGAGATGCTGTGTATCAGCGTCTTTTACAGGAACGTATTATTTGGCTCGGCGGTGAAGTCCGTGACGAAAATGCGAATGCTATTTGCGCGCAGATGCTTTTACTTGCCGCAGAAGACCCTGACAAAGATATTTACCTGTATATCAACAGTCCAGGTGGTTCAGTCACTGCTGGTATGGCTATTTATGACACGATGCAGTACATCAAACCTGATGTGGTGACAGTTGGCATGGGTTTGGCTGCTTCAATGGGACAGTTCTTACTGACCGCTGGCGCTCCAGGTAAGCGTCTTATTACGCCGCATACACGAGTGCTTTTGCATCAACCTCTTGGCGGAGCAGGCGGCTCTGCAACGGAAATCCGCATCAACGCTGACCTTATCTTGAAGATGAAACATGAGTTAGCTGCGATCACTGCTGAACGTACAGGTAAATCTGTGGAGCAAGTGGAAGCTGACGCTGATCGTGACCATTGGTTCAGTGCATATGAGGCTTTGGAATATGGATTTGTTGATCGCGTAGTGGAAAATCCCCAAGAAATCGGTCGCCGCGCGGAGAATGGAGAGAACTGATGAGCACAGGTGCATATTTTGAAGCTATCGCTCGCCAATTACCTGAAGCTCGGTACATCTTGCCGAATTTTGAAGAACGCACAGCCTATGGTTTTAAGCGACAAGACCCTTACGCGAAACTCTTTGAAGATCGCATTGTATTTTTAGGCGTACAAGTGGATGACGCCTCAGCAGATGATGTGATGGCTCAGCTTCTGGTCCTTGAATCACAAGACCCAGATTCCCTCATCACAATGTACATCAATAGTCCGGGTGGATCTTTTACTGCAATGACTGCCATATATGACACAATGCAGTACATTAAGCCACATATCCAGACAGTCTGTTTAGGGCAAGCAGCTTCTGCAGCAGCAGTACTACTTGCCGCAGGATCAAAAGGGAAACGTTTAGCATTACCTAACGCGCGAGTTCTGATTCACCAGCCAGCGATGGAAGGAATGCACGGACAAGCAAGTGACATTCAAATCGTGGCAGATGAAATTGACCGTATGCGCCTGTGGCTAGAAGAAACTCTAGCAGCACATTCAGGGACACCGATTGAGCAAGTACGTCGTGATATTGAGCGCGACAAGATTCTCAGCGCCGGACAAGCCCTCGAATACGGTCTGATCGATCAAGTTCTTGCTTCACGTAAGAACAACAACAACTAAAACACTTCAGCGGGGTGACTCTTTCACTGTGAGTCACCCCGCTTGTGCATATGCGCATGTGGAGATTGATACGCAAAAGACGGGGTGGACTTGGTGTGTCTGCGCGTGCCGATGAGTGCGTATACGTGAGGCGTATTATGCTTGACTCCACAGTGAGATCCTTGTAATCGCAATGTCCCATCAGGAGGAAACCTGTGAGTCGACTGACTGACGGAGCCGAACTGCTTAAATGCTCTTTTTGCGGTAAAAGTCAAAAACAGGTACGTAAACTCATCGGTGGTTCAGGTTCATACATTTGTAATGAATGTGTGGAATTGTGTAATGAAATTATTTCTGAGGAATTACACGATGAACCGGTGACAGACCACACGCCTTTACCTAAGCCAAAGGAAATTTATGCCTATTTGGATTCATGGGTGATTGGGCAAGAACGCGCAAAGCGAGCACTTTCTGTTGCCGTGTATAACCATTACAAGCGTGTACGTTCACGTGAAGCCGGTAATGAAGAAAATATGTTGGGAACTAAATCCAATATTCTTTTACTTGGCCCCACAGGAACAGGGAAAACACACCTTGCGCGATCATTAGCATCTTTACTGCGTGTTCCTTTCGCTATTGTCGATGCCACAGCTTTAACTGAAGCAGGTTATGTAGGTGAGGACGTAGAAAATATTTTGCTGCGTTTGATCCAAGAAGCAGGAAATGACATTAAAAAAGCAGAACGCGGCATTATTTATATCGACGAAATCGACAAAATTGGTCGTAAGGCTGAAAGCGCTTCTATTACACGCGACGTCTCAGGTGAAGGTGTACAACAAGCACTGCTGAAAATTATCGAAGGCACAGTTGCCTCAGTACCTCCACAAGGCGGGCGTAAGCATCCTCATCAGCAGTTCTTAGAAATTGATACGTCCGGTATCTTATTTATTGCTGCAGGAGCTTTTGCCGGTATTGAAGAAGTCGTGAAAACGCGACTGGGACAACGTTCAACAGGCTTTGGTACTAATTTGAAGTCAACAGCTGAAATGGGAGATCTTTACGAAGCTGTTACTCCAGAGGACTTGCATAAGTTCGGTATGATTCCAGAGTTTATCGGTCGTTTGCCTGTACTAACTTCAACAAAAGAACTATCTGAAGAAGACCTCACGCGGGTACTCACAGAACCACAAAATTCTTTAGTAGGCCAGTACCAGCATTTATTTGAATTAGATGGGATTGAACTCGAATTCACCCATGATGCACTTTTAGCAATTGCTGCTCAAGCAAATGTGCGTAAAACAGGAGCGCGTGGTTTATCCGCTGTGATGGAAAAAACCCTAGCGGACCTTATGTTTGAGTTACCGAGCCGTCAAGATATCGCACGTGTCGTCATTACACGTGAGGCCGTAGAAGAAGAAGCTCAAGCGAATGTGTACACAACCGATGATTCGCATATGCGTAGCGCCTGAGAGAAAGAATACTCGATGAATGAGCATACTCGTACCTCAGAAGGAACATCCGTAGCTTCAAGTGAAGAAAACACGCAGTTACCTGCTGAGCTTGTCAGAGCGCGCGCTACCATCGACAATATTGATGCGGCGTTAATTCATATTCTGGCGGAACGTTTCCGCTGTACCCAATCTGTCGGCCACATTAAAGCACAGTATGACCTACCTCCTGCTGATCCTGAACGTGAAGCCTACCAAGTAATTCGGATGCGCACTTTAGCGGAACAATCAGGGCTAGATCCAGATTTTGCGGAAAAATTCCTGTCATTTATGGTGACCGAAGTGATTCGCCACCATGAAGATATTAAAGATTCGTATTCGCGGGACACAAAACACGTTAACGGATAACAATAGGGGAGTGGGGACACTCCGTTTTCTACGCTGATCTTCCCAGATTCATAGCCTGACTTCTCTGTGAAATATGACCGTATAAACAGAGGAGGGACACCCTTATGCGAGTGCCCCACCTGTCATGACGAAAAGTATTTACCCTTGCATATCTTGCACAGGTCCACCGTAAATTTCATCAATCGCTTCAGAAAAACGTTGTAATACGAGGGAACGTTTCACTTTCAATGAAGGCGTGAGCAAACCATTTGCCTCTGTGAAATCTGTGGTTAACACCTTGATTTTACGAATTGCTTCCGCACGGGACACATGCTGATTTGCTCGCTCCACAGCCTTTTCAAGAGCCGTGAGAACTTCAACATGCGTGGATGCCTCACTGACCGACATTGCCGGCAAACCATGGTTTTTCAACCAGCCTTGAAGCATATCTGCATCCAAGGTGATAAGTGCTGAAATGAAAGGACGCTGATCGCCAACTACAACAACCTGAGAAATCAAAGGATGCCCCCGCAGAGGATTTTCCAAAGACGCTGGAGCAACATTTTTCCCGCCGGCTGTCACAATGATTTCTTTCGCGCGACCAGTGATACGCACATAACCATCACGATCCAAGGCGCCTAAATCACCTGTTTTGAACCAGCCGTCAGGGGTGAAAGCTTCAGCAGTTGCTTCAGATTTATTGTGATAGCCCTGGAAAATAGAGGGGCCTTTCACCAAAATTTCACCCTCATCACTGATTTTGACGGAAAGAGGAGGAAGCGGAGGTCCTACCGTACCTATTTTTGATAGGCGAGGCGTATTCACTGAAATAGGTCCAACAGTTTCTGTTAAACCGTATCCTTCAAGAACAGGTAAACCCAGACCTGTGTAAAAATGCGCGAGATGAGTAGAAAGAGGAGCGCCACCAGAAATAATAAATTTCGCATTTCCTCCGACAAGCTGCAAAATTTTTGAGAAAACAAGTCGATCAGCTAACGCCCGCTGCGCGCTGAGGGCACGTGAAGGACCTTCAGGGGTTTCGAGAGCATGCGAATAGGCAACTGCAATGGATGCTGCCCAACGGAAAAGTTTCTTTTTAACACCGCTCCCAGCTTTCGCATCTGCAGAGTTGTAAATTTTCTCAAGAACACGAGGAACAACAAGCAGGTAGGAGGGGCGGAAAGAAAGTAAATCAGGGAGCAGGTTTTTTGTATCAGGCGTATGCCCTAGAATGCCTTCGCCTGACATTTGGAAAACCTGCAAGAAACGTGCAAAAACATGTGCAAGAGGTAAAAAGAGGAGAAGACGTGAATCCTTCCCCATAGCAACTTCAGGCATCCACGCATGTGAGTTCACGGCAAGCTCTGTGAAATTCCCATGTGTGAGTACTGTGCCTTTAGGCTGACCTGTAGTTCCTGAAGTATAAACAATCGTGGCAATTGAGGATGTGAGGAGCTGATCTGTACGTGCTTGTACTGCCGAACGCGCAACAGTCATACCCGCGTCTTGGATAGTTTGAATAGCTTCAGTATCCAAGGAGAAAAACTGCATATCATCTTGTTTCAGACGCCGACATGCATCGCGTGCAAGTTCAAGCTGAGTAACAGTTTCTGTCACGATGGCGCGCACATGCGCATCCTTAATGATGAATTCAATTTGCTCGCCTGAAGAAGTTTCGTAGATGGGAACAGGAATTAAACCTGCAGCCCATGAAGCAAAATCAAGTAAAGTCCATTCGTAACGTGTACGCGCCATAATCGCAATAGCATCGCCATGTTGTAAGCCAAGAGCAATAAGGCCAGCAGCTGTGGAACGTACTTCGTCATAAAAAGCTGCGGCGGTGATATCACGCCACGTGGTGCCCATGGAATCTTTAACAGCGATGAGAGGGCGTCGAGGGCTGCGTTGTACTCGTCGTTGTAATAGGTAAGGGATAGTCGTATGTTCGTCAATACGCACAAGGACAGGGGCATGCCATTCAAGCGCCTGTGTATGTCCATCAGAGTCAACAGAAGCGCCTTCAGGGGCACTTCCTGTCAATCCTGCTGCTGACAAAGTGCGACCATCGGTTGCTTCATGAACGTCAAGAGGAGTGTCATCACTCATGGGAGGTAACCTCATCTTCCTTTCGTAGTGGCCCGAGGGCTTACGCGACTACTCTAAGCACAAAAGAGACACTCATAGAAATAAGGCTCGCCTAGGGAGAAGAAAACAAAAGAGTCCCTGCTCACGAAAAAAAGAAGCATACAAGAGAAGGAAACGCGCTCACATAGCTCCAATATAAGGCGCATGTGGGGCCACAATAAGTGTTTAACTTACCTGACCCACACATGCGCCTCATTTGAGCCGATGTGAAAAGCACTCACCCTTTGTGGCGAGCTGGTGCTTCACCTAGTTCATAAGCCGATACGACAACGTGAAGATCATCATGACCCGCAAGTGAGCGGAATACGGGGCGTGATTCCATGCGGGTGGCAGCTGACAAATCTTCAACAATGCTTTCGAGTAACGGCAGCGCATGAGCTGATACGTCAATCTGAGTAGAAAGGAAAGGCGTACGCGGTGAGACTTTTGCTTCGGATTTTACGCGACGTAAAACAATCAAAGCCGCTGAAGCTGCCGACAAAACCTCCCGGTCACCGTCAATTCCATCAAGCTCATCCACATGAGGCCAAAGCGTCGTGTGGACTGATCCTTCACGGTACCAGGACCATACTTCCTCTGTAACGAAAGGCAAATATGGGGCGAGCAAACGCACAACTGTATTGATAACAATTGCTAGAGCGGTACGGGCCGATTGTGCCTGAGCAGCGCTCCATTTACCTTCGTGGTTATAAGCCCGTTCTTTTACAAGCTCCAAGTAATCATCGCAGAAGGTCCAGAAGAACGATTCAGTTGTTTCCAAAGCCTTCGTATGATCGTAGGCTTCTAAAGCCTCACTTGACAGGCGAATAACATTGCGAAGCTCAGCAAGGATTGAACGGTCCAATGCCTCAGTCACATGCTGCGGATTGAGGTCAACAGGCGTGTCCTCCCCACCCATTGATAAGGCGAATTTTGAGGCATTCAAGACTTTAATGGCTAGGCGGCGTCCAATTTTCATCTGCGCTTCATCAAAAGTAGCGTCAAGACCCAGACGTGCCGAAGCAGCCCAGTAACGCACAGCATCCGAGCCGTACTTTTCGAGTAAGCCCATGGGGGTAACAACATTACCTTTAGACTTCGACATTTTCTTGCGGTCAGGATCAAGAATCCATCCAGAAATACCCGCATGTTTCCACGGTAAACCATTGTGTTCTAAATGAGCACGTACAACCGTTGAGAAAAGCCAGGTGCGAATAATATCTTGACCTTGTGGGCGTAAATCCATGGGGTAGGTGCGGGCAAATAAATCATCATCTTCAAGCCAGCCACAGGCAATCTGCGGTGATAACGAAGACGTGGCCCACGTATCCATAATGTCGAGTTCTGCTGCGAATCCACCTGCGACACCGCGCTGATCAGCAGTGAAATCTTCCGGAACATCAGTGGAAGGATCAATGGGTAATTGATCTTCGGAAGGAGTCAAAATTTGTTCGTAGTCAACTTCCCCATGCTCATTGATGCGGTACCACAGAGGGAATGGGACACCGAAGAAACGCTGACGGGAAATAAGCCAGTCATTGTTCAAACCTGTGACCCAGTTTTCGTAGCGCACTCGCATGAAATCTGGATGGAACGATAATTCATTCCCACGGCCAATGAGTTCTTCACGTAAATCCTGCCCAGCATTGGGACGGGTCCACTTCTTACCGCCATTTCGGATATACCACTGGCGTGAAGTGACGATCTCTAAAGGTTTATCGCCTTTTTCAAAGAAGTTTGTTTGACGAACAGTTTTTACTGGTTCGCCTCGCATTTCACCGCTGGCTTTCAGACGTGAAACGACTGCCTCGCGTGCAGAAAATGTTGTTTTACCTGCGATTTCCTTGTAGGCTTCCACGCCCTCAGCGCAGGTAATCCAATCAGGAAGCTCAGTATGAATACGACCATCTTTACGTAGAATTGCACGCAAAGGCAGGTCCAGATCGCGCCACCAATCAATATCAGTGGTATCGCCAAAAGTACAGCACATGGCAATGCCAGCGCCCTTATCCATTTCTGCTTGAGGATGAGCTAAAACAGGAACTTCCACACCGAAAACGGGTGAGGTCACTGTGGTTCCGAATAAGGGGGCATAGCGAGGATCATCAGGGTGAGCAACAAGAGCCACGCATGCAGCCAGTAATTCTGGTCGAGTGGTTTCAATGCAGACATCAACACCGTTTTCAATAGGTGCTCCCGCTGCGGCTGCCGTAGCAGCAGCTTCAGGATCACTCAGATGGAAAGCAAGACGATGGTAGAAACCAGGGTATTCGCGTGATTCCAGCTCAGCTTGAGCAACGGCTGTTTGGAAAGTGACATCCCACAAGCCAGGGGCTTCGCTTTGATAGGCCTCACCTCGGGCTAGATTACGCAAGAAAGCAGCTTGAGCTACTTTACGAGCTCGTGAGCCAATGGTTTGGTAGTGCTGTTTCCAGTCAACAGACAAACCAAGGTAACGCCACAGGGCTTCAAATTGTGCTTCATCTTCCACGGTGAGGCGTTCGCACAGCTCAACAAAGTTTTTACGTGAAATTGGGAGCTGATCTTTCGCTTTAATAGATTTACCTTCGCCACCAATATGCGGAGGAACAAAGTCAGGGACATAAGGCAATGTCGGGTCAACACGGACACCGAAATAATTCTGCACGCGGCGTTCTGTTGGTAGCCCGTTATCGTCCCAACCCATCGGATAGAAAACAGATTTCCCCTGCATACGTCGATGTCGCGCAATGACATCAGTATGCGTGTAAGAGAACACATGCCCTACATGCAGTGAACCAGATACGGTTGGGGGTGGCGTGTCAATGGAGTACACCTGCTCCCGTGTGGCGCTGCGATCAAATGCGTAAGTGCTGTGTGTTTCCCAAGCGGTTCCCCACTTATTTTCGAGGCCTTCGGCACCCACTGTGTCAGGCAACGTGGGAGCAGGAACAGAAAGGGGAGTTGAGGGGGTACTCATTGTGAGCGTCTCCATCCGAGTCGTGGACATCCAACCTTCTAAGGGTACGTGTTGAGCCTATGTCAACACAATATGAAAGAAACGAATGCGGGTATATCTCACGTGCATATACGTTCTTATGCGCCTCTGATAGATAAAACAGTGCATAAGAGCGTATGCGTGCGTTAATTCACTTCCGCGTAGGTAACGAAAGAAAAAGAAGGAAAACCTTAGGGGAGAATATGTGAATTAATGATATGAACAATAACTTTTTTCAGTAAAACATAAAATCTAGGCTGACTGTGCTTGCAAGTCGTATCACTGAATATTCTCAAAGAATCTGTTCACATACGACCAACAAATGATTCATCGTGCAGGCGATACAGATATGATTATGCTTTTCCTTGGCCTTTCATGGTCACACACAGAACGATCAACGATCTGTCAGAAAATACACACGACACATTTTCAGGAGGTCGAAGCATGTCCGGTTCACGTAAATATGTGCGTCATTTGAGCACTCTCGTGACATTTTCAGTTGCCACACTGGTCGTAGCCGCTTGTGCGCCGACCTCTGCACCATCAGGAGCTGTGGCACAAAGCAATCATACTGATTCAGTGCTCACCGTCGGACTACCCGGATCCTTGTCCACTCTTGACGTAGCCCACGAAGCAGGAATCCTCAACTACTACGTTGCTCAAGTGAGTTCTGAAGGACTTCTGGGAGTCGATACAGAAGGAAAAATAGTTCCTGCACTCGCTGAAAAATGGGAAACAACAGACGGTCGAACATGGGTTTTCACACTGCGTGAAGGCGCAAAATTCCAAGACGGAACGCAGGTCACCACAGACGATGTCCTCTTTTCACTCGACATAGCGCGTGACCCTGAACGTTCACCCTCAACTGCGGTGTACTGGGCTGAAGGAACTCAAGTGGAAAAAACAGGGGAACGTGAAATTACTATTACCCTGCCTGAACCATCCGTGAACTTCGACTGGACCGTGACAGCCAGTGGAGGACTATGGATTACTTCACGCGCCTTCTACGAAGCCGCACAGTCATATGGTTCCTCCTCAGATCTCATTATGGGAACCGGCCCCTACCGTGCCGTGGAATTTCAAGCAGATTCACACGCCACTTTTGAACGCGTCGATACGTGGTGGGGAAAAACAAACGAAAAAGCTCCGAAAAAAATCGAATTTGATTTCTTCTCTGATGAATCCACTCGGTTACTAGCCCAACAATCAGGAAAACTTGATATTTCCTTGCAAATTCCTGCCTCACAGCAACCTCAATATGAGGCACTTTCGAACACACAAGTGACAACAGTGACAGACCGCTCCTATGTCGGTCTTACTTTTGATACGGCTGTGGCTCCATTTGATGACATCCACGTGCGTCGCGCCATTGCCTATGCTGTTGACCGTAACTCCATTGTCTCATCTGTTTTGAATGGGAAAGGTGAAGTCGCAACATCAATCGAATCACCTGAACAATTAGGGTCACACATTGGTGTTGAGAGTGCGCGAAGCTTGATTGCGCAAAACCTCGCAGACATTCAAACCGCCTCTTTCGATATGGAAGCTGCCCGGGCAGAACTTGCGCAATCAGTGGTGCCACAGGGCTTCAGCGCAGAACTGTTGTACCCCACTTCTATCCCAGAATTAGGGACTGCGGCCTTAGCGATCGCTGAAAATCTCAAATCTTTAGGGATTGAACTGACAGTTACCGGTAAACCTGTGGAACAGTGGATTACGACTTTAGGAACTGGCGAATATGGTCTTTCCTACATGTCTTACACACCGACAACTGGTGATCCTGCTGAAATCACAGGATGGTTACTGGGAGAATCCAACCCAGCACGCTATAGTCAATCCGATGTGCGTCAGCTGATTACAGAGCAAGCAGGCGAAGTAAATGATGCTGCTCGCGCCACAAAAATCCTTGAAGCAACAAAGATTGCGCTCAATGATGTGATTTACTCCCCAATCTGGTGGGGTAAAAACACGACCGCATTTGCTTCACGTGTCCTACACCCAGAAATAAACTCATATTTCTTTATGAGCGGATGGGCCAGCCAGATCGGCCTGACAGATTCTCAGAACTAAAACTCTGAGCATGTTTCTGCACTCCCTTTTTCTGTAGGACAATACGGGTTTCCCAGTACGGCCTACAGAAAAAGGGAAGAAACGTGATGATCGTCCCAACCCATTATTTTGAGGGAAAATTACTCTAAGACCTGTCCTAGTCTTATCTGTATCCCTAAAAACCACTTCCTTGAGATATGCAGGAAGGAGTCGGATGGCACTGAAGCAGGTGATGTCACGCATCGCGCAATCACTGGTCGTTTTGTTTATCCTGTCGTTCCTCGTTTTTTCCTTGGCACACCTTGTTCCAGGCGACCTCGTGAAAACGCTGGTAGGGAACCGTAAAATAACAGAAAACGTGCGTGCGGCCATTACCTCGCAATACCATCTTGACGAACCGGTATTTCTTCAATACCTACACTGGCTTGGCAAAGCTGTGCGCGGTGATTTTGGAACATCCATTCGCTCACAAGTTCCCGTGATGACCCTCCTGTATGAACGTACCCCTTTGACACTCATCCTTACGATGATGGCTTTTGCTATAGCCTTACTTATCGGTATTCCTCTGGGAATATATGCGGCCCGAAGGACAGGCAAAGCTGCAGATCGCATGATCGTTGGATGGGCTGTTGTTGGAATTAGCGCCCCAGGTTTCGCATTAGGTCTGATTCTGCTGTACGTATTCTCAGTCATGCTGGGATGGTTCCCCATATACGGTACAGGTGAAAGCCTACTTGATACCTTGTGGCATCTGACCTTACCTGCTCTCGCGCTTGCTGTCGGCGTGTGCGCCATGATTATCCGTGTCACACGTGCATCTGTCTCCTACGAAAATACGCAAGATTACGTGACTTTTGCTCACTCCCGTGGGTGCGAACCTGCGCGCATCAGGTCCCTCATTATGAAAAATGCTGCAATACCAATTATGACTTCAGCAGGCCTGATTCTGGGAACCCTTTTCGGTTCAACGATCCTTGTTGAACAGACATTCGCCCTTCCTGGACTTGGACAGCTACTTGCTGATTCCATTACGTTCAAAGACATACCCGTTGTTCAAGCCATCGTATTACTTGTTGCCGCAGTGATCGTGATAACAACCCTACTTGTGGATATATCTGTGCTCATTGTGGATCCCTCAACTTCCCAGCGTAGGACAAAACTCTGATGAATACTTCGCCTACACACACCCCTCACGCTGAAGCTTCATCGCAGAAAAACCAGCCCCATCCGAGCGAAACTACCCGAAAAGCAACAGCAGGAATGGCAGATACCATTGATCGGCGCAGCATGCGTACACTATGGCAAAAATATCTACGTAAAGTGACAACTTCACCCCTATCAGTTGCAGTATCGGTGCTCATCCTCGTATTTTTTACCGCAATTACCCTCATGACTCCGCTTATTGAACCTATCGGATTGGCACAAAATCTTGCTTTAGGTGTGAGCCCTGCCGGAAGCGCAGGACATATCCTTGGGACAGATAATTTAGGACGAGACGTACTTTTCCTTTCTCTGGCAGGAACACGATCGGCTCTGATCGGTCCTTTAGTTATTGCTGCAGGATCAATGTTGATCGGCTTATTTTTTGGCGTCACCGCCGCTTGGCGAGGAGGACTATGGGACAGTACAGTTTCACGAACCTGTGAAATTCTTTTGGCAATGCCGGTAACTTTGCTGGCAATAGTTGTAGCAGGCATTTTAGGAGGCGGCTACTGGGTGACAGTCGCTGTGCTCATCCTTCTTTTTGCTCCCTCAGATATCCGAATGGTACGCGCTGCCACACTGCAACAAATACCTAAACCATACATCGAATCTGCACTTTTACTTGGAATACCAACACGTCGTATCCTCGCCGTACACATCGTTCCAAATATCACCCCGATTGTGTGGGCAAATCTTTTCCTTAACGTGGCTTTCGCTCTTGTATCTTTGTCAGGTCTGTCATACCTCGGCTTCGGAGTTTCCGCACAAGCAGCTGACTGGGGACGACAATTAGCAGATGGTCGCGCATTCATTTACCAAAATCCCGCAGCAACGCTAATCCCAGGAATCCTTATTGTCCTAGCAGCAGCGGCAATTAACATCGCGGGTGATTACTGTGCTTTACGCGCTGAAGAAAGGACAAAAATATGACCCTGCCGGCGCTTGAAGCACATGACGTGACCGTATCTACTATTGACGGAAAACTGCTGGTTGACCACCTGAATATACGTGCCTACAGCGGTCAAACCTTGGTGATTGTCGGAGAATCAGGTGCAGGTAAATCTTTACTCTCACGCGCACTGTGCGCACTTTTGCCTCCACAATTAAAAGTAACAGGTAGCCTCACCTTAGCCGGTATCACCAGTGACCTTGCGACACAAAAAACACATGTACGTAAGCAGCGTGGACACGGTATTGTGTGGCTCCCGCAGGATCCTTTTACCTCCCTATCACCAGCTCATACATGTGGCCAACAGATTCTGACTCATCGACCACGTACAGCACATGACCACGCCCGCATCAGCGAACGACTAAAAGAAGTAGGACTGCCACCGCGTGTTGCGCATATGCGTCCTCATGAGCTTTCTGGAGGAATGCGTCAGCGCGTCGCTATCGCCGCTGCCATTGAAACTCACGCTCATGTCCTCATTGCTGACGAACCAACAACAGCATTAGATGTGACAACACAACGTGAAATACTTGAGCTGCTAACAGGTTTATGCCGCGATCATGGGATGGCACTCATTCTGATTACTCATGATCTTGCTGTTGCGCGTGAATTCGGTGATGACGTCCTCGTGATGCGTGCCGGTCGCATGATTGAGTACGGGAATATCACTGAGGTTTTACGCAAGCCCCAACACGCATATACGCGACATCTTGCCGCTATGGAACCACGTTTAGACGGCGAAAATCCGCGAGCACATATTTCTGCTCCTGCACTGCAACAATCGAGAACCGATCCCGCCGAACCAATTCTTTCTTTACGTGGAGTGACAAAAATCTTCCGCTCATCGCGGCATGAAATACATGTCGCACTTGAAGGTATTGATCTGGATATTTATGCCGGAGAAGCTGTGGGACTTGTCGGTGAATCTGGATCCGGTAAAACAACACTTGCGCGTTGTATCGTTGGCCTGGAACGCCCCGATTCAGGCCAGATCCATACTCATATGGCGCATGATTATCAGAATTTTCCGCCCCTGAAAACTTCACGTCGTGGATGGAAAGTGCCACCGGTAGGCTTAGTTTTTCAAAACCCGTATTCTGCTTTGAATCCTGCGTTGACAATAGGACGTACCCTATCAGAAGCATTACAGGCGATAGGTCGTGATAGCGGGGAAATTGATGATCTATTAGATTCTGTAGGACTCCCAACAGCATATGCGCGTAGGTTGCCGCGTGATTTATCTGGAGGCGAACGCCAACGTGTAGCTATTGCACGTGCTATTGCTACGCAGCCACGTCTGCTTGTATGCGACGAACCTGTTTCTGCTTTGGATGTGTCCGTTCAAGCACACGTTCTTGAACTTCTTGAATCTTTACGTCAAGAACGCGGGTTTTCTTTGCTTTTCATTACTCACGATCTCGCTGTTGCGCGGGCAGCATGTGATCGTTTAGCGGTAATGAAAGACGGTGTGATCGTTGAACAGGGAGCAACCTCTGACATACTTCACCATCCGCATCATCCCTACACTCGACTCCTCCTTGAAGCTGTTCCAGGACGAGCAAGGAATGATATCGAAGAAAACTCACCCTCCACAGCACAGGGAAATGAGCAATGATAGAAGAAAAAACAGCAGCACAATACCTCATACGTCATCATAATGTGTCTGTTGAAAAGGAGGCGACAGAATACCTGATGAGTCTTGGCGTACCTGAACACTATGCGAAAATCTGGGGTCAAAGCGGAGGTAAACGACAAGCAACGCTGTGGACTGCCGCAGGCCTGTCACCGCGTCTACCTGCACAAAAAGATGCTGCTGAAGTGCAAAAACTGCAAAACGAGTATTCGTATGAGGGTCCTACGCGTGAGGAATTCCCCGGAATAAGTGCGTTCCCTCATGCGGAATCTGAAATACTGCCGCAGCTTTTCTTATGGGAAGTTCATCGACGTATCGCCGAGCAACGCACAATAGTTGCTTGGTGCCTTAACAGTGCGGAGGGATTCACGGAATCTGAAATATCGGATGCTTTGAGAGCGCTTATCCGTGAGGTTATTCGGGAAGCTGAAAATCAAGGCGCATGTGTGGTGAAAGCTGCCTGTATGCCACAGGATCACATCCTGCGTCATATTGTTGAAACAGAAGAATTTACCCAGCTTGCAGACCCTTTACGCGCTTTTTCTGCTGCTGCGAAGCAGGAAGGTCGAATCCTGCCAACTGGGTGGATACGTCCATGCCAAGGGCTGAGCATAGACGAATGTGGGATTTCAATTGCGCCTCCCTATGAAAGACAGCAAAGTGATTTCACCTGCGGGCCAGCAAGCCTTATTATGGCGCTGAATTCTGAGGAGTTCTTGGGAACAGCCGCAGCGACAACAAGCGATCATTTTGCGGATACGTACCGCGGTGGTGGATTTGCTGCTGAAATGAAAATCTGGCGGCAGGCAACATACACCTACGGCTCGGGTCATTATGGTCTGACCGCTGTAGCAGCATCGTTGGGCGTACCGGTTCTAGTGAAATCTTCCGCGCCTGGACCTTTAATTGGCTGTGAAGCGCCACATACCATGGTGGATACTTTTTTACGTCAAAAAATTTATGACGATCATCGGAAAATTGCGCTTGAAGCGGGGGCGCAAGAATACATTGGCCCTTTGAGTTGTACTGATATGAGTGACGCATTACGCGAAGGTAAACGAGTCATTCTGTTGGTTGATTTACAGCCCCTGAATGGTGAAGACGTACCGCATTGGATACTTGTATGGCGTGAAATACCTGATTTTTACTTCATACATGATTCATGGTGTGACGAAAATGAGGGTGAATTGTGGGTCGAAACAGCTTATATGCCGGTTGCTGCTCGCAAGTTGTGGGATGAGTGTGCCTCATGGTCAGAAAAACCTGGTAGTAATCGTGAAAGAGCAATGATTATTTTGTGAGGCATACACTGCAGATCCCTTGTAGTTATAGGCATGTACATGTTCCCCGTACCCTGCGAAATGGATACGGGGAACATGTATAAAGGGCAGTGTTGGCTTTATTTACAAAACAAGTGCAGCAAGCCATCCTGCAAGCAACAAAGGCACATTGAAGTGGAGGAATGTCGGAATCACAGTGTCTTTCATGTGATCGTGTTGCCCGTCAATATTAAGGCCAGAGGTTGGGCCAAGAGTGGAATCAGAGGCAGGTGAACCAGCATCCCCTAGAGCGCCAGCTGTGCCGATAAGAGCAACGGTTGCGGTGGGGGAGAACCCCAAGGCAATACAAAGCGGAACGTAGATAGCAGTGATAATTGGCAGCGTGGAAAAGGATGATCCAATCCCCATTGTGATAATGAGGCCAACTAGGAGCATGACAAGAGCCGCACCTGCACGATTCCCGTTAAAAAGTGCGGCAGATTGAGCGACAAGAGGCTCAATTGCTCCGGTAGCTTTCATTACTGAAGCAAAGCCATTAGCGGTAATCATGATGAGGCCGATAAGGGACATCATTTTCATACCATCTGTAAAAACTGTGTCCGCTTCATTCCATTTCACCACGCCGGTAGCGATGAAAAAGAGTAAGCCAATGAGTGTGCCCACAAGCATTGGATCAGCGTCAGAACCGTTGAGGGCTAACCATGTTTGCAAAGCAACACACACAATAATTGCTATGACAGCAACGATAATTTTGCGCGTATCAATGCGCTGCTGTTCATGACGATCATCAACTGCACGGTATGTGTATTCACGAGGAGCACGGTAGGTGACAAAAAGGGCAATGAGTAGGCCTGACAACATACCTGCTGCTGGAATGGCCATAGCGATCAGTGGGTTAACCCCTGATACGTCAAGACCTGCCTCTTCAATAAATTTGTAGAGCAAATCGTAAATGAAAATACGGCCAAAACCGATGGGAAGAAACATGTATGTGGTGACTAAACCAAAAGTCATTGCACAAGCAACAGCGCGGCGATCTACTTTCAGTCGTGTCATGACGATCAAGAGAGGGGGAACTAAGAGGGGAATAAAGGCAATGTGAATAGGAATGAGGTTCTGGCTCAATATCGCCATGACAACGGTTCCTGTGAGGATGCCCCATTTTGTCCACCGTAAGGTTTTATTTGAGGTTGATTCTTGTTCCCGATCAAGACGACGAATAATCCAGTCTGCAAGTAAAGCAGGTAAACCAGAGTGGGCCACAGCCATAGCGAAAGCGCCAAGTAAAGCGTAGGATAAAGCAATTTTTGCTCCGCCAGCAAGGCCATCCTGAAAAGCAACCATTGTAGCGTTAAGGCCAAGGCCTGCAATTAATCCGCCAACGAGAGCGCCGATAAATAAAGAAATAACAACATGGACGCGAAGTACTGCCAGAAGTAACATGACAAGGACCGCGATAACAACAGCATTGACAAGCACAAAAACTCCTACATGGAGGTTAAAAAGGGTACAGGGGAAAGAAAAATGACGCTGCCGGAAAGGGTTCAGGCAAGTTCAGCATCGCGCGCAACGGCAGCGTCGACGGCGTGGAGAAGGGCCGTACTGAGGCCCGCCTCCTCTGCTGCCAGTAAACCGGCAATAGTTGTGCCACCGGGGGAGGTGACGTAATCGATAAGCTGGGTGGGCACTATGCCTGATTTTTGAGAGTGAAGTACAAGCTCAGCAGAGCCGCTGAGAGCTTGTGCGGCAATAGTGACAGCGTCGTATTTTGTGAGGCCGTATTTGAGGCCAGCGCGTGCAAGTGCCTCAATGATGGAGTAGACCCAAGCGGGGGAGCATCCGGCAAGAGCTTGGAAAACAGGGAAATCTTTTTCGTCAAGAGTGACTGTTTTGCCGATGCTATTCATGAGGGTGGTCACGGCTTCTACCTGTTCATTGGTAGCGCCGCGCGCATATAGTGCTGTCATGGAACGGCCTATCTGAGCATTCACATTCGGCATGACGCGGATAATAGGGATAGGGGCGACAAAATCAGCGGCAATGGAGTCTGTGGTGCGGCCTGCGGCAATCGAAACAATGCACACGTTACATTCGATAACGGTGGGCGCAATCATTTCAATGACTTCGGTCTGCATATGCGGTTTAACGCCAAGAACAACTATGTCAGCTTCGTGAACTAGCTGCGTATTGGTGGGAACGAGACGAAGCCCTAGTTCATCGGCAAGAACTTGCGCTTTATCAATATGACGATTTGTTACAACGAAATCTGCAGGGTTCATCCCATTGGTAACAGCGCCGCGCACGATAGCCGATACCATGGAGCCGGTACCGATGAAGCCTATGCGCATGGTGTCCCCTTGAAGTCGTTGTGTTCTTAACGGAAGAACACTTGTACTTTAATAACTTTTTGCCAATAGTGAAAGCGTGTACGTCATATGTCTCAATATGCAGTATGCGGCATATATAGCAGTAGATATGACATGTAGCTGTCTCATCCACAAAAGGCATCGCATAGACATAAGTTATGCACAATTCACTGAGCAAAAGAGTTAATGCTGCCCCTGCTTCTTATAGTTCACATATGGGCTACATTGATGATCTGAAGCGACGCTTATCGACACATGCGGTGTATGGTCTTGAGGATCAAAAACAGGAAAATATCCTTCACGACCGCATATCTTCATTCAGTAAAGCGTCTTTACATGGGCGATGGCGTTTACTTCCGACAATGCCGATTGTTTTATTTATTTGTGCCCTGCTGCTGATATGCGTAGCTATTGGTATATGGAGACACCACAGCAGTGTTTTGAGTGCTGATTTACTGAAAGAACAATCATCTTTCACAGAAAATTCTGCTGCAAATGATGAGGAGACCTCACAAAAAGATGATGAGCACGTTAGTCAGAGCTCAGATGTGCCTCAATCTGATGGGAAAATATTCCCCTTAGGATATGCCCATGAGGTGGCCTCCCGTAATGCCAATGGAAAGCAAGATATTACGGTTTATGTCAGCGGAAATGTGATACACCCAGGCGTGGTGACGTTAGGTGGACATGCTCGTGTCTATGAAGCAATTGATTCTGTAGGAGGATTAGACAGTGAAGCAGACCCTTCCAGTGTGAATCTTGCGCGGGAATTGGTCGATGGAGAGCATATTATTGTTCGTCCCAAAGGGTACGCGGGTGCGGATAGTGGCTCAAAAGAAAATGAGTCGGGGACGAAAGAAACTTCTCCCTGCGTGGACCTGAACAGTGCCGATGCGAGGCAACTTGAAGAACTGGACGGGGTAGGCCCTGCTCTTGCACGCCGAATAGTGAGTTATCGTCAAAAGAACGGAGCTTTTTCTGCTTTAGCTGATGTCGATGCTGTTCCTGGAATTGGAGCAGCCATGTTGGAAAAGATTGCTACCAAAACATGCCAACGATGATGCCTGTGCAGGTAGGCAAACCTACAAAAGCAACACGTAATATACGGCATAAAGACCACGTGAACACATACGATATTCGTCTTTTTCCGGTTGCTATCAGCGCATGGATTGGAAGCTGGTGGGGAACTTCCTCCTTTGCTTTGTATATGAAGGAGCAACCTGTCATCCATATATGTATCGTGACTGCTATTGTCTTGAGTATCCTCGCTTTGTTTACGTCGTGGCGCTGTGGATATCAGCAGAAAAAAGGCCGACACCTTCGTGCCCAACCCGGATCGACTCGTTTAGCCCTTGCGGTAGTGCTCCTGTGCGTTTTAGGAACATATATTGTGGGATACTGCGCATTATCGGCACGAAATAGCGATCCACTTTTTATACAGGCGCAAACACAAGAAAAAGAAAGGGTGAATGTAGAAGCGACAGTGCTCACTGACCCACAAGAACGAAGCTTAGCTTGGGGCGGTACGTACTGGACTGCATGGGCACGTAGTCACCTCATTCATCATCCTGTGCAGCAGGAAAAGGGAAACTGTTACACGCATCCTTCCTCTCACACAGATGAATGTGTCAGTTCAGCATTATTTATTCTTCGAGGCAGTGGCACACCTCGTATTCTGCGTGGCGACACGGTACACATTCGCGGGCGCATCATACCTGCTGGTCTTTCAGGAACTCAGGCTGTAGGAACCATATTTGTCTCACACATATCTGTTACCTCGGTGTCGACCGGTTGGGACGCATATGTACGTCAACTTCGTGCGGGCTTACAGGAAGTGACACGTGTTTTTCCTGCGCATACACGTGCTTTGGTTCCAGGAATGTCTGTGGGAGATACCCGAATGATGGACGAAAAGCTCCGAGCAGATATGCGCACGGCTTCTTTAAGTCACCTTGTTGCTATTTCAGGTAGTCACATGGCAATCATTATGGGTGTATTATCAGGGATTTTACCTGCACGTGGACGTGTGCGCCTCATTGTATGTGCCCTAGCTGCTGCTGTGATGGTGTCAGTGGTCGGTCCACAAGAATCACTGGTGCGTTCAGCTTTGATGACAGGCATTTCATTAGGGGGCATGTGGATGAATCGAGCAGGACAATCACTGGCTTCATTGTGGTGCGTGTCAATCGCCATGCTTGCTGAAGATCCATGGAATTCACGTTCTTTTGCTTTTGCTCTTTCAGTTATTGCAACGTGGGCGGTAATTGTTCCTGCCCAAAGGATTATGAGCGGGATACGTCAGCACGGAGGAAAACGCAAAGGATGGAGGGGGCGGCTCATTGGAAGTGTCTGTGAAGTTCTTGTGGTTTCTGTGTGCTGTCAGATTGTGACAGGGCCACTGATTGTTCACATGACGGGGGAATGGCCCCTTTGGGGTGCTGTTGCAAATATGTGTGCGGCTCCAGCGGTTGCGCCTGCCACTTTGCTGTCTTTAGGTGCGGCTGTCACAGCAATTCATCTGCCGGGCCTGTCACAGGTTTTTGTCTGGTGTGCAAGTATTTTTACCGGATGGATCGCTTATGTTGCGCATCTTGTGTCACAAGCGCCTTGGGCGCGTGTGAATATTCCTGGAGGATTTATTACATGTGGAGTATTCGTATGCGGTATGGGGATTGCCTGGTCAGGATGGCTGCTGGCTAGCGGGCGACGTGTTCTTATGTAAAAACAACGGAACACACGCATATGGGGGAGCAGTTTCTCGTAGCGTGCCCCGGCTTTTGAGGCCCTGACGGAACATGCATACGGGGGAGCAGCACTCTGGTGAGTTTAAGGCCTCACAGCACATGAGAGCAGGGGTTGATAGCGCTGCTGTCCGTTACTTGGGGTTTATTTTTGTGAATCAGAGCGCTTATCGCGTGAAATCGCTCGTATACGCATAAACCAGAGAACGCAAAAAGCTAAGAAAGCTCCAGCGGCTGCGATAAGTAAAAGTACTGAGAAAACCTGCGCAACGATTGTCTGTGAAGCAAATGTATGCAAAGCCTTAAGGCCGAACAGTAAAACCATTGATACAAGCAAAGCCAGTAAAGCAGAATTACGCAGACGCGGATACTTATCGCCAAAAAGGGAGTTCATTCCTCCATCCCCTCAATACTGCGCAAAAATTCTGAGAGTCTATTCGCTGCTGCAACTACTGAAGGGCCATGCTGACGTCCGGGTTGACGTCCCATACGTTCAATAGGCCCAGAAATCGACAAAGCTGCAATGACACGTCCAGAGGGGCCACGTACCGGTGCAGATACTGAAGCCACGCCAGGCTCCCGTTCACCTACGGACTGTGCCCACCCTCGCCGACGTACTTGGGAAAGCATCGTTGCATTGAACGAAGCAGAGTATAAGCCTCTGTGTAAACGATCGGGTTCTTCCCAAGCTAGGAGCACTTGGGCAGCAGAACCAGCTTTCATAGAGAGCGCAGCTCCGACGGGAATGGAATCACGTAGTCCCATTTCACGTTCTGAGGCTGCCACACACACTCGATGTTCCCCTTGACGGCGGAACAGTTGAGTGGATTCTTTCGTATGATCGCGCAGGGCCACAAGGACAGGCATTGAAGCTGAAAGTAAACGATCTTCACCTGCCGATGAAGCGAGTTCTTGTAAGCGTGGGCCTAAAACAAAGCGACCCTGCATATCACGTGCCACCATTCGGTGGTACTCTAAGGCAACCGCGAGACGGTGCGCAGTCGGTCGTGCTAAACCTGTGGCGGAAACGAGTTGGGCAAGTGTCGCAGGTCCGGCTTCGAGTGCGCCAAGGACCATTGCGGCCTTATCCAAGACGCCTACTCCGCTTGATGACGAATCCTCCATGCCTGACATTGTGTCATCTCATGGAGTGAGATGGCAAATCTTCACATCGTGGAACTGGTAACGATTGATATGGATGCGGTGCAATAGAGAGAATTTTTCTGTTTCATGCTGCCGCTGAAAGAGGAGATTAAAACCTGTTTTATCAGGGAAAACGAAAAGGAGGACTGAGTCGCATGGCCGGAACAATGGCAGAAAAAGTCTGGCGAGATCATCTTGTGAAAAAAGGTCAAGACGGTGCACCAGACCTCCTATACATCGACCTGCATCTCGTCCATGAAGTCACAAGCCCGCAAGCATTCGAAGGCTTGAGACTTGCAGGGCGGCGCGTGAGACGTCCCGACCTGACGATTGCCACCGAGGACCATAACACCCCGACAGTCGATATTGATTTACCTATCGCTGACGAGACTTCACGTATCCAAATCAATACTTTGCGTTCCAATGCCAAGGAATTTGGCATTCGACTGCATTCATTAGGTGACGCCGATCAAGGTATCGTCCACGTTGTCGGTCCTCAGCTTGGACTTACTCAGCCAGGCATGACGATCGTATGTGGTGATTCTCATACATCAACGCACGGGGCTTTCGGTGCCCTCGCATTCGGTATCGGCACCTCGCAAGTCGAACACGTTCTTGCGACACAAACACTCCCCATTGCCCCTTTCAAAACAATGGCAATCACTGTGAATGGGCAACTACCTCCAGGATCAACAGCAAAAGACATCATCCTTGCTGTTATTGCCAAAATCGGCACAGGCGGAGGACAAGGATACGTCCTCGAATACAGGGGCGAAGCTATTCGCAGCCTGTCCATGGAAGGACGTATGACAATCTGCAATATGTCCATTGAAGCTGGTGCGCGCGCAGGTATGGTGGCTCCGGACGAAACAACCTTTGCCTACCTCAAAAACCGCCCTCACGCTCCCGAAGGAGAAGAATGGGATAAAGCCGTTGAATATTGGCGCTCATTAGCAAGTGACGCAGACGCTACCTATGATGCGGAAGTCATCCTCAACGGCCCCGACATTGAACCCTACGTCACATGGGGAACAAATCCAGGACAAGGCGTGCCACTATCATCTTCGGTACCGGTTCCCGCAGACATCGCAGATGAAACTGAACGCCGTGCAGCCGAAAGCGCCCTCGCATACATGGGACTGGAAGCTGGTACCCCCATGCGCGATATTCGCATTGACACAGTTTTCCTTGGTTCTTGCACCAACGGTCGTATCGAAGATCTGCGTGCCGCCGCTGAAATCCTTCAAGGCCGAACGAAAGCTGAAGGCCTTCGTATGCTCGTGGTACCAGGATCAGCGCGTGTACGCCTACAAGCCGAAGCTGAAGGACTCGATAAAATCTTCCGTGATTTTGGCGCAGAATGGCGTAATGCCGGATGCTCCATGTGTTTAGGTATGAATCCTGACACCTTAAAACCAGGTGAAAGATCCGCTTCGACTTCAAACCGCAATTTTGAGGGCCGCCAAGGAAAAGGCGGACGAACTCACCTCGTATCCCCGCTGGTTGCCGCTGCCACAGCTGTGAAAGGCTCCCTATGTGCTCCCGCTGACCTGCAGGCCCTTGAAACACACTGAAAACGACGTACAGGAAGGTAAGAAAATGGAGAAATTTATCACCCACACCGGTATTGGTGTTCCTCTGCGTCGTTCAAATGTCGATACAGACCAAATCATCCCAGCTGTGTACCTTAAACGTGTCACCCGCACAGGTTTCGATGACGCGCTATTTGCTGGATGGCGCACAGACCCTGATTTCGTCTTGAATCAGGAAGCCTACCGCTCGGGTTCGATCCTTGTGGCTGGACCAGACTTTGGTACAGGCTCCTCACGTGAACACGCGGTGTGGGCACTGAAAGACTATGGTTTCCGAGTGGTTCTGGCTCCAAAATTTGCTGATATTTTCCGAGGAAACTCAGGGAAACAAGGTCTGGTAACTGGAATCATCACACATGAAGATTGTGAACAACTGTGGAAAATGATGGAAACAGACCCAGGAATCCAACTCACTGTTTCCTTAGAAGATTGCACTGTCACATGCGGTTCCTTTACCACCACATTCGACATTGATGACTATGTGCGGTGGACCCTCATGGAAGGACTTGATGATATTGGTCTGACTCTCCGTGATGAAGAAGCAATCAACACCTATGAAAAAGAACGCTTCTCATTCAAACCGCAGACATTACCTGCACGAAGCCTGCCAGCTGTTGAAGTGGTATCCGCACGTCCGGTGACTGCGTTGGGTATGCCGACTGTACGATAGTTCCGTATTCTTTATCCCATGCGGTTTTATGTCTTGAGGCATAAAAATCGGATAAAACAACGACACATACACATATGTCACCTACAGCAGGAACCAAGTGAAAAATGCGAAAGCCTGAGCTGATCCTGCAAGATGAGGAATGTGTGTCACGGTCAGGAGCTGCACGATGCATTCGGTTCTTTCCGTTGAGGGAGGACACCCCCTCCAAGGGACGATTACCGTCCGAGGAGCAAAAAACTTTGTTCCCAAAGCGATGGTAGCCTCACTGCTAGGCGAAACACCCTCACGGCTTGCAAATGTTCCTCTGATACGAGATGTGGATGTAGTTTCACGTCTACTGGGATTACATGGAGTTACCGTTGATTTTGACCAAGATCGTGGGGTAATGACACTTGATCCCAGTAAAGTGCAGTATGCCCGCAGATCCGATATTGATGCACTAGGCGGGACTTCGCGTATTCCGGTTCTTTTCTGTGGCCCGCTTTTACATCAGCTAGGCGAAGCATTCATACCGGAACTTGGCGGTTGCGCGATTGGTGGCCGTCCCATCGACTTCCACCTCGATACGCTACGTAAATTTGGTGCCATCGTCGATAAACAAAGTGATGGTATCCACATTACTCGGCCAGCTGAAGGCTTACATGGCGCGGTTATTGATCTACCATTTCCTTCCGTAGGAGCAACAGAACAGACGCTGCTCACAGCAGTACGCGCAGAAGGAATAACAAATCTGCGCGGCGCAGCAGTTGAACCAGAAATCATGGATCTCATCAATGTGTTACAGAAAATGGGCGCCATTATTTCTGTAGACACAGATCGCAGTATCCGAATCGAAGGAGTCGAATCACTTCGCGGATATACCCACACGGCTTTACCTGACCGTATCGAAGCAGCTTCATGGGGTGCCGCAGCCCTTGCTACAGGGGGAGACATCCGAGTTCTTGGCGCGCACCAGCCGGATATGACTACTTTCCTCAACGTGTTCCGTAAAGTCGGTGGCGCTTTCGATATTGAAGATGACGGTATTCGTTTCTATCATCCAGGTGGCGAGCTTCGTTCCATAGCCTTGGAAACCGCAGTACACCCTGGATTTATGACAGACTGGCAACAGCCACTGGTTGTTGCACTCACCCAAGCCAATGGCCTGTCGATTGTCCATGAAACGGTGTACGAAAATCGTTTCGGTTTTACAGGCGCACTGCGACAAATGGGTGCCCACATTCAACTGTATCGTGAGTGTTTAGGCGGAACCCCGTGTCGTTTTGGGCAGCGAAACTTCTTCCATTCAGCAGTTATCTCAGGCCCGACTCCGCTGCATGCAGCCTCTATTGAAGTTCCCGATCTACGCGGAGGCTTTTCTCACCTCATTGCAGCACTCGCCGCTGAAGGAACCTCAACAGTGTCAGGTATTGACGTGATCTCACGAGGATATGAGCACTTCACAACGAAACTTCGTCAGCTTGATGCTCGTGTGGAATACGTAGACTAAGGTGAATCGGTATGCGCGAAATGCCACATATACCTGATGAAAAGATCGACAGCGCAGATACTGACGGCACTGCTGAAAAGGAAACATCCCTAAAAGCGTCCGCGCTCGCTCAACCACAGCATATGGAATTGCTCGTATCCTCCATGTCAGCGCATGGAATCGCAGTTACCGTTGGACGGAAAGTTGTGTCATGTTTACGTGAAGGCGGATGGGATGTTTCCGTTCGCGTCACAACCCCAGATGAGGACCCTGAAGAAGTCGCCGCCGCATCCCAAGCGCCCCTGCTTGGAGCATTAGGAGGAGACGGCTACCTGTCAGCAGTAGCTTGTGGTGTGCATCGCTCAGGAGCGCTTTTTGTCCCATTCCCAGGGGGACGAGGTAACGATTTATGTCGCGCTCTGGGGATTGGGACAGATGCGGTAGCCCGCGCACGTTCTTTACTCAAAGGTTTTACTGAACAAGAACTTGACGGCATACGGATTACCGATCCTCACGGAAACAGTCGTATTGTCCTTGGCATTGTTTCTTTCGGCTTTGATGCGCTGGCAAATCGGATTGCCAATGACACCTCATGGCTACGCAGAGGGAGTTTAACTTACGCTTACGGAGCCTTATCTGCTTTACGTACGCACCGGCCCACCCCGCTTCTTGCGACGGTAGATGGTGTAGAAGAAGATTTGGGTGGCTGGCTAACCTCTGTTTCCAACTCTGGATGGTTTGGCGGAGGAATTAACCTTGTTCCCTCATCACGTATCGGTGATGGGCAGATCGAACTGGTGCATATCGGCCCGCTACCTATGCGACAAGCCATTCGAGTCCTCGCTCAAGTACTTGTGACACGTGGTGAAAACCCCGCAATGACGGTGCGGTCCGTACGTGAAATCACCGTACATACACCGGAAGGTGTGATCGCTATGGCTGATGGTGATTACGTAGGTGAAACTCCTCTAACAATGACTGCTGAACCGCATGTTGCGCGAGTCCTTGTGTAATTTTCGCTATCCTTGCCGCTACACTCACACAGTATGACGCAATGTGCAGACCCGGTGAGAGGTTTTCATCGTTTCTCCCGTGGGGTCCTCAATATTTTTCTTACACCGTGGATTTGCCTGCGCGTGCGCGGTGAAGAAAATCTTCCGCAATCGGGTGGATATGTACTGGCATGTTCGCATACCTCCCCTTTAGATGGAATTTTAGCTTTTTGGTATATGGCTCGCCGCGGGGTGCCACTGCGTATTATGGCTAAAGCCGAACTCTTTCGCCTTCCTGTCGTGGGGGCGATTTTTCGTGCGCTTCACTTGGTTCCTGTTGATCGAAAAGCACAGAACCGTTCAGATGCTTTAGCGCCCGTATGTCGTGCTATTGATGAAGGCCAATGCGTTGCTATTTACCCTGAAGGCACTTTTACTGAGGACCCTGACGTGTGGCCGATGCGCTTAAAAACAGGTGTTGCACGTGTAGCTTTGGATACGCGAGCACCGGTTATTCCTTTGGCGTCGTGGGGCGCGCACATGATTATGTCCTCTGGAAGGATTGTTGACCTACGACCTGCGCGGACAGTGAATTTTCTTATAGGCGAGGCAGTAGACCTCAGTGACCTGTACTCCGAGCTCGGATCAGCCGACAGGAAAGCTGTTGAAGAAGCAAATCGCCGTATCTACCGTGCTCTCTGTGAAGGTCTAGCGCAGTTGCGCGCTGAAAATCCGCCTGAAAATATGTGGTGGGATCCGCGAGAAGAACGCAGAATCCCCCTCATTTCTTCAGATCAATGACAATGCGTGTTGGTTGTGTCAAAACGGCAATTTGATGTGGGCGTTGTGAGTCCAAGCCCAAAGCAATATGCGTATGTGATTCAAAAGTGCCGTCAACAGCAACAGTGACACCGTTTGACGTGAATGTGCGAGGTCCTGAATAGTATTGCGCTTGCTGTGCCTGGTCGATAGGCATAACGGTATTTGTGAGGACAACGTCAAGAATTGCGGGATCTTTCAGAGGCAAAGGCATGCCGCGACCCTGCTCATGAGCCTGAGTAACCCATTGAAGCATCCAACCCGTATCGCCTTCACCTGCAAATTCAATGACAACACGATCAAAACCCTCATGGTGACCAACACGTACATCATGGAGAACTAAAGAGCTTTCGTGGTCACTTACTTCTCGTGAATCTGCCAGAGGCTTCCAGTCATTGCTAGCAATAGGGGAAGCGTCGGCTTCTGAGTGAATAGATTGCGCACCAGAAGCACCACTTTGCAGCAAAGATGCTGATGATTGTGTGGCAGAAGTCGAAGTAGCTGCTGAGGAAACTACGTCCTGTGCTGACTGTGAATGTGAGCAACCGGCAAGGGACAACGCAAAGAAAGATACGGCGGATGCTGCAACGAAGCAGCGCAGTGAACGTGACATTCTGTAAGCCTTTCTGCTGTTTGGTCTTAACCCTCGTAGTCTCAGAAACTGTGAACAATATTCACTCAGAACAAGTAGCACTCTGAAGACGTGAAACTCAGGGGACACCCTTTCTTTTCATCCTAGCGGAAGGAAACCATCATGTAAGGGGCAGGGAAGGTTATGCGATAGTTTTTGATCTATTAACGCACTTGAAAACAGTGAGTATGTCCCAGAGGGTATCTGTTGTCCTCGTGTATTTGTGTAACGCGTTAGCATATTTTTGGCATATCGGGTGAATTTCGTGAGCTTTTTCGTTCCCGCCTGCGCATGTGCCTTTAAGATTTCGCAGTCTTCAAGGGACACCATGAGGAAGTGAAGTAAGAACTTTGGCTATGCGGCATAGGATGAGGGGTATGAGTGATTTTCAACGTCCACGTGTCCTTGTCGTTATGGGAGGGCGCTCCAGTGAACATGAGATTTCATGTGCAACTGCTGCCGGTATTCTTCGTGCAATAGATCGAACAATGTGGGATGTTATTCCGATAGGTATTACCCCTGATGGGCAGTGGGTGCGTGTAGCGGATGACCCTCAAGCTTTAGAATTTCATGAAGGGCGTGGGCAATCTATTCAGGCCTCTGAATCTTCAGTGATGCTCGTGCCGGGGACTCGTCGCCTTATTGAAGTGACACGCAGCAAAGATGGGATGCAGGTAAGTGACCTCGGTAATGTTGACGTGGTTTTCCCATTACTGCATGGTCCGTATGGTGAGGATGGCACAATTCAAGGGCTTTTTGAAATGTCCGGTGTGCCCTACGTGGGATGCGGGGTAAATTCCAGCGCCATTTCAATGGATAAGCATTTAACAAAAACAGTGCTCGCTGCGGCTGGTATTGATGTGGGGCGTTGGGAATTAGTGACAATGCGCCAATGGAATGAGGATCCTCACGAATGTAGCAAACGTATTGATGCTTTAGGATATCCGGTCTTTGTGAAACCTTGCCGAGCTGGTTCTTCTATCGGTATTACGCGAGTGGATAAGCCAGCGGACCTTGCTGCCGCAATAAAAGAAGCGGGAAATAACGACCCGCGTATTATTGTGGAGGCGCGTACTCCTGGTCGTGAAATCGAATGTGGCGTACTAGCGCGCTCATGGGGGAGTGCCCCTCAAGCGTCACCACTTGGTGAAATAGTTGTCCCAGAAGGCCAGTTCTACGACTTTGCGTTGAAGTATTTTGATACAGAAGGCGTGTCTTTAACATGTCCGGCAGATGTGGAACCGCAGGTAGCTGAACGTATCCAAGAAATCGCTGTTCGCGCATTTGACACATTGGAATGTGAAGGCCTTGCGCGTGTGGATTTCTTTTATGACCCGCAGACAGGCTCTATTGTTGTGAATGAAGTGAATACCATGCCAGGTTTCACACCTTTTTCCATGTACCCGCACATGTGGGCAAAAGCAGGTATTGATTACACTCAGCTACTCAACGAGGTGCTGAATGAGGCGCTTTCGCGTCCGTCAGGTCTGCGTTAGCGCATTTTTGTCTTGAATATCCGGTAACGTGGAGCCATGACGAAGCCTAAGGTCACTTTAGTAACTGCAGCCGATATGCCTCATCTTTATCGTGGTGAGGAGGGCTTGCTTGATGCATTAGCTCAGAGGGGGCTTGACCCTGCTATTCGCGTGTGGAATGACCCTGATACGGATTGGACAGATGCAGGGATGTGCGTTGTCCGTTCAGTAACGGATTACGCGAAAGACCGTGATTCTTTCTTACGATGGGCGCGTAGTGTTCCACGTATTTTGAATCATTCAGATATTTTGGACTGGAACACAGATAAACGGTATTTAGCCGCTTTAGCTGATCGTGGCCTACCAACGATCCCCACATCATGGCTTGATCCTGCTCATAAGCTGTCGAAACATCAGATCCACACTCGTTTCCCGGCTTTCGGTGATTTCGTTGTGAAACCGTCAGTGTCGTCGGGAGTGCGTGACATTGGGCGTTACAGTTCTATTGACACGTATCAGCGTCAAGCAGCTATTGCGCAGACGATGGATTTATTGAATCACGGGCGCTCTGTTATGGTGCAACGTTATCTTGAAGAAATTGATGTGCATGGCGAGATTTCTTTGGTCTTTTTTAATGGTTTGGTGTCTCATGCTGTTGAAAAAAGACCGGCTTTGCACCCTGCGTCTGTTACTGATCCGTCGCGTCATGAGGCTGTGGTGACTGCTCAGAGCGCCGATAGTATTGCGTGGAAGTGGGGTGAAGAAATCCGTCAGGTACTTCATGGCTATGTGCGTTCGCGTATGGGGCGTGATGAGCAGTTCCTATTTAACCGAGTGGATGTGGTTCCTGATGGGAAAGGTTCTTTCCACGTGATGGAAGTGTCTCTGGTTGATGCGGATTTGTATTTGACGGCCACACCGCAAGCTTTGGATAATTTTGCAGACGCTATTGCTATGCGTGCTTTTTGGTGAACCTGCTACTTGAGGGTGCGAAAATAAGGAAAATATCGGCATAAAGTGTCGCAATGTATAAAAGAGTGTCCTATGCCACCTAAGAATGGCTTGTGTCGATTTTTCGCTCAGCGCTCCCTCTGGTAAAGTTTTCTTCGTTGCGTTTCGTACGCAGCGGTGGTGGCTGTAGTTCAGCTGGTAGAGCACCTGGTTGTGGTCCAGGACGTCGCGGGTTCGAGTCCCGTCAGCCACCCCATAGGATTTGGTTACCTTTGGATTTATTTTATTTTCCTTTCTTTTCGGTTTAGTTCATTGTTTTTACTTATATGTGACATGTGTTAACGGGAATGTCATGATCGTGAATATGGCCTTGTGGTGTAGACAGTTGAAAAGCCATTGATCTTACTTCGTATTTCACGGATATACCTCACAGATAATCCATGTTTCCACAACAATCAGACAGGTGAACACAGGTTATGTTGACGCCACTAAACACTTTAACCTCATCGCCACGGGGATACATTAGGGTGCGCGGAGCACGCGAAAATAACCTACGCAATGTGGATGTGGATATTCCCAAAGGTAAACTCACCGTATTTACTGGTGTTTCAGGCTCAGGTAAGTCTTCATTAGTTTTTGACACTATTGCCGCTGAATCTGAACGTTTACTGAATGAAACACATTCAGCTTTCATTCAGGGGTTTCTGCGCACACCTGTGCGTCCCGATGCGGATAAGATTCACGGAATTACAGCCTCCATTACCGTTGGGCAAGAGACGATGGGAGCAAATCCTCGTTCCACCGTGGGGACAGCAACAGATGTGGATGCAATGCTGCGTCTTCTCTTTTCTCAATGTGCTTTCCCGCATATTGGTGGCCCTCAGGCCTACTCTTTCAACATTCCGACAGTAACTGGTGCTGGGACTGTGAAAGTGGAAAAGGGAACGCGTACTTTGACAGAAAAGAAAACTTTCACTCAGGTAGGCGGTATGTGCCCGACCTGTGAGGGGCGTGGCACAGTATCGGATCTCGACATGGAACAGATCATCAACAAGGAACTGTCATTAGAGGAGGGCGCTATCCTTGTCCCCGGATATAAAGTGGGCGGATGGGCTGTGCGTCAATTCAGTGAATCTGGATTCTTCCCCTCTGATAAACCCGTGTCAACTTTCACGAAACAGCAAATGGAAACCCTTTTATACTCTGATCCGAAAAAAATTGAAATTGCCGGTATTCGTATGACCTATGAGGGTCTGATCCCAAAAATACGTAAATCTATCTTGTCGAAAGACATTGAAGCCTTACAACCGTATATGCGTGCTTTTGTGGAAAGAACTGCCACATTCTCCCTGTGCCCCCAGTGTGAGGGAACGCGGCTCACACAAGCGGCTCGAAGCTCCTACATTCAAGACAAATCAATAGCTGATTTAAGCGCCATGGAAATACGTGACCTTGCCCAGTGGATTGCTGCGATTGATGATGATGCTATTCAGCCTCTATTAGAAAACGTCGCCTTAGTACTGCAATCAATGCTGCGCGTGGGGCTGGGCTATTTGTCGTTAAACCGGGCGACGAGCACCTTGTCAGGTGGTGAAGCACAACGTATTCGCATGGTGCGGCACCTAGGGTCAGCTCTTTCAGATGTGACATATATTTTTGACGAACCGACAAGCGGCCTGCACCCGCATGATGTCGAACAAATACATCAGCTTTTAATGGAACTGCGTGACAAAGGTAATACAGTCCTTGTTGTGGAGCATGATCCTGAAACCGTTGTTTTAGCTGATTATGTGATTGATATGGGCCCAGGTGCCGGTGAAAAAGGTGGGCAGATTATTTTTTCTGGCACTCCCAATGAACTACGTCTTGCTGATACGCCTACAGGACGGGGCCTGTCATCTTCTGTCAGTCTGAAGGAAACCGCTGCTATTCGTACACCACGCGGTAGCATCCAGATCCGCGGAGCGAATGTACACAATCTGCGTAATGTGGATGTAGATGTGCCACTAGGAGTTTTGTGTGTGGTTACTGGGCTTTCTGGTTCTGGTAAGTCCTCCCTTATTCCAGGTTCCTTCCCGAAAGGAACACAGGCTACTGTGGTGGATCAAAGCGCTATCAAAGGATCATCGCGTTCTAATCCTGCGACGTGGACGGGCATATTAGAGCTGATCCGTAAAGCTTTCGCTAAAGAAAATGGCGTAAAACCTGCACTTTTTAGTGCAAATTCTGAGGGTGCATGCCCGAACTGTCAGGGCTTAGGGGTGATACGTACAGAATTAGGTTTCATGGAAACAGTGACAACTCCCTGCGAAATATGCGAAGGACGTCGTTTTGATGATTCCGTTGTGCAATACACTCTGGGTGGTTTAAGTATCGTGGATGTCCTTGGACTGTCAGCGCATGACGCTGCACAATATTTTGCTCGTCCAGAGGTGAAAATCCCTGCTGCGCAGAAAATATGTGAGGCTATGTGCGCGGTTGGCTTGGGCTACTTACCGCTGGGCCAGCCTTTGAATACGCTGTCCGGTGGGGAACGCCAACGCCTGAAATTAGCTGTGCATATGCTGGACCCTCAGGTTTCTCTGATGATTCTTGACGAACCAACAACAGGTTTACATATGCAAGACATTACCCAGATTCTCACCCTGATGGATACTCTGGTGGATAGCGGTAAATCAGTGATCGTGGTGGAACATAATGTTGCTGTGATGGCTCATGCTGACTGGATTATTGATATGGGTCCAGGGGCTGGTTCCGATGGCGGTCAGGTGGTTTTTGAAGGAACACCCATGCAGATGCTTGCTGATGTTGCGGCGGGCTGCGGGACGCTGACAGGGAAATATATTGCTCAAGCCTTAGGGCATAGGCGCTCAATCAAGGATTGATACATAAATCAGGCTTTTTATATGCGTTCGGGGGTGCTTTTGTTGAAGCACCCCCACTGCTAGCGCATGGTGATCTGTCTAAGAAGTAGTGCAGATCTAACCGAATAGTTACCCAATTTTTCGGATATGCCCACGTGGACTCATAACGAATCCGAGAATCATGGTGACAATTGTGGCAATTCCAAGCAGGTAATACCCCGAGGAAAAAAGCGGAATGTTGAGTGTTTGTTCAAGTGTGAGCAATGAGTAGCATGTGATGCCTGCTCCTATGGATGTAATACACAGAGGGATTGCCGCAAGATAGGCAAAGAAAAGTCCAAGAGGAGAACTAATAAAACGCGGAATCAAACACAGCAGGCGTGAGGCAGCATCTGCCGTGATAACTGTCAGTACAGCAAGTAAGAGCTGGGAGGGCAGGGAGATCTCATGCGAGAGATCAAAAGGACCATGCTTTTCAAAGTAATGCAGGGGCAAGATAGCAATGAGTGTGATTCCGAGCAGGAAAAGTGTGCTGATATAGGATGCGCCTACTGCTTTCCAGCGGCTAAGGCCAGATGTCATGATTTCACGCATATTCGAGGTAGCGAATATGTAGGTCATGATGAAGGTTGAAATGGAAGCAATGAGGATCCACGATTCTGTAAGAAATACCTGTGGAGGAGTGCGCAGAATGAAAGAAAAACTCAAGTTGATGGCTAGTTGAATGAAGGGGATGCCCGCAGCTATCCCAATGATGGGTAGTACATGAGATTTCATGTGAACTAAAGTGAGCCGCATAAAGTGAGTGTTTTGCTGTGCTGCTGGGGAATGAGAAGTCATCATTAGGCGTCCTTGTGGATAAGAGAAAGGAATGTGTCTTGTAGTGATGCGTAGCGCGCAAGTAGGCCGAAAGATTCAGCTATGACAGGGGTGAGGTCGCATGTGCGTAGGTCAATTGTGATTTCCTGTGTAGGCCCAAGTGTGCGTTCAGATAACACGTGAATGTCAGGGTGGTGTGCAAGGAGATCAGTGACTGCCTGAATTGATCCGGTGAGAACTAGCGTGCGGTGTTGTAGATCCTCGGTGCTTTCTTCAGTAAGAATGTGCCCATTGCGCATGATGATGATGTTGTTTGTGAGGTTTTCCAACTCAGAAACCATATGCGAGGAAATAAGGAATTTTCGTTCGGGATGTTTTCCTTCAATGATGTCAGCGTTGAGTTGCATGATTTCTTCGTAGAAAGCGTAGCGATGGGGAACATCAAGAGTTGCTTGGACCTCGTCAAGTAAAGTCAGAGGTGCTCCGGAAGCTAAGGCGAGGGCACCGCTGAAAATGGCGCTTTGCCCAGATGAAACTTTACCGAGTGCTTTGCGTGAAACTGTGATGTCAAAACGTTTCAGGTAATGGGTGAAAAGTTTTTCATTCCAGGTGGGTCGGCATCGTGCGTAACCGAGGAGGTCTTTCATATGTGCGAGTGTGAATTCTCGTCCGCTGTTTCCTAGCGCGGTGAGTGCGGTGAGTTCTGCGCTGGTAAGTTCTTGTCCGTTATATGTGATGCGACCTTCTTGGATGGGGAGGAAGCCTGTTAAAACTTCCATAAGAGTGCTTTTACCGCACCCGTTGGGTCCGATAAGACCAGTGACAGAGTTGGGTGATAGTGTGCATGTGATTTCACGTAGTGCGTGTGTTTTTCTTGCATAAGTATGACTGAGAGATTCAATGTGGATCATGAGTTTTCTCTTTCATGAGGGGAGTTGTTTGCGTTTACGAGGGCTGTGATGTCATGCAGTGTGAGTCCGAGTGCAAGTCCTGCGTCAATAGCAGGTTTGAGGACATCAGTGAAGTATCTTTCGCGCCTGCTTGCTAGAAGGGCCTGTTGTGCGCCGGCGCGTACAAACATACCGATACCTCGACGTTTTTCTACAAGTCCTTCGCTCACGAGTTGCGTAAATGCTTTTCCTACGGTGGCGGGGTTGATGCGGTAAGTTGTGGAATATTCGGTTGTTGACATCAGTTGGTCGCCTTCAGTTAGTGCTCCACGGATGATGAGATTGCGGATTTCTTCGGCAATCTGCATGTAAATGGGGGTGGAGTCTGTGAAATGTTCTGTCATTTTCACCTCCTCGGAGTACAGCTAAGTTGCTTTATCGGTTAATTACATGACTAATTAACCATGTAGCCGTGAGAATGTCAAGTGTGCAGAGGAGAAACATACGGTTGCAGGCCAGTGAATATGAAAAGTGAGTATAAAAGTGGCGATAGTACCTGCAATTTTTGTCAATGGTGAGGGATCGTTTATTGCGATGCTTCGTGCGTCTTTGCTTGCCTGTGTTGGTATTTTTTTTTGAAGGCTTACTGTGATCGAATATCTGCGGTAACGACAAAGTTGCATCATGTGGAGTCTGAATCTCATCGCAGTTGTGCTGTGGAAAGTTTGGTTTCTCAAATTTTCGGAGTGAGTCTGAAAAGCTGCTGAGGATAGGAGTTTCTCATCATCAAAGTGTTAATCAGTGGCTTATTGGGGGTTATTGGCCAAAACGTATAGGCCGCTATTTTTATCAGTGAAATATTGCCTACATATGAAAAACAAAAATCTCAGGAAAAGTGTATTTCCTGAGATTTCATGGTCGGGGTGACAGGATTTGAACCTGCGACATCCTGCTCCCAAAGCAGGCGCGCTACCAAACTGCGCCACACCCCGATGCCGGAAAAGCATTACCCAGTTTACATCATGTGCTGCTGTGCTCCGAATTAAAAAACCTATTCCAAGAATGGCTATTCTCACATAGATCTATTCCGGTAGGTCATGCAGATGTGACCGCGCAACCAAATGCCTGCCCTGTATCGCCCACTTTCTGTATATACCCACAAAAGCAGCGCGTGTAGTGGTGATTATTTCTGAGGTATTTCCGTTTTCTTATAAGCAGAATAGGCGTAATTGCGTGTTTCTCTCATATCTTCCGGTACGGATTCGGCAGGTAGTTCGCGTACTTTTTCTTCGCTGCCAAGCTCAATTGCTGTGCGGTAATACCAAGTTTTGTAGATGAGCATAGCTTGAACGCGATGGAGTTCTTTAATCTGTTCGTCAAGTATTTTCTTTCGGTCACTCAAGAGCTGAAGGCGTTTATGTAAGGTGTCGTCTCCTTGCTCACACCAGTGAATAAATTGTTTTATTTCCTCAATAGACAGGCCAGATGACTTGAGGCAATCAATGACATGGAGGGTCGCAATCTCACGTTCACCAAATACTCGTTGCCCGCCAACTCGCTGCATACGTGGAAAGAAACCTTGTGAATCGTAATAACGTAAAGTAGAAACCGGTAATTGAAAACGCTGAGCAACTTCCCCAATTTTCAGACGCATACGTATTTGTTCTTTCATGCAGTTTTGTGCTTGAGCTAAAGCTCAGTTTAGCTTGCAGGCAACCTCAGGGTCAGTTTAGGTTCCGCCGGGGCGATTCCGCGAAAGAAAAGTTGTCACGTACACGCAGAGGGAAAAGAATACAAGGAAAAATTATTAAGAATCCGTTTGTCAGACATCAGACCACAAAGTTGATAGCATGAGTAAGCTTCTTGTTTTCATATGCAACGATGTAAAAGAAAACAAGGTCACCGTTGACCGAACTCTCCGTTTGAAGCTAAGTAAAAACAGAAGGAAGCACTCATGAAAAAGGAAAAATCAGGGTGTTGGTTCACAATGCGACGTCGAAAGACTGTCGTGATACTCGGGTCCCTACTGGCGATGACAGTATCGGCAATTTCCCCTGCTCTAGCGCAAGAACAACCGAGTCCCGCAACCATCACCCTCGAACTGGCGAATCCGCAACCACAAGGACACGTATGGATGGTAGGCGACTCAATGAGTTTTGATGTGCACGTCACAAATAACTCAGAAATGCAGAAAGTATTCGTTCCTACAGCCTCGAATCTGGAAAACTTTGCGGCCTGCCAACTCACCATCAACGCGCATGACAACGGTGTGTGCTCAAACCGAATGACTCACATACTCACCGCAGATGACGTGACAAATGGAGGATTTACCCCCACAATCACGTACACGATGAAAGAATCAACTGAATCATCTGAATCAGTTGCCCTACCAACAGCCCAAGGAAACACAACAGTTATTGATGTGGATTCCTACAGCGAAGCAACAATTGTTCCCACTCAACCCAAAGAAGTCTGGAACGTAGGGGACAGAATCAACTACACTGTGGCATTCCGTCAGTTCACAGGAACAACCCGCGGAATGCGGCCCGCAGAATCAAACCTCACGAACATTGACACATGTCGTTCAATGAGAACATCAGCAACATGGATCCAATGTATTGGGCACGCCTACCACATCGTCACCGAAGACGATTTAACACACGGAGGTTTCGCCCCATACGTGAGATACGCACTGTACCGTTCTGAAAATTACAACGGAACGACAACTCCTACGAATCTGACAGAAGGCTCCTCAGTGCCCGTGAAACCTATAGTCGTGAATTTCGTTGAAATGACACAAAAGCAACGGGGGGGGGGGGAAGCTCAAAGTAAATACGCGGTAGGGGATACGCTCTCATTTGATATCCGCTACGAAGCAACAGAAACATCCAACCCCCGTTCGGTGACATTCAAACCAGACGACAGCACCTTCACCGAAGAAGAACTCGCGACTTGTCGTGGGCAACTCGCCGACAATGAAAACAAAACCTGCACAGTGACGCACGCACTGACAACCGTTGACCTTGAAAGCGGTACATTTGTTCCATCACTCATGATGGAAGTACGTGTTGATGGAGAACTCTTCCAACAAGCAAAAATTGCCTCTACCCCCGTTTCGGTTCCTGGAACCTGGGATGAAGCAACAGCTGGTAGCTATGCAAATGCTGATCCTTCCCTTCCTGCTGAACGAGGCGAAGATCAAGTTCTTTCCGTCGGAAATACTCCAGCGGGTATGTACTACCGGATTCCATCACTGACAAAAGCGCCAAACGGTGACCTCCTTGCCGCCTATGATCGTCGGCCAGGATCCGCTGCTGACTCACCTAACCCGAACTCAATTGTTCAACGTCGTTCCACTGACGGCGGAAAAACCTGGGGAGTACAAACCGTTATCTCACAAGGACAAAGCGGGGCGCAGAAAAAAGGATACTCTGATCCTTCTTACGTTGTTGACTACGAAACAGGGAAAATCTTTAGCTTCCACGTGCTCTCATATGACAACGGTTTCTGGCAAGGAAACTATCGTCTCACCCAAGGTGTTATTGCAGAAAACGACCGTACAGCAATGCACCTCCATGTTGCAGAATCAACCGATAACGGGCACACATGGACTAGCCGCGACCTTACAAATATGGCTATCCGTGACCATGTGGGAACCCTCAAATCAGGTTTCGCAACATCAGGTAACGGCCTGCAAATCCAACACGGCCAATACAAAGGCCGCTTGGTTCAACCCTATGCTTTCCAACTGACACCAGCGGCTGGTAGCACTATTCACGCGGCTGCCCTGTACTCTGATGACCACGGTCAGACCTGGCAGCTCGGAAACTTAGCGCGTGTGGCTCAAGGAGTAAACCGTAACTTTGATGAAACAAAGATGGTTGAACTGAGTGACGGTAGCCTCATGATTAATTCGCGTTCACCAGGTGGAAACCGTCTGATCGCCACCTCACATGACGGTGGCCTGACGTGGACACCAGCAACACTGGAAACACAACTGACTGACCCAGTAAATAACGCGACGATTATTCGTGCTTTCCCCACGGCAACTGAAGGGACAGCGAAATCGAAAGTTCTTCTTTTCTCTAACACATTCAACGCGCGTGCTCGCACGAATGGTTCATTGTCAGTGAGCTGTGATAGTGGGACTACCTGGCTTGATGAAAACCGTCGTGAATACCGTTCTGGTTACACGGGCTACACGTCAATTGCAATCCAACCTGATGGTCGTATCGGTATTTTGTACGAAATGGATGGGAATGGTATTGGTTACACTAACGTGACGTTGAACTGGGTACGAGAAGGAATATGTGACCTCCCGACACTTACCCTCGCCTCCATTGCGGATAAGACCATGATCGAAGGTAGGCCTATTGACGCTATCCCATTGGAAGTTGCAGGAGGCGACGAAAAAGCCAATCGTGTTGTTGAAGTGAGTGGACTTCCTGAGGGATTGTCTTTTGACCAAGAAACGATGGCGATTTCTGGTACTCCGACTCACCTAGTGGAAAACGCTGAAGTGCAGGTGAGCGTCACCGATAAGGACGGCACAAATACACCTGCGCGTGCAACAACATCCTTTAGGATAAGCGTACTCCAGCAGGCTGCTCTGACCGGCCCGGAAAAACCTGTGAGCGTCGCCGAAAAAGCAGTAGCGCTGACAGGCTCTCACTTCGCGCCAAATGAGGAAGTAACCCTCAGACATGATGAGGCAATCGTGACAGAAAATGACACGGTTGTTGCTGATGAGAACGGGGAAATTCGTTTCACTGTTGATATTGCTGAGGGCGCGCAAACAGGAACGCATACCGTGACAGCTACAGGGGCCGTTTCGTCAAAGAATGCGAGTTTTGATCTTCGTGTTGTACCTCAGACAACTTTGAGACGAGCAGAGGGAGCTAATCTAAGCGTCAAGCCAGGTGCGGAATTGACGTTGAAAACCAGCGGATTTGAGCCGCGAGAAGCTGTGAACCTTACTCATGAGGCGCCGGTGTCCTTAGCATCAGTGGTTATACCGCTTTTCCGCTCAGTGGGTACTCCGACGGATGCTTTTGAGGGTCGGAACGGTTTTACCGCACTTGCAAATTCTGAGGGGGTCGCTGAATTCCGTTTACGGGTAAACTCGGATGCGCACCCAGGTGATTACGAATTTACTGCGACAGGAGCAACATCGGAACGAGCAGCAAATCTGATGCTGACAATTGAAACACCACCAGTAGAAGAAACACCTGATCCATCAACTGAGGAGACAACTTCAGAGGGCACGAGCGCTCCTGCGGTTGGCGATTCGAGTTCAGATGGACCGAGTGGCCCAGCAGCGGGTAATGAGTCTGCTTCGGAAGGTCCGACCGGTCCTGTGGCTGGTGAGTCGAGTTCAGATGGAGCAAGCGATTCTGCGGGCAGCACCTCAGGGGCGGAAGAAACAACGACTCCAACTGGCGATACAACAGTTGTTCCGCTCCCGCCTCATAAATCAGAAGAAGTAGAACAAACGGACAGCGATACGACGAAACAGAATGATTCGCGAAGCATTACAACACAGACTCGGATAAAAGGAAAACGTAATCTTGCGCGCACAGGCGCCTCTTTGGGAATACTTTTCCTTGCTGCACTGGGATGTGCCGGAATTGGTGTGGTAATCAAGAGAAAGGAAAACGCATAATCTGGCGTGACGCTTAGGCGTATAGGCCAAAGCCCATATGAAAAAGACCAGTGGAGGCTGGGAATAGGTCAAAGACCTAGCCTCCACTGGTTTTTATCAGCGCAACAGGGGGTGCCTCCTTAAAGGAGACGCGCGACATAAGCGGGACGCATGGTGCTAGATCACATCCTGGTGCTCTGATATATCAGTGCGATTCATCCTTGCTCGTCACAGCAGAACGTGCGGCCACCCGACGATGAAGCAATGAAATGAGAAGCGCGCTACCTACTAAAACGGCCGCGAAAAGATAGCCATAACGTGAGCCAGCGATGAAGCCCTGTGCTGGATCGCTGACAGAAAACACTCCGAAACCAAGAAGGCATGTTGCCAGAGCTGTTCCAACTGCGCCGATTACCTGCTGTAATGTATTAAGAATGGTTGAGCCATCGGATGCGCTTTGTCGAGGCAAACTCGCTAATGCTGCTGACTGTGCAGGCTGCTGAATGAATGGGATGCCCACCATGATGACGATGTGTGACATGACGAAAAAGAACATTGATGTGCTTGTTCCAATCATCATGAACATGACGATACCGATAAGTGTCATCACGCCACCGAAACGAATAAGGGGAGCAGATCCTAACGTGTCGTAAAGACGGCCCGCAGCAAATGAACACAGCGCGTTAACAACACCGGCAGGTAGCATCATGACACCCACATATGAGGAATCTAAAGCAAGTCCTCTTTGTAACTCCAAGGGGACAATGTACATACACACAAGAGTGCAGGCAAAAGACAAAGTAACAATGAGGGCAGGTGTCCTGAAATCACTGCGCATAAGCAATGAAATATCCATGATCGGATGATTGATACGTAATTGTCGCTGTGAATATAAAGCAATACTGGTGATACCTAAGATAATGAGCAGGATAACAAGGGGCGATAGTCCTTGCTCACTTATCAAAGAAACACCGCAAATAAGCGCTCCGAAACCGATGATCGATTCAGCAACGGATACTGCATCAACACTTTGTTTCATTTGCTGCAGGGGATTAACAAATCGTAGCGTTATCAACGCTAAAGCGAGTGCAGCAACAATTGCGAAAACAGCAAAAAGTGAACGCCATGAAAATACGCCAACGAGGATTCCTCCCAAGGTAGGGCCTATGACAGGTGCAAGCATGATTGTTAGGCCTGCAACTCCGTTCGCGGCTCCAATTCGGTGAGGAGGGAAAATGTGAATAATCGCAGAGAACAAAGTGGGCAAAATAATGCCAGTTCCAACGCCTTGGAGCATGCGCCCAGTTAATACCAGTGCAAATGTGGGAGCGCAGGTTGACAGAATCGCCCCAATGAGAGAAATAGCTAAAGCGCATTGAGCAACAACTTTGGCATTAAAAGATCGCAGAAGCAGCCCAACAAAAGGTAAGACGATGCCGATAGCGAGCATGTAGCCGACAATCATCCATTGAGCAACACCCGCGCTGATCCTAAAATCGTCCATCAAAGCGGGCAAGGCAATACTCATTGCTGTTTCAGAAAGCATCCCAAGAAAAGCGCCAAGGTAAAGTCCTGACATTGTCAAGTGAGGGCGAGCAAAATGGGGAAGTTCATGCTGTTTGTGGATAGGTGTGGCAGATGGTTCCTGCACAATTTTTGTCAAAGTGGACAAAAGAGCCTCTCTTAAAAATCAAATGGCGCCCAGTCCACTCCGTATCAGGTAAGGAGGCACCTTAGCCTTCCGGAACGGAACACTCGACAAATTTTTATCGTAGTGCTGACGCCAGCGTTACGATAACAGTTTTACGGATTGCTTCGTAAGTTCGAAAGATGTTGGAAATGTCTCGTCGTTATATGCGAGGACAGGTATTCAGATGCAGGGCTGTGAATTTCTTACTCGCGCTCCTCATCACTTCCGTTGAGCTGCATAACATAGTCACATTCTTTAGCCACATGTGGGTCGTGAGTAACAATGATGAGGGTTTTGTGGTGCTCATGTTGCAATTCAAGCATTTGCTCTAGGACTCGACCTGAGAGTTTCCGATCAAGGGCGCCGGTTGGTTCATCTGCAAGTATGAGGTTGCCAGGTTTGAGAATGCAGCGAGCTAAAGCTAGGCGTTGCTGTTCCCCTCCAGAAAGAGTGGATACTCGCTCATCTTTCACATGGTAAAGCCCGAGCTTTGCGAGGATTTCGTTGATACGTGCAGTTTTTTCCTCTTTGCTTATAGGAGCATAGTGGAGGCCCAGCATAGCGTTATCACGAGCAGTAAGGTCACTGATAAGCGCGTAAGACTGAAAAAGGTAGTTAATCTGTTTGCGCCTGAGTTTCGTTGCTGCAGTGGAGTTAATAGCGGGTAAAGGTTTACCTTCAAGCATAATGCTGCCCTGAGTGGGGGCTTCAAGCATACCGATGATATTGAGCAATGTGCTTTTCCCGCATCCAGAGGGTCCGGTGATTGCTAGGCTGGCCTCTGCAGGAACACGAAAGCTGAGATTGTCAATGACGATACGCTGACCAAAGATTTTGGTCAGGTTCTGCACGTTAAGAATGTCTGACATGATGATTATTCTTTCTGCTGAGGTATTTATGCTGATTTGATAAGGGAAACGATTCCTTCGAGGCTGGCTTTCTTTGCTTGATAGAAAAGTAGAAGCATTTGGAGGGCGCCAAAAATAAGGACAGTTGTTACTCCGCTTGTGCTCCGCAGAATGAAAGCGGTCAGTGTACATAAAATGCTGGTAGAAATAACGAGGAGAATTGGTGGTAGGAAAATATGCGTCAATGGATATCCCATGAGGCGTTTAACTGCGATGTGTTCTCGTTTAGAAAAGGCAAAAATCTTGACTAATGAGGAGATAATCACCAATTCAAGTAATGCGACAAGTGCTATGACTATTCCGAAAAGGCGGATAGTTTCGGTCAGAGTTTTCTGTAATCCGGCAATAAAGTCAGAAACCAGCAGGAATTGAGGATGATTGTCATCTAATCCGTATTTTGCCAAGTAGCGGGGGTCAAGGTATTTCTGTGTGGCTGTGCTATCGAGTTTTATATAACTGTTGTCGAGTCCTTCCGCCCAGAGGCTTTCTGATTCAAAAGGAGTCATGTTATCCGTTGTTGCCACTAAAATAACGGGATTTTTCACAGTATTTGGCAGGCTCGTATCTGTATTCCAGATGAAAATTTCATCTGAAACATGGTAGCGCTGGAAGACCAGTTGCTGATTCTTTGTGAAATCATTGCGAATGGGACTTTCGCGTTTTTGCAGCGAGAAATCCGTCAAGTAGCCTTCTACGGCTGAGCTATCAGCAGGGCTGAGGGTATCCGGCAGGAGGTATAGTCGCTTTCCTTGCATGGCTTGCTGCACAAGTTGTGGGTCAACTGTAATGCCGTGGTCTGTGAGGTAATTAGGGGAGGCGACGAGTTCCCAGAAAGAGGAATTGGGAACGTGAGGGTAGATCTGATCTTCGCGCCATCTTTCAAGTAAGTCGTCACTGTAGTAGTTTGTGTGAACGATGTACGCGCCTTTTTCTCCTTCAAAGGAACGGTACCAGTTATAGTATTCAACCGAATGTTCAGCTTCCTGCCCTGTAAAGGAGGCGGTATTATTACCAATTTGTTCTTTGTACAAGATTGCGAGATCAGAATGTTCCGCCCAGCGTTGTTGAACTTCACGTATATGGGTTACTTCATATAAAGGGCCATCAAGATAAAACATTGCGTAAACGACAGTGCCTGAAGAAAGTACGTAGAAAATAAGCAGGCAGGTAGCCATAATTTTTGACGAAACACGGTTTCGTATCGCGCCCACGGGACTTACCTGAAAAATGACGAGGGAAGCAAGCGCTACCGCGGTTATTGTTAATCCAACTGCTGGGGTACCGGAAAGTAAAGCCTCAGTGATGAGGGCGGTAGTGTAGGTGAATCCTTCTAAACCATAAAGGTGAATCCCGCAGGAAAGAAATATTCCACACAGGGAAACCGTGAGTAATGGGAAGAATACTTTGAGAACATAGCGTGTTCGTGACCAGCCCAGTAAAACGTGGACTCCAAGTAAGGATATATTTTGATATGTCACGAGGATACAGACAAATACGAGGGTGAACCAGGTGACAACGACTGCTCCTAAAGCAATGCTGGTAAGTAAGCTGTCGTAGACGTATTTACCACTGAGTGGGGTGGTTATTGCGTGCGTGTCAGTGTCCAGTAGAGCAGCAAGATCTGTAGTGAGGGAGCGAAAGTCTTGGGGAGTAATTCCGATAATCCGATAGGTGCCGTTGACTGTTCCTGAGCTGTCCAGTAGATCAGTGAGTTTGATGCCGATGACTTTTGGTCCAGCAAATATTGAAGGTAGTGGAGAAATTTGATCGGCTTGTGATTGGTCAAGGCCTAAAGTGGCACCTTTATCTGCTTTGAGTAACAAGCCGATATTTTCCTTATGAAAAATTCTGGTACCTAAATATTCCAATTCCAGTGTTTGCGCATTTGTGTGTATGTCACCGTAAAAGCCGAAACGGTATCCAGCGGAATCACCGTCATTAGTGAGTAGCATGTCGCCGCGGATAATGAAGCCGTTATGCGCATCTACTTCTTGCAATATGGTTGATATTGCTGACTGTGCTTTATCTTCGGGAACTTGGTGTAGGTATATGACAGTCCCATTGTGTCCGTATTGATCGAGGGTATGTAAAAAACTGTCGCCGGTAGTTGTAATGGAAATTAAACCAAAGAGAGCGCTAGATAAAAGGGTTAAAATAAAAGTGAATAAGCGCAGAATTTTACCCATAAGAATTCACCACCGCTTTTCGTTTACTTCAATGAATGTGTACGAGCATGGGTAAGGATTAGCGGCAATCCCAGTATGCGCTTGCAGGTGATGCGCCTATGTACTGCTTGGCATATGCGCGAACTCCAGGTTTTTTCCATCCGGATGTTGTGCTATTGGCGGTGGCAGCGTGTTCAAAATATTTTGTATTTACGTCAGAGTAGCTGTAAATAAGCAGTGTGCGACCGTGGTCCCAGTTTACGGCTAGTCCTTTGTAGTACACTACCTCAGCATGGGCTATGCCTATGCTGCCGGTGAGAACGATGAGTGACAGTAATACTGCTGCACTTGTTTTCTTTACTTTATGAAACATGGGTCTTTCCCTTCGTTGGGTAAAGCGGTGGCAAATCTTATGAGTCTTGGGGTACATCTTTGTTGGAGCAATGGGTATCCCAAGACTCAATCTACAATGCGCAGAAATCGCTCGCAAGCGCTTTTTCAAATTTTGTCTTATATTCCTTAAAAATTTTCCTATTGAATTGGTGATAATAGGACGGACGCCTATGTCACTGAAATTGTGCTTTTACGCTGATAAGCGCTGCTCGTGCTCATTGTCACTTCCGTTTCTGATCCTTGACCGTATCACCCATGAGGATGATGGCAGGAATACCAGCGATAATTGCGATGGCACTCGCATAAAAAGCAGGAGCAAGCACATGCCCGGTACTTTGGACAAGCCACGTGACCAAAGGCGGAGTCAATCCACCGAAAATTACAGTGGCAAGATTGTAGCCAATGGCCATTCCAGAATAACGACCTTGCGTGGGAAACTGCTCAGGAATAGCGCTCGCAGCAGCAGCACTCCACCCGGCAGCGGGAATTGCCAGTACAGCCACCGCTCCTGCAAGAATAAGAATATTCGGTGAGGTCAGCAGGCTATATCCGGGGATGGCCAGTGTAATAACTGCTACGAGCAACACTGTAAATGAGCGTCGCCTGCCAATAAGATCCGACAAAAGGCCAAAAAATGGTGTGACAAGGATTGCTGACACTGCCGCGATAATCCCGTAGTTGAGTGCCATCTGACTGTCACCAGAATCAACGGTTTCAATATAGGTCGGCAAGTAGGTAATGGTAAGGAAATAGGTCGCTGAACCGACGGTAGAAATAAGAAAAGTTACCAGCATTGAGCGTCGCTGATGTTGCAGAACATAGGTGAGTGGACCTTCTTTCTTACCGACAATTTCACTGCGCATTTCAGTTGCTTTTTTGTGCATGGCAGGACTTTCCACCATGAATTTACGTAAGGGCAGCATGATGGCAGCAAGTATCGCTCCACATATGAAAGGAATACGCCACGCCCACGTATTAAGAGCAGCAGAACCTACGATGGAAGTTGTAATCGCAGATGAGCCAACTGCTAGCAAAGCACCAATTTCTGAATTAGCAGCTGCCCAGCTAGCGGTTAAAGCACGCCGATGAGGACGAGCGCTTTCCATCAGGTACACCATGATTCCGGTGTACTCTGCCCCCACCGAAAAACCTGCGAGAGCACGCAAAAGAAAGACCGCTACACCACCCCAAATTCCTATAGTGTCATATCCAGGCATCAAAGCAATGCCAAGCATAGAAAGCGACATTAACCCCGCTGAAATCACTAACGAGACAGTACGGCCTTTCGCGTCCCCGATATGCCCAAAAACAACCGCGCCCAACGGACGAAAAAGGAAACCCACTGAACCGGTCCCTAACACAATGAGCAGGGAAGAATCCATTTCTGGATAGAAAGTATGACTCAAAGACATTGCAAGATAGAAAAAGAGCGAATAATCAAACCACTCAATGATGGTGCCGCTGGCGGCAATAAACATGGAAAGGCTGCGTTTACTGTATTCGGTCCTCATGATACGTTCTCCACAAGTGAGGGGCGGGGCAAAGAGTCGAGTTTTTCGCGCTCGCCCGTGCCAAGTACGGCGAAGAACTGCTCTAGTGTATGGAGCGACAAGCTTTGCACACGGAAAAAATATGCTGCAATAATCTTTGTTTCCTCCGATAGTGAATTATTGGCAATAATCCATATAAGGAATCGTGTCATGACAAGTGAGGTCAAGAGGAGCAGCATATTACTTTCCACGAAAAGTAATTTAGCATCCAGTCGAATGTGATGCTTCATTAATATATTGCTTCTCACTTCTTCAATATTTACATTTTCTGGCGATGTGACGTTTCAGATCAGAATGCGAAAACTTGAAATCTAATTATTGTACGCTTTTTGATCTTTCACATAATATTTGTGAATTTTTGTTCATTACGATGGCTTATGAGCTGAAACTTTCAGTTATTTCCTCAAATCCTTGGTGGCAGGCCAAAATTTACCCGGTGGCAATATCATTGCTGCCTGTTTGAAAAACGGCAGCAATTTTCTGTACCTGCGGAAATATGAGGCGGATATGCTCACCCTGTCACCTCCTCAGTTTTCGCTGTATTACTTGTATATCTCTTTTTATTTTTTAGGCGAGACAAGGAAATGCTCTTGTGTGTCGAGCGCCCCGTCATCCTTTTATTCCCATAAAACCTGTGATAATTAACAGAATCTACGTTACTATTTCTGTGTGCGTTCCCGCACTGGTCAAAGAAGATCACGAAAGGTAACAAAATGACAACTCACAAACGACTCACAGACGGGCCACTCGTTGTCGCAGTAGATTCCTCAACACAATCAACGAAAGCAATCATCGTTGATGCAGACGGAAACGTATGGGCAACAGCTAAACGTCCCATCCCACTTTTGACCCCAGCTATGGACTTCTACGAACACGATCCGCGCCTATGGTGGGAAACAACCCACGAAACCATCAGCGAAGTCCTCGCATCACTTGACCAACGTGACCGCGACCGAATCTGCGCAATCGGCCTGACACATCAACGTGAAAGTTTTGCTCCCTTTACAGAAGACGGAACCCCACTGGCTCACGGAATCCTCTGGCTTGACGGGCGCGCAATCGACCAGATCGCTGAATACGGCAACAGCCACATACACCAACTCTCTGGTAAACCCGCAGGCGTGACACCAGCAATCTACAAAATGGCTTGGCTCAAAGAAAAGAAGCCCGAAATCTTAGAAAAAGCCGACCGCGTGGTAGACGTCCTCGGCTACATCTCCTTTAACCTGACCGGCCACTGGCTATCCTCCACAGCCGCTGCTGACTCACTGGGACTCTTTGACATCCGAGCACGCACCTGGTCCAGCGAACTCCTTGAAATCGCCGGAGTGAGCCAAGAACAAATGCCTCAACTGATCCCTCCAGCAACAAAAATGTGCAAAATCCGCACTGAACTGACAAAAGAATGGAAACTCTCACACGACATTCCTGTAATCGCAGGTCTTGGTGATGGTCAAGCCGCAGGAATCGGAGCAGCCGCTGTAGATCCAGGCGTGGGCTACCTCAACATGGGTACCGCAGTAAATGCTGGTATTGAATCCGACCAATACATTTATCACCCGGCATTCCGCACCCATGTTTCAGGCATTCCCGACCACTACGTGATGGAAGTGCTGCAATCATCAGGATCCTACCTAGCTGACTGGGTGCGCAAAACTTTCGCCGACCCCGACAACCCCGGCAACACGGACGTAGCACACGAGGACCTCATGGCCTCAAAAATTACCCCAGGCGCAGAAGGCCTACTCACTTTGCCCTACTGGAACGCCGTCCAATCCCCCTACTGGGACGCAAAAGCTCGTGGCGCTGTTATCGGCTGGCGAGGAACCCACGGACGCGCACACCTGTATCGTTCAGTGATGGAATCAATCTGCCTTGAAATGCGTCGTAACCTCGATTTCCTTGAATCAGCCTCCGGCATTCCAATCACAGAACTACGCATCATGGGTGGAGGCACACGATCACCACTGTGGCGACAAATGATGGCTGACGTGGTAGGGGTCCCACTCACCGTATGCATAGCCGATGAAGTTTCCGCACTCGGCGCCGCCGTACTCGCAATGGCAGGCATTAACGCGCACTCATCTGGCACTGATAGAGGACTACCTGATGTCGCAGCCTCAGCAAAAGCAATGGCTACCTTTGGGCAAACAATTGAACCCAACATGGACAATCATGATGCCTACCGGAAAATCGGAGCAATACAAGCCAAGATTTACCCCGTACTACAAGAACTTTTCACCGAACTCGATGGCGTTGTCCGACAAGAAGAAAACAGATCATAAAACCAGAAAAACAGCACATATATGCACATCTCAAAGTAGCCGCAATATATGCAGGCTGAGCCTTGAGTAAAAACATGAAAGGAAAAAATTACAATGGCAACTATTACTATCTTAGGTGCTGGAGCAATGGGCTCAGCACTGTGTAAACCTCTGGTTGATTCCGGTTGGAACGTGCGTTTATGGGGAACCTGGCTTGACGATCACCTCATTGACGCAATCGAAGAACAACGCCCTCACCCGCGCACAGGCGCAATCGTACCCGCCGCTGTCACAACTTTTCGATCAGATGAAATTGAAACAGCCCTTGCAGGCAGTGATGTCATCGTCATGTCCGTGGCCTCGGTAGGTGTACCCCACGTAACAGAGCTAGCACTTACGAATATTGCGAAAGCAAAAGCCCTATGGCTCACATCAAAAGGATTTTGCCCAAATGACGAGGGAGTGATTCAGCTACTTCCAGATGCTATTCGCTCTATCGCAGCGAAAAAAGGCATCGAAGTCCCACCAATTGTTGCCATTGCGGGACCGGTGAAAGCAAATGAATGTGCTGAGGGAATGCCTACAGCCACAATCTTTGCTTGCCGTGATGGGGCGCTCGCTGAAGATTTTGCCGCCAGAACCAGCACGCCACTGTACTCGATTGCAAGCAGTGACGATGAAGTGGGTGTGGAAGTGTGTGCGCCAATGAAGAACGTGTACGCGATTGCTTTAGGTATCGCAGATGGTCTTGGGGAAGCTACGGGTATTCCTCACCATAACCTCAAAGCAGCAGCTTTTGCTCAAGCCGTCAAAGAAATGTCTTTACTTGGTCACAGTCTTGGAGCTAAAGCAGAGACAGCTTTTGGTTTAGCCGGTGTGGGTGACCTAGAAGTTACGGGTTTATCTGGGCGTAATAAGGTGTACGGTGTGCGATTAGGCAAGGGAGAGAACCCTCAGGAAGCTCTCGCTGAAATGGAACGCTTGGAGCAGACTGTGGAAGGCGTGCCAGCAGTTGGCTTGGCTCTGACTCTTGTTGAGCAAAGCGATGTGTTGACCTTGGAAGATATGCCACTGCTTCGGGCTGTTGCTGGCATAATCGACCCGCAAGAGCTCCTTGATCCATTGACAGCGATTCAAGAGGCTGCATTACCTCGCCGGATAAGCAATTGTTAGCTGGCAGGCCATAGCACTCAATAAGTGTGAATTTCATACAATGACGAATGTCAATAAGTGGTGAGATCAGGACTGAACGTGATCTCACCACTTAGTTTTTGTAGGTCGAATGAACACGCAAAAGGCACCCGCCAGAAAATTCACTGACGGGTGCCTCGTGTAAGTAGCTGGGAGTATCCAAACCCCGGTTCTACTTGCGTGTCTGGTAGCTCATATCCTCAAGCTCAACGCCCTTTGTTTCAGGAATATGACGGACAACAAGCCAGATGAGGATAGCGCCCACAACCGCGTAAGAGAAGTAAGTGCCGGCAAGTCCAAGGTGCTCCATAAATACAGGGAACAGCATTGTGACAAGCGTGCCACCAATCCAGTTACCGGTAGTAGCAAGACCCAAACCTGCGGTACGGATCTGGTTGGGGAAGATTTCACCGAGGAATACCCACAGCACCACGCCCCATGTTCCGCAGAAAATCACATAAACGGCGTGAACGGCAATAAGAGCAACAGCAGCCCACGGGCCAGTAAGGTTGAGGGTGCCCTCCGGGGTGAGTGTTCCTTGAAGGAAAGCAATACCGGAAGTCAGCATAGCGGCAAACATTCCAACCGCGCCCCACAGTAGGAGCGGGCGACGGCCTACCTTATCGATAACAGCCATGCCGATGAGTGTCATCACGATGCCGATAATCGAAGTGACAACGGGAATAAAGACAGCAGTGTTACCTGTGAAGCCAACCGTTTGCCACAGCTCAGTGGCGTACAGGAGTACGTTGTTAATACCGGCCATCTGGATGAGGAAACCAAAAGCCAGAGCAACCCACACCACGGGACGAAGACCGTATTTCGAATCCTTGAGGTCAGAAAAGCGTGGGCGATGGTCGGTGTCCAGTGAAGAACGGATTTCGCGTACACGACCAGCAGGGTCCTTATCTGCGCCGGTGGCAGCAATGATCGCTGCTGCTTCATCTTCCTTACCGATAGAGACAAGGAAACGCGGGGACTCAGGAAGGCGTAGAACGAAAAGTCCATACAGAATCGCTGGGAGCAGTTCAACAATAAACATCCAACGCCAGGTTGTAAGTCCAAAGAGGCTTACCGCGTCGGCTGAACCTGTGATTTTCACAAGAACGAAATTAGAGATGAAAGAGCCGAAAATACCAACGGCGATAGCGAGCTGCTGAAGGGTGCCGAGTCGTCCACGCTTATCAGCCGGGGCGATTTCAGCGATGTAGGCCGGAGCGATAACGGCGGCAATGCCGACACCTAAACCACCAAGGAGTCGCCAGCCGATAAGCTGCCACACGTCGAAAGAAAGACCTGACATGAGCGCAGAAATCGCAAAGAAAATCGCTGCAGCAATCATGACGCGGATACGTCCGAAGCGGTTAGCGGCACCACCTGCTAAGAGAGCGCCTACAGCGGCACCAAGACTCACGATAGAAACAACAATTCCTGTCATGAGAGAGGACAGGCCGAAACCAGTTGCTGTGCCTGAGAAAGATCCGATCGTACCGTTGATAACGGCAACATCGAAGCCAAAGAGGAATCCACCCAAAGCCGCCGCAATGGAGACTTGGAGGAGTTTGTTAGATGAAGATGTTGACATATTTATTCTCCTAGTCCCGCCACATTCGTGGTGAGGAAGTGGGAAATGAGCGAGCACAGATGTGCCCAGGTTTGTGAGCCGAGCGTGGCTGGAGTACCGTGGATTGTCCCCATAAGCATGTGCATTTCTACGGCTACGCCTGCGTCGGCCAGGTCGGTTGCCCACGCGATTCCTTCATCGCGTAAGGGGTCGGTTGGATTCACAACAACGAAAGTCGGTGCCATGAAGTCAGCAATCAGGTTCACTGAGCTGTGAACCTCATATGGATGTGCCGTGCCAAGATAATGTGCCCAGGCGTGTTTTGCTGCCTCGGCGGTCCACAGTGGCCCTTCCTTGCAGGTGCGGTATGAATGAGATGTCATCTGCGGGTCAATACATGGTTCGATAGAGATAACGGCATCTAGGCGACGTTCAATGCTCTGTGAAGCATCCGTGGCCGGGCCGCCAGCGCGTTTGCGAGCAAGTGCTGTGATGCATTGGCTGACAAGGCCAGCACCAGCACTATCACCGTAAAGAATTACGGGCACGCCGGGTGCTTCCTTTTCGAGGTATTCCCAAGCAATTAAGCAATCCTCAACCCCAGCAGGGAAGGGATGTTCTGGCGCAAGACGATAATCTGGACTGACGACAAGCGCGGAACCGATGGCATGGGAGAGTTCTCCGTTGCGAGTATCGTCAAAGCGTGCGCGTCCGGCAATAAAACCGCCGCCATGGATGGAAAGTACTGCTGCACGCACTGGCCCTTCAGGGCGATGTACCTGCATTGGCACGTTTTTGTATGTCACGCTTTCACGTGTGATGCCTTCGACTTCGGGTAATTCTTCGCCGAGTAGGTCATCGCCGCGTTTGCGCAGTGCGGGTACGTCCCATGTGGTTTGAGGCGGTGTCGCACCGGGAACATGAGCGAGTTCATTGACGATAAAAGGTGGGCGGCGCTCAGGTAGGTTGAGTGAAGCCAGGAAATCATCGGCGCGTTCGTAGAAAGTGGCGGGAGCGTCACGGCGCACGGTATGCGTGGTTCCGGGTAAGAATACGCAGTGAATGAAAGGATTGTGGGCTTCTTGGACTTTTGAGAGGCCTTCAGCGCCGAAAAGAACATCGTCGGCGTCTCCGGTGACTAAAAGGGTAGGAACGTTCAGTTCATTGAGGATATGTGCGCGTGGAGTTCCGACAACTCCTGTGCGCACGAAATCACGATCAACTTGAACTTTTCCTTGTGCCCATGCGCCGTATTCTGAAGGAGGCCAGGAGGGATAGTTTTCCATGAGGCCGACGATTGCTTCGCCTACGTGGGCGCTGACAAGATCTTGACGTGCGGCGAGTTCGTTGGCAGAAGAAGCGTAAAGTTCGCTTTGTTCATCGGTCAGGAGTGCGGGGTCCTCAAGGATGAGTGCGCTAACGAGTTCGCTGTGACGGTGGGCAATTGTGGCAGCGATGGCTCCGCCAAGGGAATGACCGTAGAGGACAACGGTTCCATCAGCTTCACGTGCGGCGGCGGCTACTTCAGTGAGGGCTGCGCGGTAGAGGGATTCAAAAGGGGAAGTGAGTTCATCGCTTGTGAAAGCGGGGGAGAGTCCGTGCCCTAGGGAATCTAGGCAAATCACTTCCCATTCTGTGCTGTAGTGCTGGGCGAAATCGGAAAGAGAAGCAGCGTTGTCAGTGACGCCGTGCATGGCGATCATTGTTCCACGCTGAGGATTTCCACTTACGATACGGGAAAGACGAGGGTGTGGCATCATTACCTCCACTATGCAAAACACCTATGGTTTACGAAAATTACCCTAGTGTTATTCTTTCTGCTTTGTCAAGTGAAGCGATAGAAGATAAAAAGCCTATTTGCGCCGGTAAAATGCGGTTTGTCCTGAAGTGAAAGCGTAGGGTAATGTGGTGCTGAGAAGGCGGCGATGCTTTTTCCCGATGAAGTAACGATGCTCATTGTGTGTTGGGTTTGTGGATGTGAAATGGAAAGATGAAGCCAAAATATACAGCGGTGTACGAGGCACTCTTGCAACGAATTCAAAGAATGAACCCCGGCGATAAGCTGGAAAGTGAAGCCAAACTTGCCGAGAATTTCAAAGTCGCTCCGATGACAGTTCGTCGCGCCCTAGAGATGCTTGCAAATGAAGGACGAACCATTGGTCAGCGAGGGCGAGGTACTTTCGTCGTTGACCCTCTTACCTTGCAAGGCTCTGGAATTGACGTACTTAAAGGAGCAAATGCGCGCCTTATTTCTGCGACAATCGAAAGTGCGGGGAACCCCTTTGAACAGATGGGCCTGAGTGGAGAAGAATTTGTCTATCGCATGGTCCATACGCGCTTTGTAGGGGACAAAGTAGTGGCTGTTCAAAACTCGATGCTGGTTGCCTCAGCTTTCACAGGTTTGCTTGGTCGTGACCTTACACGTAGCCTGTCCGATATTTTGGCTGAAGACGGATTGAGTATTACAGAGACGGATATCGGCATGGGCCTACCTGATATGCGTGAAACTCAACTCCTTGAACTCGATGAACCTCAGGCATGTTTGAGTATCACTCAACGGTGGGGTAAAGACCCTGTGCGTGCAATTAGTGTAACTCTTGTGCGCACAGATCGTTGGACAATTCGACTTTAGGGAACTTCTTTCGCTGCGTATATTCGTGTATTCCACTTTGTTCATTTCTTCTTGTTCCCATGATTAAGCGTGTGCAAGTGGATGCACAGTAAAGGCCATATGTCAAGGCCTGAAAAGAAAGAAAAATACTTATTCAGATGTTTGTCACAAATTTTTGTGTCAGTAGGTTCTCTAGGGAAGCGGGACTGTAGACTGAACGCATGATGAAAAAGCAAAGACGAGTGACCTCATGGAGACGCATCACTGCGATCATTACCCTGCTTGTCTTTTTCGCCTCATCATGGGGGATATGGGAATGGGGCCGCCGAGAGGAGCACTGGGGAACCTCCGACAGCATTTCCCATCTGTCACAACAGATAATGGCTATCAAAGACAGTGACTTCCACACTCGCATAGTCGATCGATCTGCGCACCGATCCATCTTTGGAAAAAACCACCCACAATGGGTTGAAGCGCAGATTTTACCGGCTCCTAAATCCCTGAATCCCTATCAAATTGACGCGCTCTCGCAACGGCTGCACACAAAAGTAACAAGCGAGGGCTGGGCCATTGACGAAAAGTGTGCCCCTGATTTCCTGTGGTGTGCACGCCGCATGGATGACACCGGAAAAACCTTGTTCATGACAGTAAAACCTGAGCAAAGCTCAGAGCTGACGAATTCAGAAAGGATGAGCGGCGAGTCCGAAGACCCCGATGATAACTCGGTTGTTCTTCGCCTTCGTATGCAATACCTCTAAGGATGAAATCTATGTTCAAGAAGCTTTTGAGTGGCATTATTGCCATATTTCTAGTCACGACAGCGCTGACGCCGGCAGCACATGCCGATGACACGGGCAAATACCTTACGTTATCCCTCATCGGGGACTCATACACAGCTGGTAATGGCGCAGGCTCCTACTACGGCCCCAAGGCTTCGCTTAGGTCGACTCGGAACTGGGGACACACCTACGCAAACTGGCTGAATCGTCAAGGCATTCACACGACGATTCGTAATTATGCGCACTCAGGCGCTGTGATTTCAGATGTTTTGAACACGCAACTGCCTGCTCTTGATCCTGAATCCGATATTGTCATGCTGACAATCGGTGGTAATGACATTCAATTTGAAAATATCGTGCGCTCCTGTTTTGCTCCACTTTTTTCAGGTCCCAATTCCTGTAGGAAAGCAGTAAAAAACGCGAAAGAACAGTTTCCGATAGTGGTCGAACAGATGAAAGAACTGCTAGGGAAAATTGCAAGCAAAGTCCGTACCGGCGCTCAAATCGTCCTCGTTGGTTACCCTCTGCTCAGTGTAGAAAATACTACCTGGACATTGAAACCCTTCTTTGGAAATGACTCCTACCCTGCAGCTCAAGAAATCCGCCAATTCGGTCAAGAAGCAACCCAAGGGCAGCAACACCTCTCAGATGAATGGGATCCTGCACAACACAACAATGTTGGTCTGACATATATTCCCGTTGAAGTGCTTTTCGCAGGGCATGAACCTGACCCGGACCCGTATAAGAAGAATCCGACACGTTGGATCAATGAATTTTTTGAAACTGAAGGAAAAACAGGTGCGGACGGAAACACTACATCCAAAGGAACAGGCCTCACTGAAATTTCCCACTGGTACCATCCCAATATCACAGGTCACGAGGAAATAGGTAAACTCCTCCAAGAAAAGGTCGGAATCCCACAGTCGGTGCGCACCACTCGATCCTTCTCAAAGGATGTCGATGTTGTTTTCGTCCTTGAAGACTCCACTGAGACAAAAGATTCCTTCAATGACTTGAAAAAACAAATCCGTCGTATCAGCACTGAAGTTACGCGAAAAGCCACTGAAGGCGGAAAGAACGCAAGGTTCGGCCTCATCACTTTCCGTAATACTGATGACCCTCATGCCGCAGTGACTCAAAACGGGGTCTTTTTCTCCAATGCTGACGAACTAGTAAGCACATTAGAAACAGTGACAACCACGAGCGAAGCTGGTGGCGGCCTGTCCACATACACTGCTCTCGAAACAGCTGTTCGTAGCCCTTGGAATGCCGATGCGCGAAAAGTTGTCATCCTGCTAGGTGATGCAGAAATTAACGTTGACGAAAATTCAACGCCAGATTGGGATGCGATTCTCCGCAGCGCTTTTAATGCGGATGTTGTGGAGTTCCTCGTTATCGACCCAGATGAGAACACCGATGAGTCGATAAAGAACCTCGCCTTGAATACTGGTGGACACGTCACGACAGCACGGACACTTAAACCTCTTATCGTTGAGGCACCAACAGCAAATATTACATCCATTGCGCCCGCGCGAATCGGTGAAAACATCGAATTTAACGCTTCTGGATCATTTGCTGCTGAAGGTCCGATTGTCTCTTATGAATGGGATCTTGACGGTGACGGCGTATTTGAAGTTATCAGCAGAACAGATGCTGGAAATACGGCCCAACCTATTCACTCCGCGCTTTTCACTGCTCCGGTCAATACCACCATCACTTTGCGTGTAACCGATAGCTATGGAAAGACAGCGACGGCCACTGCGCCGCTGATTGTCACACGTGACGGTGATCTGATTGATGATGCCGCTGATAACTGCCCTGCGCACCCTAATGAAGACCAGGCTGATTCCGATGGTGACGGAATTGGTGACGTGTGCGATGAGTTTCCTTATGGTGAACCCAAGCCTGCGCCTTTGCCGCAGGACGATCCCAAGCCAGCACCGTTACCTCAGGACGATCCTATGCCTGCGCCTTTGCCTCAGGACGATCCCACGCCAGCACCTTTGCCTCAGGACGATCCCACGCCAGCGCCTTTGGCTCCGGTCAGTGTGATGACCTCACTGCCTCAAGTCGAGGTCGGATCAGATATCACTTTCACTGCACACGGTTTTGCAGTAGGACAGGAAGTGACCTTCACTGTTCACTCGGAGCCGCATGTCGCTGGCACAGCTCATGTGAGTGCTGATGGTACAGCCGTATTGCGCTGGGCTGTTCCAAAAGATTTCCCATTAGGCAAACACCGAGTGATCGCTTCAGCACAGAACGGACAACAGGCCGAGTACACTTTTGAAATCCTCGCTCAGTCTGATCCTGAGCTTTCTGCGCAGGACACGCACAACTTAGGAACATCAGTAATTACACCAGAGAACCACGCAGAGAAAACCAATACACGCATACTTGCTCATACTGGTAGTACCCCTCTGTTAATTTCTGCTGTAGCGCTTTTGATCTTCTCTACAGGTTTTGTGCTTCACGCGAATAGGAAGCGACAAGGCATGTAGGTGCTTTGCGCCTTGAGAAAGTAATGGGGGTATGAAGAAAAAACTTCATACCCCCACACTTGCATGATCGCGTATTATCATGAACGCCGTAACCCTAGCTGATCGGAATAAACACATGAGTGATGCTGCACGACACTTCAACGAATCCCTGAGTGTTTCCCGCAAAAACAGCGTTTCTGTTGACACAAAATCCGCGCAAGCACACCGGCAATACGAATTCGATGTCATCAGAGCCCTTGCCATTATCGGTGTAGTTGCAGTTCACTCGCTTATCCTCATCAGTAACTCCACGTCACGACCGCTACAGCTTCTCTTTATCGGCTCACAAACACTTTTCTTTATCGGAAACCCACTGTTCTTCCTCATGTCAGGTCACTTCAACATACGTGCCTATGACACAAAAGAAAAACTCACACATTTTTGGTATGCGCGAGCAAAAGGCATCATCATTCCCGTGGCCTGCTACCTCGTTATACGCAGTATCTACAACGTCCTCATGTACGAAGGAATACAGAACATAGGGAATGTGCCCCGATATTTCCTGAAAAACCTGCTACTCAAAGAAGGATTCACTGCGACAGAATACTGGTTCATCTACGTACTTATCGGCTACCTGCTCATGACACCTTTCGTATCGAAAGGATTGAACACACTCACGCCTTTCGCGCAAAAATCTTTACTCATCATCGGCTTGGCTTACCAAACAGCAGCAACCCTATTCACAAATCTTGGATACCAATTCAGCCTTAGCTTGCCTATCAGTGGTTTCTTTTTCGTTTTCTGCATAGGAGCTTTTGTCAATACCCTTTTCTGTGAAAGAAAATATCGAATAATTCTCTATATCTGTGGAATCGGGACCTACCTTCTGGACTGCTACCTCATACTGCGCGGATACAACATCAACGCGCAAGACACTTCACCCCTCTTTATCATCACAGCCCTCGCAGTTTACGTATTTCTTCTGAATGCCTGCGCGAACATAAAAGAAAACAGGCTCATAAGTTTCATCGCCCGACATTCATTTGGTGTCTACCTTTGTCACATGATGGTATTAATTCCAACAGCCCAATATCTGGAAACATACACCGATACCAGTGTGCTCAAAGTTGGCGGATGCGTCATCCTGTGTATTTTCGTACTTATTGTTTCACTCGTATTCTCAGTTCTTGTGAATAAAGCGCTTGTTACCCCTGCACAACGCCTCATGGACGCTATAAAAGAAACATTGAATAAAAGAACACGCCTCAACTAAATAAGCCCCATATAAATACCCCCCATAAGTAAGTGGAAAAACTATCAACCTTCAATGCGTCGAATATGCGCATGACTGGTATTTTCACATTCTGCCAACAAGCCATTTGATTAGGCTGCTTTCATCGTGTTAGATGAATGTTATGAAAACCTTTTGTCAAAAATGGTGGCAACGTGTCATCTCCGTCGATATGCTTCTCGTTGCTGTCATCACCTTCCTTGCATCCATAGCAGGGAGCTATGCGAAAAGGTTTCCAGTATTTTCCTTATTCGGTGCTCTTATCGTCGCCCTGCTGATCGGTATGCTGCTTCAATTTCCCGTGCGCAGATGGTACACCTCATCAAAATCTGTGCGACAGCTGGGTGTTAAAGCCTCAGCAGGTTTAATAGCAAATAAACTGCTGCGCTTAGGCATTATCCTCCTCGGATTCAAACTCAACCTTCATGTCCTCTTCACACAAGGACTCAGATCCTTACCTTTTGCTGCGGCCATTGTTGCACTGACAACGATCGGCACATACGCACTAGCTCGGGCTTTGAAAGTCAGTCCACTCTTAGCTGTCCTCACCGCTGGTGGGACAAGCATTTGCGGTGCAGCAGCAGTCATGGGCATATCAGGCTCTATTACTGTTCCTGCAGACCAAGCAGATGAAAAAGAAAATAATGAAGTAATGGCAGTTGCGACTGTTGCCATTATGGGAACGCTTTTTGCCCTCATTGATATCCTCATTTTTCCCTTACTTGGACTTACTGAGCAGCAGCAAGGCATAGTAGCAGGGGCAAGCTTGCATGAAATAGCTCATGCTGTAGCAGTGGGTGGAGCTTTTGGTGAAACAGCTTTAGCTGCCGCAACGATTATGAAACTCAGTCGTGTCCTCATGCTTGTTGTCGCCGCAATAGCTATTGCGCTGTGGTGGGATAAAACGCAGGTCAAAGAAAAAAGCTCCACAAAACGCAAAATCATGTTTCCCTGGTTCATGCTGGGCTTTATTATTGCCTCAGTTTTAGGAACATATGTGTCTGCGTTGCATACGCACGCCTCAGCTTTTGTTGATGTCGCATATATTGTCCTTGGTATGGCGATGGCTGCTCTTGGCATCAACGTGAATTTCGGAGCGATCCTACGTGAAGGTGGGCGAGCTGTTGTGGCGAGTTTCCTGGCTTCATCGCTTTTACTGGTGCTGACAATTCTGGTGACGCAAACATTCTTCTAAGCGAGTGTGCTTTTGTAAAAATGCCGAACTTTGTCACGGCGATTCTGTGAGGCGTTTATGTGAGCACATATATATGGGGGAACACATGATTCATCTCACCACGTTTCCATTTGTGGAGACTTATGGACTCAGAGTAGTCTTAATCCTACCGACGCGGGGTGGAGCAGTTCGGTAGCTCGCCGGGCTCATAACCCGGAGGTCGCAGGTTCGAATCCTGTCCCCGCTACCAGAAAAGCCCGGTATTCAAGCGAAAATTCGCTGAGATGCCGGGTTTTGTTTTGCCCTAATGGGTTGCTTTTCGGCCTTATTCCCTGTTTTTTGACGGCTTACAGGCCAAAACGCTGTCTCAAGCCCAACTTTCGTCAGAATCTAGAGTCGGATCGAAGGTTACGGTAATCAATACCATAAGAGGTAGGGAAGTAGCAATGTGTCCTTTTTCATGCTTGTGTGAAAGAGTGCTATTTTAGCGGAAAAACTACGCATAACAGCGACGCAAACTTAAAAAAGTAAATTTATATTATTGATCTTCCCTCTTAGTCAAGCGCTGAATAATCTCATCATGTATTCTGCTCACAGGGCCGTATAAATTTTTATGAATTCTTTCAAGATCGCTGCTGTATTACGAAACATTCATATTTACACGGTTTTGATGTCTGCGAAGGCTCCTGCATGATGCAAGCGCTTTCGACAGGATTTGTTGGAGTGCCACTGAGGAATACAGGGTGAAGGAATGAAAATTTTGAAGCGTCTGCGCGGCGGAATCGTTGCGATTCTTGCAATGGGGTTGCTTGCGAACACCTGGCTGACACAATCAGCATTAGCTGACACCGGTGATGAGAATGCAGCAACAACAGGACCAGGTGTTATTGAAGCAACAGTTAATCGGGTCATTAACCCTTTGATGGATGAAAACAACACCCTGCTAAAAAATACTGGTTCCACAATCGCTGAATTGGGAATTCCTCGTATCGGTGAACCTCTGGCAGTATCCCTCCTTGACGGGACAGGTACTGTCCTAGAAACAAAGACCCTTGAGAACGGTGTCGTACGTTTTGATAACCTCCCTTACGGAACATATAAACTGCGTATTTCCCGTGACTTCGCAGGAATCACAGATTACCTTCTTCAATTCCCTGCAACTACCGCTAACCGGATTGATAACGGAGTTCGCCAGCAAATTCTTGAAGACGAAAGCCCCGCTATTGAAGTAACGCAAAGCAATCCAGAACACACAGAACAAACAGATTCTTCTTTAGCCTGGTACTTGATCTACAACATGGTAGGCGCTTCTGTTCGTTCAGAAATTGGCCACTATGGTGACAATGAAACAACAAAGAGCGCTACCATCTTCCCTGATGGCGGCGGCTTAATTGTTGATGAAAATGCTGGGGAAACCCGAGCACTGCTGAACGGTATCCTGTATGCATCCAGCCTGAACAGTATGAAACTTTCCTTAGCAGGAGTGCGTCCCACACTTTCACCTGCCGAACAAGCCTACGGATATAAATTCGTCGGCTGGACTTTGGATCAAGAAACCGAAAAACTCGTATTCCCAGAAGGCAGCGTTTCAACTGAAACTCAGGGCATATACGATGACGCTTCAGCATCATCAATTGTGGTAAGGCCAGGATCAGGCGATTTACACTACCGAGCCGTGTGGTCCTACCCTGTCAACAAAATGAACTTCGTGACCGAACAGGATAAAGGCACCCTCACTGCTTTTAATGAAACTGGAGTAACAGCAACCTACCCAATTGAAGGAAACGTAGATTCAATCGCTTCTAAAGGCTGGACCCTGCCAACAGTGCAAGCAAAGCCCGGCTACAAATTTGTTGGATGGATCGCAGACCTATCCATGAACGTGATCTCTGATGATGAAATCCTCAACAGGAAAGCTTTCGGTACGCGCACACTCTATGCGAAGTTCGTTCCAGAAGCAGCAAAACCAACCGTCTCTTTTGAGGTTCCAGGCGATTACGGATCACTGACAGGCACCACCGACTTGGTGAAAGAAATCCCCTTACCTGAAGCAGGCAATAGCCTCAACGCTGCAGGCGTCACCACTTTGCCTCAAGTAACCCCTAAAGAAGGCTACGAATTCCTCGGATGGTTCGACACCCCAGCACTCAATGTGGTTCCTGACAATAATATTCTTTCCACACCACACACAGCAGATCACCGTTACATCGCAAAATTCAAGAAGATCGAATCAGGTGAACCCAAAAAGCACAACGTAACCTTTGACCCACGTGAGGACGGAGAACTGCCCGGTGAAAGCATGATTTCACTGAAAGAAGGCTCCTACATTCCTGAACTACCGATGGTCAACCCCAAGCCGGGCAAGAAATTTGTTGGCTGGCGTGACGTTGCCGGTGTGATTTACCCCGATGCTTTCAGCTTGATTGCACGGAACATCGTAAACGGCGACCTCAAATTTGAAGCTGTATATGAGGACATGCCGATACTCCCTCAAACAGGTGGGCAGCCGGAAGGTCATCCTGTACCGACTGTTGACGGCAAACCAGTGACCGATCCAGCGGCACAACCAACAGATCCTTCCCCTCAGACTCAGACCTACGGTGGCAAACAGGGAGGACTAGCCAAAACAGGTATCCTCACCGTGCCATTGATGCTCGGTGTTCTGGGCGCTGGCTTAGTACTTGGTCGTTTCATGCCGCGTCGTAAGGCAAGCGAGTAAAAATAACCGATCAAATCATGCGGCACACATAGCCACACCAACTCAATACGGATATGGGGTGCGATAGAGAAAAACTCTACGCGCCCCACATTCGTATCCTTCACACCCTCAAACCCTCACAATCTGCTGCCAGTAAGCAATACACCTATGGCGTACAATGAAAAAATGTCTTCTGCTGATCAAATACGAGTACACATAGCGGCTCTTACTGACAGCGACATTATGAAAAAAGTCGGCCCAGCTACATGGGGAAAAGGACTGCGAGACTACACCGGTGAACGTGTCCTCGATATGACAGACACCCCAGAGGGAAAAATACGAGGACGTGTACGTGGTCCAGGACTGACCTACAGTGCATGGGTTGCTCTCGACACGACGAAACACCACCTCAACCTCACATGTGCCTGTCCGTTAGGACAAGATTGTCGCCATGCAGTTGCGCTTACATTAGCCATACGGGACGCAGAACGCCGCGCAACAGAAAAAGCTGCAGAATCACATAACCCCAACGAACAAGCCACCCACATATGGCGCAGGTGCCTAACGGATCTCGTCGGTTCCCCTTCAGGCGCTCAAGGCCAACCAATGGGCTTACTGGTTGATACCTCTGACCCACAGCACATCATCGTGTCTCCACTGCGTCAAGGACAAAGAGTTGATTGGACAACAAAACGAGCAAGTTGGGCAGATATCACCACTACTCAATGGGAATCAGTCACGCTCGACTTGAATCCCACTCACGTGGCACTCCTACGTGAAGGATACGCAATCGCTCATCAAGGGAATCAATGGAAATCACGCAACGATGTATCTTTGAATGATCTAGGTGAAAAAGCATGGGAATGGTTATGTTCCCTACAACGATCCGGCATGACACTCCTTGGCAGCCTCACACCACCAGAACCGTTACATTTATCGCCTGAACTATGGGAAATATGCTGCGACGTATCACTTTCTGAAGAAGCCCTGACTTTACGCAGCGCCGCAACCCATAAGGACCAGTCACGCTCAGCAGCCTGTATCAATACGGACACACACCTGATCGTCCTTCAGGACCGTTATAGCCTCGCACGAATCGCTGTCAATGAAGCCTACAAAAAATTCAGCTCACAGCAGCTAAAAATTCCTCTGCGCGACATCCCAGAATTTCATTCGCAATGGTTACCCATACTTACCTCATATATTCCCGTTATTAGCACAGATAACACATGGAATTCAGAATCCATTACCCACATTCACGTGATAGCTACCCTGCGAACTGACACAGAGGGCAATATCGTGATCCGATGGTGGTCTGAATACGAAATCGCTGGACAAAGCTTCAGAAGCCCCCTTGAATCGCAGGTGAAAGATCCTGAGCTTTCCAGAATTATCTCAACAATTACTCAGCGTGGGCGCGCACTATGCCCACCAGATTTGTGGGAGGAGGAACTACGGGAACGTAAAATCCCCGGATGGGAAAAAGACCGGTACATGAATGAAGTAGTCGCACGTATACAAGACCCACATCTGACATGGGATATAAGCCAGGACATCCACAAACTCACCCTTGATTCCCCTGAAGCACTCACCCTTCGTGTCCATCTTGAGGACTCAGAGACACGCGATTGGTTTGATCTACGAGCCACCATCGACGTGTACGGATATGAAATTTCCTTATCAGAAATCCTCACAGCGCTCAACAACGGTGAAGAACATGTGTACAGCAATGGGCACTGGGTGTCGTTACATCACCCGAAACTTGAATACCTTCAAGAACTCATTGCAGCAGCAGAACTCTTAACACAAGCAGAGGCGCCTGCCCCCGCATTACGCATGATCCATGTGGGGTTGTGGAATGAAATAGAAGAACTCGCTGACTATATTGAAGTATCAGACGAATGGCAGCAGCGTGTTGCTGCATTACGTACAGAGAATACGGCCGAGGCTTCGCTTAAGCCGCTACCACATATTGCTGACGTATTACGCCCCTATCAAATACAAGGGCACGAATGGTTGACTTCACGGGCACTTCTTGGCCTAGGCGGAATACTGGCTGATGACATGGGACTAGGGAAAACTATGCAAATGCTCTCCGCATTTGCTGCCATATGCGCCCGTGTTGATACGGAAAGCCGCAGGCCAATACTTGTCGTAGCTCCGACTTCAGTGGTTCCCACATGGCGTAACGAAGCACAGCGATTCTTCCCTCAGCTTGCTGTGGAAACCATTACCTCAACACGTCAAGTCGATAAAGACAGCATAAAAGAAACAACAGCAGATATTGTTGTCATGTCATACACGATTATGCGTTTGAATGCTGAAATATGGGCGCAACACCAGTGGGGAGGGCTTGTCTTAGATGAAGCGCAGGCAACGAAAAACCCCACAACAGCGATTTACCGTGCCCTGAGAAAAATTCACACTCCTTGGTGTTTCGCAGTAACAGGTACCCCTGTGGAGAATTCTTTAACGGATCTGTGGTCTTTACTCTCGCTGACCTGTCCTGGCTTGCTGCCGGCACGTAAAATTTTCGATACGAAAATACGACGTCCTATTGAAAATGGTGACAGCAGTGACGTGCTTACACATTTACATGCCTTGACTCAGCCATTTATTTTGCGCCGAACAAAAGAAGAAGTTGCTGAGGAACTACCAGAAAAAAGCATGAACCTCATTTCGCTTCAGCTGGGTGAAGAACATCAACATATTTATGACCAGTATTTGATGCGTGAACGTGCTCAGCTTTTGGGGTTGATGGATGATTTTAACTCGCATCGAATGGATATTTTGGCTTCGATTACGCGATTGCGGCAACTGGCTTTAGATCCTGCTTTGGTTGATCCTGCATTGTCATCTGTAGGTTCGGCAAAAATTGAATTTTTAACAGAGCGTTTGGATGAGATCATTCCACGTGGGCATCGAGTGCTAATTTTCAGTCAATTCACATCATTTTTATTGAGGATACGTCAAGCCGTGGAGCGCCGAGGCTATCAGGTTGTTCAATTAGATGGGGGAACACGCCATCGTGAGGAGGTTATTCAGCGTTTCAGGGAAGGCGAGGCTCCTGTGTTTCTTATTTCACTGAAAGCTGGTGGAACAGGCCTGACTTTAACGGAAGCAGATTACGTATTCCTCATGGATCCGTGGTGGAATCCTGCAGCTGAAGAACAAGCAATTGATCGGGCACACAGGATCGGTCAGACAAAGAAAGTACACGTGTATCGTTTAGCGGCCAGTGGAACAATTGAAGAAAAAGTCGTTGCCCTGCAAGAAAAGAAGCGCAAACTGGTGAGTGCCGTTGTTGATGGTGGAGCATCAGGTGCGCGTATCACAATGGCTGAGCTGAAAGAACTGATAGGTGTTTTCCCTGATGGGAAATAAGAGAAGTCGTGATGAGCCTCATCAATGGAATCTGATACATACTTATGTGCGCCTCACCTTTCTTTCTCACATGAAGGACTGGACGTAAAAGTAAGAGAAGTAGCAAATGAGGGGAGCTGCTGTATGTGTTGGATTGAAAGAATGAGGGGATTTCATGTACTACTCCCTGAAGGCGGCATATACTGATGGTCCTATTTTTGGGAATCAAATAGTGTAATTCATGAAAGAAAAAGAGAATTTCTGTGTGTGAACAGAACAAAATGCGTGAAAATTAGGTAACTTTACCCTATGTCACCTGAAAAAGAACGTACATGTATGGATATGAAAAGTAGTTCACCCGATGGGCACTGTGATGCTCGGTCTCGAGCTTGGCATACTTTCTTTCGGGCAACAGTATGCCTGCAAAATGCCCTTGAAGACCGATTGAAAAAGAAGCTGAGTATTAGTCTTGCTGACTACAACATTCTCATTGCTTTGCATGCAGTCCCAGATCGTTCGATGCGGATGGGGCAGCTAGCCGCCCACGTGTACTACTCGCCCTCACGCGTCACTTATCTTGTCACGCAATTAACGAAAGATGGATATATCGCTCACGTTCAAAGTCAAGAGGACGCTCGCGCAGTTTTGGTGTCGCTAACTGAACAAGGCATGGATGTCGTACACCGTGCTTACGAGCTGCATCAAGAACTTGTACGCGAACTCATCATACGTGAACTTGAAGAAGACAAAGTAGATGCCTTGGTGGATATTTTCAATGATATTGAAGGGCATTTAGCTTCTGTTTATGATGAGAAAGCTTAGGGTTTTCTTACGAAAGCACTGATACTTTCTGATATATCGACAGGTGGGGCCTAAAAACATGAGTGTTTTTGGGCCCCACCTTTTATGTGCCCGGAATGTTATGCCGCTCCTTTGATTGCTGGCGGACTGAATCTTTTGGCTTGAACAATATAAAAGGGCGATTCTGGGATCTATGACTTGCGCTTGATACGCAGATACTGAAGTTTTATGCGCGTTGGGCCTGGGCTTACAGGTGCGTGCGATTTGTTTTTTGGGGAGGGGGAGTGCATGAGGGCGTACGGTGGGTATGTCAAAGAAAATTTTCGCTGTCTCAAATACGCTGCTCGCCCCCTGAGATATGCTGTGATTTTCAACAAATAAATTAAGGCGGGGGGGGGGGTACTTTTTCTTTTGCTTGAAAATTAGCCATTTTCACTTGAGGGTTTCGCCTGTTTCAAAAAATGCTGGTCTAGTAGATTTTTCAAAATCTTGAGTCGGGGGGGGGTAACTGTAGTCTTTGCCTCATGTATAAAATGCCTCGCTTTATCCGTATGCCTCTAGTAGCTATTGCTGTGACTTTTGCAGTACTGGCTCAGCCCTTATTACAGGGCTTACCTGGTGTAAATGTTGCACATGCTGATGAGACTCAGAACCTGAAACTGGTTCTTGACACGGTTGATTCTGCGCAGGGGCGCGAGAAAAAACTGGAATACTGGTCGGGCGAGATCATTAATATGTATCCGCAGTTCGCTGTTTCAGGTACAGGCGTGAATATTCCGAATGCCAAACTTGAACTGTGCGTGCCGAAATCTAACTATCTGGAGAAGCCAGGATTTGTGGACTCCTCACAGGCGCAAGGCTCAACTCGTCGAGAAACAGATGACGCCTGGTGTATTGATTACAGTTTCGATAAAATCACGGGTGGCTTGAAAACAGCGGTTCCATTTTCTTTTAACTTCAGAAACCACGTTACGCCTACCGGCATCACAGTTACTCCTACATGGAAACTGATTGGCGAAGATGGTCGAGTCATCAAGGAAGATTCAGTCACTTTCACTGCGAAGGCTGCTGATAAGTTTACTCCCTCAAAACGAACCATCTGGACCTGGGATCGGCACCTCGAAAAGCCGCGAGGTGCATTCTATTCCGAGGCAGATTTCACTTACCGTGAAGGCACCGATGATACTCATACGCCTGCGAATTGGAACAGGGTGTTCCAATATGAACTGTGCGTAAAACCTGCTGGCAATGAAGCTGCTCCTTCAGGTACCGGTCGCTTCCAACCGACAAAGGTAAAATTCGTCGATAAACTGCCAGAGGATGCAACTTTAGCTGAACGTTCACTTTCAGAAGGCTGGACATACGATGAGTCAAGCCATAGTGCCACGTGGGAAGGGAAAGCCTACTTCCAGAATGAATGTGGTGGCTACTACAAGCAGATTTTCTTGAAATTCAATAACGCGCGCGTGTACACAGATGCTACGAAAGCTGAACAATTAAAACACGTGAACACTATGGTAGCGACAGTTGATCCGGGCCTCTCCAGTGAGCAACAGCTACCAGAAACCACTGCCGCAGCTACATTTAGGCCTGTTCTGTATGTGCCACCGAAACCAGAGGGGCGCAACGAAATCTCGAAGTGGGTAGTTGACCGAAATTTCACCTACTACAATGAAAAGTTCTATCGCGGCACCGACAAAGAAGCTATTAATGCTGCAGATGAGCAGAAGGATCTTATCCGTTGGCGAATTGATTTCTCTAATATAAATAACAAGCTTGCGGAAGTTGATGGAAAACCAGCACAAGGCAGCGGTGTTAAGAGTTATTACCGTGAATTCCGTGACTATGGGCTTGACCCCAGAATGTACTACAACTCTTTCCGCCTGGATGAAACAGCGAGCTATTCAATTAATGATAATCCATTGAGCAAAGCTGATTGGATTGCAAAATTCAATGCTGTTTCGAATGTTTTATATGGTGTGAAAGATGATGATAGTGAGGTTGAGCTTGCCCGTGATGTGAAGATGGGGCAGCGGATTGAGATTGGCGACCAACAACGTCAGTATAAAGCCCTGCGTTTAGCTTTCACCACACCGTTGGAATTGGATAACGTTCGCTACCGACTACTTATTTCTGCTTATCCGGTAGCAGAAGAAGTAGCCAAGTGGAAAGCAGAAGGCTATCAAGGGCAGCAGTCCTATATTAATGATGCTGATGGCCAAGTGTCATTAGGTAGCCCAGATGCTTCCGTTGTCAGGATGACGGAACCAGGTCACTGGCGTTGGGATAATGATGTGTACATCAACGGCATTACCCCTACGCTGGGCATGTTCACTGGATCGCAGTGGGGCCTCGTTAATTCTGATATGTCGATTGTGTATGAGAATTGTGAGAATAAGAGGGATTCGAGTGGTGAGAATCTGACGGTTGCGACTATTACGCCGCAAAATTGTGGGCGTGTGCGTAATTATCATGTGAATTCGAATGTCTCTGGCAGGTGGGGTGCTCTAGATGAGCCTATCCGTAATGTGCGTCACCTGGTGGTGTTGCCTCCGGGTGTGAATTATCTGCGCACAACAGGTTCGTGGATGTATGGTCAGGCTTTGCCGAAGCCGATTGAGCCGACCGTTATACAGAATTTTAAGAATTCGGGTCGTACCGCGCTGGTGTATAACTATGGCGATGTTGAGTCACGTTACGGAAACGGTGACTGGTCATCCCTGGGAGTCCGTTCCAATTTTGATTTGGATACGACACTGTACGCGGAAATGAATCCCAAAGTTAACCTCGTTGAGTATTACACGTTGTGGGATAACAATGATTTAGTAAAGCCAGCGGGTAACACCTGGAACTCGAATACTTACACAGACCAGCTAGATCTGGACGATGATGGAAATACGAATGAGAGCTTCATGCGCTCCGAAATGCGTATTGTCTTTACTCCTCCGGCGGAGTTGGTTCCGAAGAAGTCGGTGTCTTTGGATGGGCATGGGTGGAGTTTGTCTGCTCCTGCTCAGGATTTGGGTGGTTCTGTTTTTTATCGGTATTCGGTGGCGAATACGGGTTTGACGGCTATTGAGGCGTTGACGTTGTTGGATGTGTTGCCGCAGGCTGGGGATCATAAGGTGGTGCCGAATCAGCGGGATGAGTATTTGCCTCGTACGTGGTTGAGGTCTGGTGGTGA